>JAHDFZ010000018.1 GCA_020627905.1 Verrucomicrobiota bacterium
AAGCAATCATCTCATCACCGAGCTGATTCATTAGCCGGGGACCTGGAAGCTCGCTACCTCAGCCGATTCCCGCGTCTCCGCCATGATGCCGAGGTGATTCGTGATCAGGCGCTGCAGGTATCAGGCCTGCTGGAGCATCGCATCGGTGGCCCTTCTGTGCGTCCCTATCAGCCGAAGGGCATCTGGCGCTCAGTCGGTTTTACCGGATCAAATACGACACACTTCTGGAGGAAACCCGGAGCTGATCAGGAGCACCGTCGATCGATCTACACCTTCTGGAAGCGCACCGCCCACGCACCTAACCTTGCTATATTCGATGCTCCGAATCGGGAGGTGTGCACGATTCGCCGCGAGCGGACAAACACCCCGCTGCAGGCACTCGTTCTGATGAACGATCCCCAATACGTCCGTGCTGCAAAGTTCCTCGCCAAGCGCGTCTTTCAGGAAACTGCCGAGGATGCCTCTGATACAGACCGCTTCCAATTCCTGGCCACAGAGGTGCTCTCCCGTTCCTTTAGCGCTCAAGAGACGGAAAAGCTGCAAAAGTCTCTGGAGAGGTTCCGTTCCATCTTCCAATCCGACCCCGCTCAGGGAGCTGCCTTCCTGATGGACGATGTGACCGATGACTTTTCGATCACTCCTGCCTCAGACAAAGAGGCTGTGGAGCTAGCCTCCTGGTCTCTCCTCTGCTCAAAACTGCTCAACCTCGATGAGCTGATCACCAAAAACTAACCCCTGACTTATATCTCCCTATGAAAGACTTTAACGACTACGTGAAGGTAGAAACACGCCGCCAGTTCTTCGGAAAAACGGCCGCAGGTCTGGGAACAGCCGCCCTGGGGTCTCTCTTCCAGAAATCAGGCTTCGCTGCTGGTGGAGCCCCTCTGCAGAAAGCCTTCCACCATGCACCGAAGGCCAAACGCGCTATCTACCTCTTCATGTCCGGGGCGCCGTCTCAGCTGGATATGTGGGACTACAAACCTCAACTGCAGGAACACTTCGATAAGGATCTGCCGGACAGCGTAAGGAATGGTCAACGCCTCACGGGAATGACCTCAGGGCAGGCCCGCTTCCCCATCGCGCCATCTCCTTTCGAGTTCCAACAGCATGGGCAGTGTGGCCGCTGGGTCAGCGAGCTGCTCCCGCACACGGCGAAGATGGTCGACGACATCGCGGTCATCAAGAGTATGTGGACAGAGGCGATCAACCACGACCCTGCCATCACCTACATCCAGACAGGAAATCAGATCCCGGGTAATCCCAGCCTGGGCGCCTGGCTCAGTTACGGGTTGGGCAGCAGCAATGAGAATCTGCCCTCCTTCGTCGTCCTAAACTCATCGTGGACGGGGCGGCAGAATGCACAGGCTCTTTATCAACGCCTCTGGGGTTCCGGGTTTCTGCCATCAAAACATCAGGGCGTAGCCCTGCGATCAAAAGGTGATCCTGTGCTCTACCTGTCTGATCCAGACGGAATCGCGAGGTCAACACGCCGTGCTATGCTCGACGGATTGGCTGACCTGAACGAGCTCCACTACAGCTCTGTGGGTGACGCTGAGACCCATGCGAGGATCGCACAATATGAGATGGCTTTCCGCATGCAGGCATCCGTGCCGGAACTCACTGACATGTCAAATGAGCCCCAGCACATCCTCGATATGTATGGGCCAGATGTTCACAAACCAGGAACTTTTGCCTACAACTGTCTCATGGCGCGAAAGATGGCAGAGAAAGGGGTTCTGTTCAGCCAGATCTTCCACCGTGGATGGGATCAACATAACCAGCTTAAGGGAGACTTACCTAAGCAGTGCAAAGACATCGACCAGGCATGTTATGCACTCGTGCAGGACCTGAAGATGCGTGGTCTGCTCGATGACACACTTGTTATCTGGGGCGGAGAGTTTGGCAGGACGGTATATTCACAGGGAAATCTCAGCAGTGAGGGCTATGGCCGTGATCACCACCCTCGCTGCTTCAGCACGTGGATGACAGGAGCTGGTGTCAAACCGGGCATCATTTACGGTGACACCGATGACTTCTGCTACAACATCACGGAAAATCCGGTGCACATCCGCGATCTCAACGCCACAATCATGCACCAGCTGGGGATCAATCACGACGCTCTCTCCGTGAAGCATCAGGGTCTGGATGTGCGTCTTACCGGCGTCGAAAAAGCCTACGTCGTGAAAGATATTCTCTCTTAACATCTCGACGTCCGCCTTCGGGTTGAAAGGCGAGCTGCTTCATGCGACTACTTTCGCATGAAGTGGCACATCCGCGTCGATACGGGCGGCACCTTTACCGATTGCTGGGCCTGGACAGAAAGCGCCACTAGAGGACGTGACACGCGTCGCCTGAAGCTACTGTCGAGCGGCCACCTGCAGCTCAAGGTTGAGAAGGCAAGCACCTGCCGCAAAACTTTCCGCGCCCAACTCCCCTTTGACTGGGAGTTGCCGAAAGACTTTTTCGCCGGTTTTCGGAACATTGGGGGGACAGGTGAAGCCACCTGTGTGAGTTCAACTCCCAGTGGGGAACTGTCGTTCGACCTTCCTTTAGCTGAGGCTGATCGGTTGTCTCTATACACTGGTGAAGAGGCCCCTGTCGTTGGCGCGCGTCTCATCACCACGACACCGCTGGCGACGGCGTTTCCTGCTCTCGATTTCCGTCTTGCCACGACACGCGCTACCAACGCCCTGCTAGAGCGAAAAGGCACACCGACAGTGCTCTTCATCACCGAAGGCTTCAGGGACTTGCCGATCATCAGGGATCAGAGAAGGAACGATCTTTTTGCGAAACAGCATCACCGTGAGGCCCCGATTGCGGATTTGATTATCGAAGTCCCCGAACGGATCGACTCCGAAGGCATCGTCCGAAAGGAACTTCAGTTCACCGATGAGTTTCTAACCACAGTCCAATCAGCGCGAGCCTCTGGCTACACGGTAGCTGCGGTAACACTTGTGCATTCTTACAAGCACCCTCAGCACGAGCGGGAATTAGCGGAGTGGCTCCGTGCAGAGGGTTTTTCGACGATCGGGTTAAGCTCCGAAATTTGCCCTTTCGAAAAACTTGTCCCCCGACTGGAGACGGCCTCGATCAACTCGTATCTCACGCCTGTGCTCAAAACCTTTTTCCACGATGTCGGGCAGGCTCTCTTCGACGGCACAGCAGAGAAGGATCAAACCTTCTGGGCTCTGAATTCATCCGGCGGATTAGAGCTGGCGGAAGAATTTCAGCCGAAAGACTCCCTCCTCTCCGGCCCCGCAGGAGGACTTATCGGTGCCGCAGAAACCGGAAAGACTGCTGGCTACGAGAAGCTGATCACCTTCGACATGGGGGGCACCAGCACGGATGTCTCTCGCTTCGATGGCAACTTTCCCTATCAGTTTACTCAAACTGTGGGAGCGGCATCTATTTTATCCCCCTCTCTCCGCATCGAGACGGTCGCATCCGGTGGAGGCTCGATCTGCGCTTACGATGCGGAAACAGGTATCCGCGTCGGGCCGGAGTCTGCCGGAGCTTACCCCGGCCCCGCCTGCTACGGGAATGGCGGGCCACTGACAATCACAGATGTCAACGTCCTGCTGGGGAGGATCCATCCGGACTTTTTCGGGATCCCCCTGTCCTCATCGCAACTTCAGGCATGCGAAGAGGCTGCGATCGCTCTTCAGCGAAAGGTTGGCATTGAAAATCCGAAACCTGACGAAGACTTTCTTCGCGGTCTTCTGCACATTTCGATTGAGCAAATGGCGAACGCGATTCAGGCCGTTTCTACTCGCGAGGGTATTGCGCTGGATGACTATGCCATCGTGGCCTATGGCGGAGGGGGCCCTCTCCATGCCTGCGCGGTGGCTGATCAACTGGGCATCCGAACGATCATCGTTCCCCGTCAGGCCGGCATTCTCAGCGCGACGGGCCTGGACAAAGCCTGTCTGGAGCACACGGAAGAGCGCCAGGTGAACCTACCTGTGGACAGCGAGAAGCTACCCCTGATCGCGCAGGACCTTCAGGAAGAGTCCATGCAGCAGATCAGACAACGAGGCGCAAAGCCCATTCTCAAAGAACTGCTGGCAGAAGTCCGTCTTTCTGGCCAGGATTCGACACTGACACTCAGCTTGCGTGACCTGACTGAGACTCGAAAGGTATTCTGTGAGGACTACCAATCCATTTTCGGGTATGCGCCAGCGACCGATGCAGAACTTGAAGTGTGCACGCTGCGAGCCATCGCTTCCTCTCAACCAGTTCAGGTCGAGATACCAGAAACGGACGATATCTCGGCGGAGGCAGGATCCGATACCGCAGACAGCTTTCATGGGCGGCCTTTTTTCCATCGTGCTGCACTACCAGCGGTCTTGAATGGTCCAGCAGTCGTTCAGGATTCATTCTCCACTCTTTTCATAGATGATGGCTGGTCAGCGTCTCACCAGACCGGATCAGAAGATTTAATTCTCACCAGAAACGCTCCCGCGGCACGGTCACTGGAGACAACCACGAAGGTGGTGCAGAATCAACTGTTTCGCAGCCGCTTCGATCAGGTCGTCCTGGAGATGGGCATCCAGCTGCAACGAACGGCCCTCTCGACCAATGTAAAAGAGCGCGCTGATTTTTCCTGCGCTCTCCTGTCGGCAGACGGTCAGCTGGTCACCAGCGCTCCCCACATCCCTGTTCATCTCGGCGCTTTGGGAGAATGCGTTCGGCGAGTCACGGCTGAACTGCCACCTCTGCAACCAGGTGATGCAGTCATCACCAACCACCCCGGCGTGGGAGGCTCTCACCTCCCCGATGTTACGGTGATCACCCCGATTTTCTGCCCGTCCGTGGGCAGCCTGATTGCCTACGTAGCGAACCGCGCACATCACTCCGAAATTGGAGGTATCACTCCGGGTTCGATGCCGGCGGGTGCCAGTCGATTGGTTGAGGAAGGCGTCCTCATCAAACCACAATTGATCCTATCCCGCGGGGAGAATCAGTTTCCCCAGATCGAAAAGATCCTGACATCCTCCCCTTTTCCAAGTCGAGATGTGAAAGCAAACCTGGCAGACTTCAATGCTCAGCTGGCGGCGAATCAGCTAGGTCTGTCTATGGTCAGCGAACTGATCAGATCTTTTGGCTCAGAAGAGGTGGCGGAACAAATGGAATCGCAACTCACCCTGAGCGAACAGGCCATCCGCCACCGTCTGAAAGATGAGAAGACTCGAGAACAGAAACACGTAGTAGAGAAGCTCGATGACGGGGCTGAGATCCATGTCACCAAATCCTACACGGAGGAAGGAGAGCTGACGATCGACTTCACGGGAACAAGCCTCACCCATCCAGCGAACTTCCATGCGACACCCGCGATCGTGACGAGCGCGCTCCTCTACTCGATCCGCCTCTGGCTGGATACTGACATCCCGCTCAATGAAGGAGCACTTCGTGCGTTGCGCATACAACTGCCCACGTGTTTCCTGAACCCGAACTTTTCAGGATCTGATGAACGCTTGCCAGCCGTCGTCGCCGGGAATGTCGAAACCAGCCAGCGGATTGTGGATGCACTCATTCGCCTCTTCGAGATTCAGGCCTGTTCGCAGGGCAGTATGAACAACTTCATTTTCGGCAACGACACATTCGGCTACTACGAGACGATCTGCGGAGGCAGTGGTGCGGGCGATGGCTACCACGGCACGTCGGCGATTCATACGCATATGACGAACACGGCCATCACCGACCCCGAGATCCTCGAAAACCGCTTCCCGATTCTTCTGCGAGAGTTCTCTATCGCAAAAGACACCGGCGGATACGGGCGCTGGACCGGGGGCGACGGATGCGTGAGAGAGTTCGAGTTTACCGAAGCAGTTTCGCTGAGTTTACTAACCCAGCATCGAGTCGAATCCCCATTCGGACTGGCAGGTGGTCACGCCGGCAAACGGGGGCAACAGTATCTGAATGGACAGCAGATGCCAGGCTGCTTTACGGCCGAGGCTAATGCTGGAGATGTGCTCCGGATCGAGACGCCGGGCGGTGGAGGGTATGGGGAAGCCGAGTAATACGCTACTCTGTTGGCTCTGGAGCGATTTCTTTTAGAACCCCCTTCAGAGCCCCCCCCACACCCTCGTCAGGAATCTGCTGGAGAACGCCTTTGGAGACTTCATTGAGGGTTTCGTCGTCCTGAATGATCTGACGAGCGCGTTTTACCTCCTTGTTATTTTTGATCTTATCGACCACTTTTTGCACTTCTTTACCGCCAAGTTGTTCTGGTAACTCGGCAAGCTTTATCTTCGGCTTTGCGAGCGGTCCCTCGCCGACAAGCTTGATCGACTCCCCTTTGAGCTTTGCTACGTCAGCAATCGCATCCCCCAGCTTTACCTCAGCATCGAACTTAGTGGTTTGCTCAGCCAGCTTAGCACTTCCCTGAATGTCGACTTCCATGCCGAGCTGCGCAATCTTCAGGTCGCTCGTCATGAGAACTCCCGATTCGACAATGAAGGCTCCCTTCACCTGCCCCGGCTTGTCGCTCCGCTTCCCGGAAGTCATGAACTGCGTCAAGGTAGACTCAATCTGCTGAATGAGAGGAAGCTCTGGCAGCAGGGCATTCTCTACGTGGAGTTCCCCTCCACCTCGGAGCTTCGAAAGGTCCTTTTCTCCAAAACCTCGAAAGGAGAACGCGAGCTTGCCCTCCGCCGCAAGATTCGATCCGGTAGTCGCTTTGACCAGCTCTTCGACAGAGACTTGATCCAGACTCATCTGGGCATTGAAAGGCAACGCATTATCGATCACCCGGAAGGAACCGGTTAAGGAGCTCGTTCCTCCATACAGACCAGCAATAAAGTCGGTGATTTCCAATGAACCGCGATCATAGCGCACCTTGGACTTCACATCATTGAGCGCAATGCTCCTGCCCTCCTCAAGCTGGAATTTCAAGCTGCCTGAGTGATCAAGGTCGATATCAAGATAGCTCTTCTTCTCCGTCTCTTTCAGAGCAATTGATCCACTCCCTGAAAACTTCGGAGTCCCGCTCAAGCTCAACGACTCGAAGCTCGGCATGCCGGAAATTTCCACTTTCTTCAGGATGTCCAGCCAGTTGACTGATGACGATATTTTGCTCAATCCGAGAACCCCGGCCGCCATCGAAAGCTGCGCATCTGTCGTAAAATTCCCTGATCCAGCAGACAGACTAACAGGTGATAAATCGATCGTCTCTCCGTCCTCGGAGATGACGAACGGCAGAGCGAGCGAAGATATGGATACGCCCCTCCATCCGAAGCCTTCGCCACTTAAGGAGCCCTCGATAGAGCGGCTCTCTTCAGAAACGGCGGCCGTTACCGCGAGAGTTGGGAATCCCGATTCGTCACCGGTAAATGTCAGCCATTCGCTCACACCCACGAGCTTGGAGAAATCGAGCATTTTTGCCAGATCAAGCGCGGGTGGCGATGCCTGTGCTTCGTTTGGATCATCGGCGCCCTCGGTGGATTCGGCAGCCTGAGGAAAGGCGTAATTCAGTGAGCCGGCGATCCGCAGATCACCCAACTTAGCGGTCAAGTCGCTCGTGCTGAGATTTTCTTTTGAAAAACTCACCTCTCCGTTCATCTCATTGAGAGCCGCGACAGGCTCACCTGCCGCGAACAGCGAGAGGGCCGTGCTTGGAAAACTGACAACGCCGACATTTTCGCCACCAGATAAGAGCTCCTGAATGGAAACCTGAGCCCGTGCTTCATTGAGTTTCAGCAGGGGCAGCTTTCGCTCAGCAGTTTCATAGAGCGTGACCCCCTCCACCTGCACGCCTCGAACGAACGAGAAAGAGGCGGTGTCGTAATCGAGAAAGACTCCGCGCTCCTCCAGCTTTGCCAGATTTGCTCGGACCATTTTATCCGCAATACCTGCAATATGGCTCCTCCCGAAGAAAGCACCCAGCGCCAGAAGCGCCACGAGAATGGCAAAGGTGGCCAGAACGGGTTTCAACTTCGATTTTGATTTTGATTTCGGCGCAGCCTTATCCGTTTTCTCATTCGGTTCAGCCTCATCCTTAGACTCCTCTGAGGCTTCATTGGCAGCGTCTTCTGTCTCAACATCCGCCTCTTCGCCCAAATCGCCCTTCAGGAGATGCGAAATCATATCGTCCCCATCTTCGAAGTCATCGGTGTCTAGCTCATTGACAACGCGATCCAGATCAGGCTCGGCCTCCTCTTTCGGCGCATCTTTCCGATCCTCAGCCAAATCATCTTCGGGATCCGTTTCTTTCTTGGATGGAGTTACCTTGTTAGATGATTCGTCCTCATCTTCGTCGGTAAACTCTTCGCCTGCTTCTGGCTCTAGCTGGGGCTCTGCCTCTGCCTCTGCCTCTGCCTCTGCCTCTGCTTCTGCTTCTGCTTCTGCTTCTGGTTCTGCCTCTGCCTCTGATTCCGGCTCAACTTCTTCTTCGGATTCTGCGACCTCTTTCGTTTTCGGTTCGACTTCGGAATCCTCAGTATCTTCGGAGACGATTTCTTTTTCCGATTCCGTTGAATCCTCCGGCTCTTCTGACGCAGAGATAGGAGCTTCTGGTTCTTGTGATTGCACACTCACCTCTTCGTCCGCTTCAGGCGCTATCTCCTCACCGGATTCCGGATTGTCGCCTTCATCCTCATCCTCTGCCGCATCGATTGAGTCCTCTTCCGCCGCCAGTGCAGTTTCTTCCTGCTCCGATTCCGGCTCCAGCTCATCGTCAGATCGGGAAGCATCAGTATCGTCGTGCTCGTTTCCAGCTTCCGGCTCAGCCTCCGAGGTTTCTTCCGGCTCAGCCTCCGAAGGTTCTTCCAGCTCAGAATCTGCTTCAGGTTCAGCTTCGCTCACTGAATCTTCCTTGGGCTCAGGCTCGCTTTCCGGCTCCTGTGTTGTTTTTGCGTCTACTTCAGCGACTGCTGCTTCGGGTTTCCTCTTTTCGGAATGGTCGTCGGCTGAAACTTCTTCGGTTTTCGGAGCCTCATCATCTTCCGGTTCATCTTCCACTCTCGCGTCGGATGGGGGCGATTTCTCAACAAACTCCTCTACCGGAGCCTCCTGAGCTGGAGTAGCGTCTACTGGCTCCGAAGGGGTCTCACGCTCCTTGCTGTCGCTAACAGGTGAGTCACCAAGCAGCTCCTTCTGTCCAACTTCTGTTTGGATCCAGAACTCATCATCGTCCAGGATGGAGATGGCCTCCAACTCATCCAGGAAAGGATTCGCTGCATCTGCCACAGCGGAAACGCTTTCATCAGGAGCGCTTTGCTCAGACACCGGGTCAGAATCGGAAACTTTTAAAAAACTCTCACTCTCTTCTGACTCGCCTTTCACCTTCTCCTCATCAGGTTTCTTAGCATCTTTTACAGCCTCGGCCTCTTTTTCCTTCTCGTGAAAGATCTCCCCGATCGAGCTGGCGGGCTGATCCACCTCTCTCACCTCAGCCTCGGTGCCATCTTCCCACCAGCGGTCGTCGGCCTCCGGCAATCTCGTGAGATCTGCGCCACCACTCACCTCTGCACCCAGCAGGGCTTTCTCCTCTGGTAGCTTCACCGAGGATGAGGCAGCTTTCGATTTTTTACGGGGCGCGGTCATAAAGTTTTATAAACCTTATTGTTACCCTGTTGATCCACGTTTCAAAACAAATTTCTCCCCACTTCGTCTAATTGAATTCGGGCGTGACTAAAAAAAGTTCATCATATTGACTCTTTTTGCTTCCGTTTTGACCAACTTCTTGCTACTAATTCGCATGTAGTTGATGAGCAAGCACCCTCTGGGACCGCTGATTCTGAAATTACATATGGTTATGGTTCGTCTGTCTTCGGACAGCGGGAGAGGTCTCTCTGTTGCTCGCAGAGAGGCCTTTCTTCCTTTTGGGGCTTGAGCTTTTTCAGGTGTAAAAAAGCCGATTTCGTCTACAGTCCGGCCTGAAACCATACCCACGACCTTTGACTGCGCCGCTCACCATTGCCGATCGCACCTTCTCCTCACGTCTTTTCCTGGGGACAGGCAAATTCTCATCGAACGAAGCCATGGCAGATGCCCTCAATGCTTCTGGCACGGAAATCGTCACAGTAGCGCTGCGCCGAGCCGATCTCTCCGGGGGGAACGACCCATTCGCAAACATCCTTGATTTCATCGATCCTAAGAAATATCTGCTCTTGCCCAATACTTCCGGCGCGATGGATGCCGACGAAGCCGTGCGCCTAGCTCGGCTTGCGGTAAGCGCCGGCCTCCCCAAATGGGTCAAGCTGGAGATCCACCCGGACCCCACCTACCTGCTCCCCGATCCGATCGAGACGCTCAAAGCAGCCGAGATCCTTGTAAAAGAGGGATTCACCGTGCTGCCCTACATCAATGCCGACCCGGTGCTGGCGAAGCGGCTCCAGGATGTCGGCACTGCCACGGTCATGCCTCTGGGGTCCCCCATCGGATCCAATCAGGGGCTGGAAACCCGGCGTCAGATCGAGATCATCATTCAGCAGGCTACTGTGCCAGTGGTCGTCGATGCCGGGATCGGCCGGCCCAGTCACGCTGCAGAAGCTCTCGAGATGGGAGCTGATGCCGTCCTCGTGAATACCGCCATTGCCATCGCAAATGATCCGGTCGCTGCTGCACACTCGTTTAGGATGGCGGTCGAGGCAGGGCGACTCTGCTACGAAAGCGGCTCGGCTCACACCCCCGAGCAGGAAGCCTCCGCGACCAGCCCCCTCACCGGCTTCCTCTATAATTAGCCAGAGCGCCACCCTGTGCAGCTTCCCATCATGACGGAACCGAAAGTCGTCGACATTACTCTCCCGTTCGAGAGCTCCGAGGACGAAACCGCACAGAAAAAAGCTGTCGGGCGCAAACTGAAGGTCTCTCCCAAGCGCATCCAGAGCCTGCGACTGGTCAAGCATTCGCTCGATGCCCGCCGACCAGCGATCAAGGTTCAGCTGCGCTTTGAGGTCGGCATTGACTCCCCGCTGGATCCTGAGCCAACGCCTGAGATTCGTCTGCCCAAGCTCAGCGCGTCAGCAAAAACCGTAATCATCGTCGGTAGCGGCCCGGCGGGACTCTTCGCGGCACTGCGTAGTCTGCAGAACGGCTGGAAGCCCATCGTCATCGAGCGCGGCAAGGACGCCTCGGCACGCCGCTATGACCTGGCTCCGATCCTCAGAAAAGGCACGGTGATCGAGGACTCGAACTACTGTTTCGGAGAGGGTGGCGCCGGCACCTTCTCCGATGGGAAGCTCTACACCCACCAAGCGAGGCCCCGTTCGTGACGTCTACGAGACGCTCGTCGCCCATGGAGCACCGGCACGGATCCTGGTTGATGCCCATCCGCACATTGGCTCGAACCTCTTGCCGAATGTCGTGAAAGCGATGCGCCAGACCGTCATCGACGCCGGTGGAGAGGTCCGTTTCGGGACGAAGATGACAGATTTGATCATCAATGGAGAGCGTCTCTCCGGGCTGATCATCGAGCACGAGGGCGAAGAGAGTGAACTTCCGGGTGACGCCGTCATCCTCGCTACCGGTCACTCGGCTCGCGATGTCTACCAGCTCTTTCAGAAAAAAAATCTCCTGCTGGAGCGCAAGCCCTTCGCCGTCGGTGTGCGGATCGAGCATCCGCAGCCTCTCATCGACAGCATTCAGTATCATTACGAGCGCGGCCTCGAGCGGCCGCGTCTGCTGCCAGCCGCCCGCTATGCCCTCGCCACAAAGATCGAAGATCGCGGGGTCCACTCCTTCTGCATGTGCCCTGGGGGATTCATCGTCCCGGCTGCCACGGAGAACGACGAAGTGGTTGTCAATGGCATGAGCCTATCGAAACGCGACAGCCCTTTCTCCAACAGCGGCCTTGTCGTCACCGTCGAGCCGGAGGATACCGATTCCTTCGCAGCAGAGCACGGGGTCCTCAGCGGCATCGCCTATCAGAAAGACCTGGAGCAAACAGCCAAACAAGCCGGCGGCGGCGGTCAGGTCGCCCCCGGTCAGGGACTCCTGGATGTCCTCGGACGACGTGATTCATCCACCCTGCCTGAGACCAGCTACAAGCCCGGGCTGCGCTCATCACGTATCGATGAGCTCCTGCCTGATGGAGTATCCGGCCGCATGCGCGCCGGGTTGAAACGCTTCGGGAAGCAGATGAAAGGCTACGTCACCGAGGAGAGCCTGCTCATCGGCTTTGAGACGCGCACCAGCTCACCCGTGCGGATCCCGCGTGAGCAGGAAAGCTTGCGCCATCCTGATTGCGCGAATCTGATCCCCTGTGGCGAAGGCGCCGGGTTCGCTGGCGGCATCGTCAGCGCCGCCCTCGATGGTCTCCGCTGCGCCGATGCGCTCGACGGCCTGTAAGAAAGGGCTTGAGACACCCGCCACTTTTCCGTATCTACCTGCGAAAACCTTCCACCTTATTTTTTTACCTTTACCGATCACTGATTATGGGACGCGCCTTCGAATACCGCCGAGCCTCCAAAGAAAAACGCTGGGACAAGATGTCAAAAGTCTTCCCCAAACTGGCGAAGTCCATCACGATGGCCGCCAAAGATGGAGTCCCCGATCCGGACATGAACCCGAAGCTCCGCCTGGCGATTCAGAATGCCAAGAGCGAGAACATGCCCAAGGACAACATCGAGTCCGCCATCAAGCGTGCCTCCGGGAAAGATGCAGCAGACATCAAGGAGGTGAACTACGAGGGCAAAGGCCCCCACGGCGTCATGGTCTATGTGGAATGCGCCACTGATAACAACAACCGAACGGTTTCCAACATTAAGACTCACTTCAACAAAACCGGTGGAGAAGTGCTGCCGAGCGGTGCCCTGGAGTTTATGTTCAACCGCCGCTCTGTCGTCGAGTTCGATGTCACTGATGAAATCGAAATGGACGAGGTAGAGCTGACCCTCATCGACTCCGGCCTCGAGGAGCTGGAGGTCGAAGACGGCACCGCCTACGCCTACGGCGATTTCACCAATTTCGGAGCCCTGAGCAAAGGGGTCGAAGACATGGGGATCGAGATCAAAAAAGCCGCCCTCAAACGTATTTCGACCAATCCACAGGAATTCACTGACGAGCAGCTGGAAGAGATCGAGGGACTGCTCGACCGCCTCGAAGAAGACGAAGACGTCCAGGCGGTTTTCACGAACGTGGCCTAGCACGAAGCGCCGCCACGATCGCGCCACGATCGCGCCACGAGGCACGCTTGCCTGCCTGCCACTTTTCCGGCACAGATTTGCCAAATGAAGCAACTTCTGTGTCTCCTTGCCATTGCCGCTCTAGCTGCCCCTTCCACACTTGTGGCAGACGAAGCTCGTCCCAACTTTATCTTCCTGTTCGCCGACGATCAACGGCCTGACACGATATCTGCCTGGGGCAATCCCCACATTCAGACTCCGAACTTTGATCGACTTGCTGCTGAGGGGATGAGTTTTCGGCAGAACTACTGCGCGGGCAGCTACTCAGGTGCTGTCTGTGTCGCCAGTCGCACCATGCTGATGACTGGTCGCCACTGGCACCGTATCGATGATACCAAAAACTGGAGCGGTCTCCCCCTGCTCCCGGAAGCTCTCGAGGCAGGAGGCTACCGCACCCACATCATCGGCAAATGGCACAATGGAGAAAAGACGCTCTTCCGATCTTTTCAGACCGGCTCGCAGGTATTCGTGGGCGGCATGTCAGATCACGAGAAGGTCCCGCTGTCTCAGCTCTCCGACCGTTCGTCAGAAGATCGCCTGACCAAGCCCGTGATCGGAGAAGGTTTCTCCAGCACCCTCTTTGCTGATGCGGCCATCGACTTTCTCCAGGCAGATGACAGAGGGGCCGATCCCTTTTTCCTCTACGTTGCCCTGACAGCTCCTCACGACCCGCGTCAGCCAGTCACACCTTTCCGCGAGCATTACGCCGCTCCCCCCTCTCCCACCGAACGCTCTTCCGCAGATCCCCTTCAATAACGCGGCCGGCAGCTCCAAATTTCGTGACGAGAATCTACTGGGCTGGCCGCGGCAACCGCAGCTCGTCCGCGAACAGCTTGCCGAATACTATGGGCTCATCAGTCACCTCGACCAGCAGATCGGCCGTGTGCTCGATGCGCTGGCTAGCGATCCCGAACTGGCGGAAAACACCTACGTCATCTACACCGCCGACCACGGCCTGGCGATGGGCAGCCACGGCCTACTCGGCAAGCAGAGCGTTTACGAGCACAGCATGGGCTGCCCCCTCCTCATCAAAGGGCCGGGCGTGCCTGAGGGAAAAGAGACCGAGGCCATGACCTACCTGCTCGACCTCAACCCGACGATCCTGTCTCTCGCTGGACTCCCAGCCATTCCCGAGGCTGATGGAGCCGATCTTTCAACCCTCTGGAGCGGCTCTTCTCCAGCCGAGAGTGTTCGCGACTCCGTTTTTCTCGCATTCTTCGATGCCCAGCGCAGCGTTCGCGACGAGCGATGGAAGCTCCACGTGTATCCGAAGATCGGTCTGGAACTGCTCTACGATCTGGAGAACGACCCACACGAGACTGTCGATCTGCGCAATGCCCCATGGGCGCAGGACATCGTCGCCTCGCTCCATGCAGAGCTGAAGGAGTGGCAGGAGAAAGTCGGTGACACCGAGCCGATGAAGATTGATCCGTCCATGTCGAAAGTTCTCGATTTTAGCGAAGCCGAGCGGCGGCTTGATCGCTGGCAGCCTGATTGGATTGTTGAGAAGTATTTCGGGATGACTCGGGAGGAGTTCAAGGCGAGAGGGAAGTGAGCTGAGCCTGCCGCAACATCGCCGCCAGTGAAATCCGACGGGTTCGTCGGCGCTCCTGGGGTGGCTCTCCATTGTGACAACGATAGCGCACGTAAATAGATTGAATCACATCGCCCCCTTCATACTGCCGGGAAGACCAGCTGGCGCTTGTCTTCGATGGCTGGAGATTCACATCGTTTCAAATGGGAGATAAAGCTGCACGCCTTCGAGACAATCCCAATCAGGTAGCGGAAAACAGAACGTGACTCCTTGATCAGGAACCGAGATTGATCCGCAAAAAGAATCACTGAAAACCTTATGGCCTCGGTCCAAGCTAACCAGCCAATCCCGAATCGCCTTGAGAGGATCGGGACATGACTTGGCAATCTCAAATGGGTTCGCACCCCAAAGATCCACTATGGTCGGCCCATCATCAATGACGATAAAATTAAGCACCTGCGACTCATCGAAACCAAACGACATAGAATCATATGTTAGTGAAAAGCTATTGATTGGGTCAGAATGTTCCCTCCTCTCTTTGGGATTCCCAGCTTTCTGAATGAGGCAATCAATTGAGTCTCCAAAACGGATCTCATCGATTCCGGTGAGTGGGATTAAATTCATGATCTGCTGTTTCTATTCAAATGGTAACCATGACGACAGTAAAGGGCGAGGCGGAGTGTCTGCGGATGGACTAGCCACTAATGCCTAACATCTTTCCTCAACTCTTCCGCTTCAATAGTTTTTTGTCTATCAGCCGGAAGAGAAAAAAGAAGGAAGCACTGAGCAAAGCGAGGACGATTACCAACACGATCGCACTAGGCTCGCGGCCCGGTGGGTGAGTATTGATAATCGCATCAGCGATTAACGAAGGCAGATTTCTGATTTGCCAACTGCTTAGAACATTCGGCAGCCGAAACACGATATAGAGAAAAGCAAACGCCCAGGCCTGATAAAAGAAAACATCGAGAAACCGAGCGAGACGGACTTGGTCGGGGCGCACCGTTGCACGGAAAATCAACCGCAGTAACAAAACAGCCACGCAGGGGATGGCACTCGTCGCCAAGATATACAGCCCCGTAATCAAACATGGAATAAAGCCAATAAAATTCGAAATCATGGTAACGCGCCGAATTCCAAAGAAGACATCGGCGAAACACTATCTGGGCATAGGTGAAAACTAATATCAAGGTCTCGATTTTGTTCACGCCCTGCACGCGCCGAGAGCGATCCAGATGGGTTTCTCATTGAAGGCCACATCCTTCTTGAGGGACTGGCTCCACCATGACGAAGCCGACAAAATGAATGCCGACGAGGATTGTCCATCATAGGCGTCGGCGCTCCCAAGGTGACTCTCCCTTTGGACAATGACAGCAGCCTACTCTGATCACGCTGGTCTCCTCACCCATGCAGCAGCCACCTCCACCGGGGACGCTGACGTCCGTGACGGACAAGCCCCGTCGGCATAGCAGAGACTCCGCTCCAGAAGCCCCGCCTAGTCACGCTCCATAAACGCAACATAATCAGAGAACGAGCTATGGAAGGTCTCGTATTTCCAACCGCAACTTTCAAGCCCTCGAAATTCCCATTGCCCGTTTTTTCTCACAAACCCATACATGAATCCAGCCATGTTATCTCCAATTACCAGCAAATCCTTCGCTTCTGGGCAGATTTCGTCTCCTGGGATCGGTTGCTCATAAACCATGCCCAGCACTTCGTGCTCACCCCAACCATTCTCTTTTAGCCATTCGATGTAATCCTGTGGCAAGTCAGGATACAGCTTCAGCGTATGGGCTATTTTCTCTGGGGGGATAACATCCATTTTGGGCTTACTTCGAAGTGATCAGGCGCTCTCCGTGGAATGCTCAGGCAGCCAAAGACAAAGGAGGCAAGTCATAGCTCTGGCTCACTTCGGATAGCAGACTCTTTACTCGCGATATATTCTTCTTTGCAGATTGCAAAGCATCAATGTTGGTAAAGCCGAATCTACTCAGGCTCCGGTATCGAGTGACGTAAATTAGCACAGAGTAACAAGGATGATCAAAAGTGCTTCGTCCGGTGGATCCAAGCCACGGATTCGTCGACTATTTTCGCTGGAGGCATTTCACGCGCTCCATCAAAGCTGTAGCTTTTCACGGTCGCCTTGGCTTTCTTTTCCAGAAATCGAACATCAGAAGATAGAAAGTTGTTAGACTCACGGTCAGCCGTTCCGTTGACTATGGAGATCGCCATGCCTCTAGGATATCGCTTTCCGTATTCGCCATCCATCCATGAACACAGGCAGATAATTCCTGATGCCTTATTTCTTAACTCCGCAGCTAAATGATATGACCACCAGCCACCGCCTGCAAACCCACCAAGAACCATTTTCTCCGGGTCACAAACAAAATTTTCAAGCCCCCACTCCACCACCTCTTTTGTATTTTTCATGACCTCGCCATAATCCTGTAGGGCGTCTTTTCCATTATATGCGTCCACACCGACAAGAACCCATCCAAACCGGTCTGCCGAAGGTTTAAAACTCTCTAAAACTCCCGAAGTATCGCCACTGTGTGCAAACAGGAATAAAATGGGGCGCTTCTCTTTTTCGCTCAACTGCAACTTTGTGTCTGGCTCATAGATGTGTATTTTATGAGGCGACCGACCGATCGCCAACGTTTCGAACCGAGGTAAGGCAACTTGCATTTCCCTCTGAGAAGAATCCTCCTTGCTTGATAGCAGTTGCTGGATCCTCTCACGGTCACTCAAGATAAGAACAGAAGTCTCGATCTCAACTTTTGATCCATCTGCCAATTTGATCATTATGGACTTCCCATCATCCTGAATTGAAACCAACGATGCCTCTATTGAACGCCCATCAGAACTGCGAGTCCAAGACAACAGCTCCTCCGATGCACCGACCGAAAGCATCCCTGATATGGAGCAGACGCACAGAGCAAAAACTCGGGATGCAAAGAGATAGATGTGTTTTCTCAAAAAGTTCATTGATTACCTAGCTTTAAAAAAGTTCTCGATTCACTGTAAAAATGAAATGGCTGCCTGCTGTTGTGACAGCATGAATTGTGCGCTTTGAGCACATCACGGGCACGCACCCTGCCGACCCAGCACTTAATTTTTTATCACATTATCGTCCGCAATCAGCAAAGTAAAGCTGCAAAGCCCCTCCCAGCCCCCACCACCCCTTGCAATCTCGGCATCTCAAGCCATGGTGACGCCCACCATTCACCGTCTGCCACCTCATGCACATTCAGGACATCCTTGCCAGTCACGAGACCTCTCTCTCGTTTGAGTTCTTCCCGCCGAAATCGGAAGCAGCGGCGAATGCGCTCTATGAGACAATCGCTGAGCTGGAGGCGTTTTCGCCTTCTTTCGTCAGCGTCACCTACGGGGCAGGCGGCTCGACTCGGGAAATGACGCATGACCTGGTGGTGCGGCTGAAATCGGAGACAGATCTCGACCCCATTCCTCACCTGACCTGCGTCTGCCACAAGGAAGCCGACATCCAGGAGATCCTTGATCGCTACGCTGAGGCGGGCGTGGGGAATATCCTCGCCCTTGGTGGGGATCCTCCACGGAATCTCGAAAGCTACCGCAAGGAGGACGACGACTTCCAGCAGGCAGCTGATCTGGTGCGCTTCATCAAAAAGCACAACGAAAGCGGCGCGCACCCTGATTCCCGAGGCTTCGGCATTGGTGTAGCAGGCTTCCCAGAAGGGCACCCGGCGACCCCGAACCGGATTCTTGAGATGGATTATCTGAAGGCGAAGGTGGATGCCGGGGCAGACTACATCGTCACCCAGCTCTTCTTCAACAATGAGGATTTTTATGACTTCCGCGATCGCTGCCAACTGGCGGGCATCCACGTGCCGATCGTTGCCGGACTAATGCCGATCAGCTCACTAAAAGGAATGCGCCGCATGGCGGATCTAGCTGCCGGGGCCCGCTTCCCGGCGAAACTGCTGCGTGCCCTAGAGAGGGCGAACGGCGACGAAGAAGCCATGGAAAAGATTGGCATTCACTATGCGACGCAGCAGTGCTTTGACCTGCTGGAGCACGGCATCGATGGGATCCACTTCTACACGCTGAACAAATCTCACGCTACGCGCGAGATTTACGAGAATCTGGGTCTGCGAAACCTTGCTCCCAGTCAGCTGACTGCCTAAGGGACCGTTGAGAAACTATGTAAACGATGATGAGAGACGATGTGGGTTATGACTTTGGCTCGGCTGAGAGCGCAATGGCAGCTCTCACCCTCCGGTCCGTAAGCCTTATTCCGTCTGGCTGCGTTCCTCGTTGCTCAGGTAGCCTTGGCTACCATCGCTCCTCGCGCCTTGCCGGCCGAAAACAGGCTTACGGTCATCGATCACCTAGTTTTTCAACGGCCTCTTAAGGCCCAACGTTCTCCTTTTTCGAGATGCGCATTCCCTGGAGGCTCCTGATTTACCCGATCACCCTGCTCTATCTCTGGGTCGACCTGAAGGTGATCGAAGGCCCGCTCTACCGCGTATTTCATCCGAAAACGCCGAAGCAGATCGCTGTGCAGGCGCTGGAGGAGGAATGGGTCGCTCTGGTGAATCAGGAACCAATCACACGTCGCCAGGTAGAAGCGGCGGTCTTTCGTCATCTTTATCAGCGTGGGAAAACGCTGGCAGATGAGACCCCGGACTCCCTGCGCACCATTCGCTATGCCGTGACGTCCTCGCTGATCAACAACGCCCTCATCCGCCAGTATGCCGATGGCGATACCTTTCGCGGCGATCAGGACGCTGGCGAGGCCTATGCCGATGCCTGGATGGAGCAATTCGCCTCCGAAGCTGAATTGCAGGAGCGAGCCGAGCTACAGAATCTGACGGTCACCGAGATCCGATCCATGCTGAAAGATGATTGGCGACGCAAGCAGTGGATCGATCTGCGAATCGCCGATGCAGTTGCGGTTACCGATGATGATATTGCGCGTTTTTATCAGGAAAATGTCGGGGAAAAGAGCGGCTTCATCGAGCCGGAGAAGGTAAAAGCGAGCCACATTTTCCTCGCCACGCTCAACAAGGATCCTGCGGAGGTGGAGGCACGGATTCGTGAGATTTATGCGAGCCTGCAGGAGTCGCCAGAGAGCTTTGAGGAGCTCGCGGAGGAACGTTCCGAAGACCTGCGCAGTCGGGAGGAAGGCGGAAGCCTCGGGTGGTTCTCGCGAGATCGTCTTGCAAAGGATTTTACGGAAGCGGTGTTTGCTCAGACGGTTGGAATGATTGGAAATCCGTTTCAGACAAAAATCGGCTGGCACATTGTCAGAGTAGAACAGAAAGAAGAGCAGCGTTTGCGAACAGAGGAAGAGATGGCGGATGAGATTCGGTCATTTATCGAGCAGATGCGGCGCGAGGTTTATGTCAAGCAGCTGGTGGATAACCTGAAGGAAGCAGCGCGCGTTCAGCTGTTCCGTGAGGTGCTGGATCAGGATTGGGATGAGTTGCCTGGTGAGTAGGGTGAGGTGAAAGAGCGGCGGAGCTGGCGAGCCGAGCTTGAGTTCGTGGGACTGAAGTCCCACATCCATAGCGGATCAGTGTGCCTCCAGCCAGTTGGTGCCGATGCCGCTTTCGACGAGGATGGGCACTTTGAGAGGGAGGGCATCGCGCATGGCGGCTTCGATCTTCGGGACGAGGTCGTCTCTCTCATCGAGCGCCAGATCGAAGACCAATTCATCGTGCACCTGCAGAAGAAGTTTGGTCTTCGCTTTTTCGGCACGCAGGAGTTCTTCGACTCGCACCATCGCCAGCTTAATCATATCAGCGGCGGTTCCCTGAATGGGCGTGTTGATAGCTGTCCGCTCGGCACCGGAGCGCACCATGCCGTTTCGTGAATCAATGTCAGGCAGGTAACGCCGCCGCCCGGAGAGGGTTTCGACGTAGCCGTTCTTCTTCGCGTCCTCGATGGTTTTTTCCTGAAAGGCTTTCACCCCGGCATATTGGCGAAAGTATTCTTCAATGATGTCCCCTGCTTCCGAGCGAGACACCTCGCCACCCAGTCGCTGCGCGAGGCCGAAGGCAGATATACCGTAGATGATCCCGAAGTTGACCATCTTCGCTGTGCGCCGCATATCAGAGGTGACCTCATCCTGACTGACGCCGAAGACTCGCGCGGAGGTGGCGGTGTGAATGTCGACGCCCTCGAGGAAAGCTTCCATCATCGCGTCATCCTCGGAGAGTGAGGCCATGACCCTCAGCTCGATCTGCGAGTAATCGGCAGCCAGCAGCGTCGCGCCCTCAGCCGGCACAAAAGCTCGACGGATCTCGCGCCCCTCGTCTGAACGGATGGGAATATTCTGCAGATTGGGCTGGTTCGAAGCCAGCCGTCCAGTCGCGGTCAGAAGCTGATGAAAGGTGGTGTGGATGCGCCCCGTCCTCTCAAAGATCGACTCCGGCAAGGCATCGACGTAGGTGTTCTTCAGCTTGGAAGCCTCGCGGAATTTGAGAAGATTGGCGACAATCTCATGCTCGGCAGCGAGAGCGGTCAGCGTCTGCTCATCTGTCTTAAACTGTCCGCTCTTCGTCTTCTTCGGCTTTTCGACAAGCTTGAGTTTCTCGAAAAGAATCTGCCCCACCTGCTTGGGCGAGCTGAGGTTGAAGTCTTCGCCCGCAGCATCGACGACTTTACGCTGCACATCATCGATCTTTTCCTGCAGGCGAACGCCGGATTCAGCGAGCACAGCGGGATCGACACGGATGCCATTCACCTCCATCTCGACCAGGACGGGAAGCAAAGGGAACTCGATTTCTGTCAGGATCGAGAGCTGCCCATCCTTCTCCAGATCGGCACGCAGGATCTCAGCCAGCTGCCAGGTGACATCCGCATCCTCGCAGGCATAGTCGCGGATGAGTTCGAGATTCGGCCCCGCATCTTCAGCGTCAGAAACTTCCTCATCGGCGAAAAGGCTGAGTTGGCCAGTTTCCTCCACTTTCCCACCAAAAGCCTCATCGTAGGAGATGGTCTTGTAGGCCAGCAGGCTCTCAGCCAGGTAATCCATCTTATGCCGCTGGTCGGGATGGAGAACGCTGTGCGCCAGCATGGTATCGAAGAACGGACCTGCTACCGGCACGCCGTGCCACTGGAGGACAGCGAGATCGTATTTCAGGTTGTGCCCGATTTTCTCAATCTCCGGCCTGGCGAAAAGTTCGGTGAATTCCGCGACGATCGCCTGATCATCCACGACGACATAGACGGCCTTCCCTTTTTCCTGGCAGAACGCGAGGCCGATCACCTGAGCTGTCTTCGGGTCGAGAGAATCGGTCTCGATGTCGAAGCAGAAGCGGGATGCACTTGCCAGTTCGGCGATGAGCGCTGCACGGCCATCTCTGTCTTCAGGGGCGATGAGGCGGTAGCTGTGATCGATGTCAGCCAGAGTCTTCAGCGTCGCCTGCACTTCATTCGCCGCATTCGTCGCCGTGTTGCCTCGACCGCTTTCGAAGTCAGCGCCAAAGAGCCGCTTACCGAGGGAAGTGAACTCGTATTCGGTGAAGAGGCTGCGGAGAGCAGACTCGTCCCACGGGGAACGCTCCAGATCGGACCAGGTCTCTTTCACCGGTGCCTCGCGATTGATGATAACCAGTTTTTTAGAAAGGCGCGCCTGCTCCTGACTGTTCTCAACATTCTCCTTTTGCTTGCCTTTGAGCTGAGTGATATTTTCTAACAATCCCTCCACGCTACCGTAGTTTGCCACCAGTTTCTGCGCTGTCTTCTGACCGACACCCGGCACACCGGGGATGTTGTCAGAGGTATCCCCCCAGAGGGCGAGGATGTCGATGGTCTGCTCCGGCTTCTCGACACCCCATTGCTCACAGATGGCTGCTTCATCGAGGATCTCGGCATCGCCACCTTTGCGCCCCGGCTTGTAGATCGATGTCGTCGCAGTGACCAGCTGGGCGAAGTCTTTATCCGGGGTGACGAGTAGGGTTTCAAATCCACCCTCTTCATCCGCCAGTCGGGCGAAGGTGCCCATGACGTCATCTGCCTCCCAGCCTGGATACTCCAGCACGGGGACCTGACAGGCTTTGAGGAATTCCTTTACTACCGGAATCTGCAGGGCGAGGTCCTCGGGCATTTCCTCACGAGTGCCTTTGTATTCCTCAAACCACTCATGGCGGAAGGTGGGATGGCTGGTATCAAACGCGACGGCTATATGGGTAGGTGACTGCTTATCGAGCAGGTCCAGGTAGGTGTTAATGAACCCGTAAACGGCGGAGGTAACGAACTGCTGACTCGTGCGGATCGGCTTGCCGATGAGGGCGAAATGCGCACGATAGACCAGCGCCATGCCGTCGAGCAGCACGAGCCGTTTGGGAGAGGGAGTTTCAGCCATGACGACTACCCAACTGGGAGTCGCCGCTGTTTGCAAGGGCGAAGGAAGAGGTTACACGCCTCAGCAATCCGCGCAGAATAAGTCGGTAGCCAACGCGGCACTGCCGATGATGCCGGCGGTGTTGCCATAGCGAGCGTGGACGACTTTCAGCGCGTCGAAGCATTCGGGCGTGAGCGACTCGCGGAGTCGTTTCTGCAGAGGTTCGAAAAGCAAGTCACCGGCATAGGATACCCCGCCACCGATGATGATGGCCTCGGGGTTGAGCAGGTAGATGATGCTCATGAGGTTCGCCCCCAGGTAGGTAGCCACCCGCTGCCAGGTTTCCTGCGCACAGTGGTCGCCCTTACCCGCCAGCTCAGCGAGACGGGCAGGAGAGAGTTCACCAGGGACTTCCTCGCCATGTTCGGCATAGATTTTCGCTCCCAGTTCAGCGATCTGACGATTGCCGATGTAGCGCTCGAGACAGCCGGTATTTCCGTAAGGGCCCTCGACGCCATCGTAGTCGATGCTCATCTGGCCGATCTCACCAGCGGCATAGGTAGCGCCGCGATAGAGGGCGCCGTTTAGGATCAATCCCCCGCCAACGCCTGTGCCGAGAGTGACGCAGACAGCATTCTGAAAAGGCTGAGCGGCGCCACAGGCCCATTCGGCATAGGCCATGCAGTTGGCGTCATTTTCGACGACAGTCGGCAGCCCCGTCTTTTCCACCATGAGATCGCGCAGCGGGACAGAGGTCCAGCCCTTGACGTTCGTCAGATTATTGGTGCGTCCCTCCTCGAAATCGACCGTGCCCGGGACGCCGATACCAATGGCAGAAATGGCAGGAAACTGCTCCTGAAACTGCTTCACCTCGCGAACGATTTCATCGAGCAGGGCATCCGGTCCATCAAAGGCCTGAGTATCAATTCGCTCGATCTCCGTAATCAGCTCACCGTTTTTGACAACTGCGAGCTTGATAGAGGTTCCACCGAAGTCGATGCCGATGTTTGGTAAGTTGGGATTCATAGTAAATTTCGTGTCGCTATGCGCAAAAGACCGCGCATGGTGAAGTAAGGCTCTACGAAGTCAACCTCTTTCATCCCGCTGGTGATAAAGGGAGCGTAGCCGCCGGTGGCAATCACGCGCGCAGGCTGCCCCAGTTCATCCTGCACCCGCTCCAGCAGGCCGCTGATCAGCCCTCGATAACCGAAGTAAGCGCCGGAAAGCATGGCCTCCTCTGTCGATTTCCCGATGACAGAGTCCGGTGGTGTCTCCAAGCTCAATTTCGGCAGGAGGGCTGTGCGCTCGTGCAGGTAGTGAGTCATCGCATCCAGACCCGGAGCGATGATGCCGCCGATGTAGGCGGGGCGGGTATCGACAATGTCAAAGGTGACGGCTGTCCCGACATCCACAACGATGCTTGGACGGTCGTTCGTGAATTCTGCTGTAGCGGCTGCATTGGCCAGACGGTCTGCCCCGATGGCCGCTGGCTCCGGGAAATCGACCTCGACTCCTAGGTCCAGCGCGTGAGTCAACGGCAGAGCGTGGGAGAAAATAGAGAGCGCGGCTTCTGTTTTATCAGGGACTACGGAAGCGACGAGAGCACGATCCAGCGGCCAGCCAGCCAGCAGGTCGCGAAGTGAGTCGGCCGTGAGATCAGCCGTCTGGCAGTGCCGGTGCTCCCGCACAGACAGATGATTCGCAAGAGCGACCTTCGTTCGCGTGTTGTTGATGTTTACGAGAACGAACTCCTCCGTCGGGATCGGGGTGGTCATAAAGCACTATCAGCGGGAAGTTCGATGGCGATCTCTTCATCGCCCACCGTGAGCGAGAGCGGACTTTCGAATGAACTAAGCCAGAACCTCAGCAGAGCAGGCTCCCGGCTCCCGGCCTCCCAATCAGGAAGACTTGGCGGGAATGGCTGTTGGAAGGGCGGCGCGATGGTCCCCTGCTCCGTTTCGAGCTGGATGCTGTCGGCACCCAGTGGGGCCACCGTCTCCGCCTCTGGCGGCAGCAGGGAAATCTCGACAATTCCACCCCCGCCCTCCTGCGGCAGGAAGCGCGCTGACTCAAGGCTGATTTTTGGCTCCGCAATCTCGCTGCGGGCCGCATCGCGCTCAATCGTCGCCTTCTGCTCTGCCCGCTGCAGGCCGAAGCGCTCTCCATCGAGGAGGAAAACCCCACCAATGATAAGCGCCAGCAGGATGAGAAGGACCTCCCATCGGCGGAGGATGGCCCAGTAATTCTTTCTGGCAGGGGCAACGGACATTGACAGATACTGGCACAGCTTGGCGGGCGCTTCTACTCCCCTTTTTCCGACGATTTTGGAGAGTTTTCCCGGACCAGTCGCCAGCAGGCTATGAAATCGAGGATTGTCTGGCGGAGCGCGCCTTTTTTCCGAAAGCGTCGCGCGCTGGATTGAATGGGGCTGCGAACGAGGCAGGTGCGGCCAGCCTGACGGAGACGCAGAGAAAACAGAAGGTCCTCTCCATAGGGCACAGTTTCATTAAAGCCGCCCAGATCATGGAAAACGTGTTTTCGGACAAAGAGTGCCTGATCCCCGAGAAATATCCCGAAAAATCGGCCCCTCAAGTCTGCTAGGCGTGCTGTGATCGCGAGAACCAAGCCTGCCGGGACAAAGCGACGCGCAAAGGCTCCCCCTACCAGATCCGGTGCGAGAGCGGCCTGCCAGCTGCGCCAGGCATCAAGCGTCAGCATTGTGTCGGCATGAAGGAAAAGCAGCCATTCGCCCGACGCTACTCCCGCGCCTTCGTTCATCTGGCGAGCCCGACCTCGAGGTGTCTCAACGAGCCGAGCCATCCGCTCCGCCGCAACATCCCTCGTGCGATCGGCGCTCCCGCCATCGACGACGATGAACTCAGCCTCATCAGCCACGCCAAGATCCTGGAGGCGATCGAGACAGTGAGCAAGGGCAACCTCCTCATCTACGCAGGGAATAATGACGGAAATGCGCATGAGCTGGTCACGATTTGCGTGCAATCCCGCTTGTGCAAGTCTCGCAGCCTTCTTTAAGGTGAGGAAAAACCTCCCAACACTATGAGTCAACCCGATCCCATGCAGCAGGAAATTGCTGAACTCGAAGCCATCAACGAAGCAGGTCTCGGCAAAAGGCTTGGCTACTACACGAAAAAATCGGGCCCCGGCTGGCTGCAGGGTGCGATTACGCTGGGGGGTGGGTCACTCAGTGGTGCCCTGTTTCTCGGGGTGTTCATGGGCTATAACATGATGTGGCTGCAGCCACTGGCTATGATCCTCGGGGTCATCATGCTCAGCGCTATTTCTTACGTGACACTGACAACTGGAGAACGTCCATTTCATGCCATCGGCAAGCATGTCAGCCCGGTGCTCGCCTGGGCATGGATCATCGCAACGCTCATGGCGAACGTCGTCTGGTGTATGCCGCAGTTCGCCCTCGGCACGGCAGCGGTGCAGCAGAACCTCTTCGGGGGATCGACAACCGGTATCGCCAATACCTGGGTGATCTGCATCGTCCTGTTGGCGATCGCCCTGATCATCAATTACTTCTACGAATCCGGTAACAAAGGGATCAAACTGTTCGAGCTAATCCTCAAGATCCTCGTAGGGGTGATCGTTCTCTCGTTCTTCGGCGTGGTGATCTCCCTTTTCGCCTCCGGTGCCGTCTCATTCGGCAGCATCCTCAACGGTTTTATTCCGCGACTCAGCATGATGTCTGAGCCTGCACCTACCTTCGCAGCTGCCATCGCTGAGACAGGAGAATTTTCCGAATTCTGGAAGGCGGACATCGCATCCACTCAGAGAGACGTCATTATTGCGGCCTTCGGGACTGCCGTGGGGATCAATATGACCTTCCTCCTCCCCTACTCGATGCTGAAGAAGCGTTGGGGGAAAGCGCACCGAAATCTAGCTATTTTCGATCTTTCCATCGGCCTCATCGTCCCCTTTGTCCTGGCTACCGGATGCGTGGTCATCGCTGCAGCATCGCAGTTTCACGCCGAGTATGATGACATACTCGATGCGAACGGACAACCAACAGCTGAGATGGCAGGCGTCTACAACGGAAACGCTGACAAGCGTATCGCCTATGAGATCGGCGCTGATGCATTCGATAAACTCAAGGAGAATCCGGAAGCTCTCGCCTCTGCCCGAGCCGCTTTGCCGCTCGCGGATAGGCAGATGGCGGCAATGATCGCGAAGCGCGACACTCGGAGTCTCGCTAGTTCTCTAGAGCCACTTACCGGTGAGGGAGTTGCCCAGATTGTCTTCGGGATCGGTGTTCTCGGGATGGCCCTCTCGACCATCATCATTCTCATGCTGATCAATGGATTTACCCTCTGTGAAATTTTCAATC
>JAHDFZ010000019.1 GCA_020627905.1 Verrucomicrobiota bacterium
GGCAGGCCAATAACAGACGCTTGCAGATTTTTTTGAGAGATCGAGGGGACATCACGCCGATACGAAGCGCTGGGGCTGATTCTTTCAAGTGGAATCTGCCTGGGCAATGATTGCATGTCAGAAATGGGGCGTGCATACACGGGAGCCATTAGATGGTCACCACAATGAAACAGCGGCATCATTTGCATCAGCGAGCGGTCCACCTCTCCACGCCTTTACAGGCGCGGCTACATGCTTGCGCCCCCAGTGACGTTACCGCGACCGCCAGGCCGTGGGCCGGAGAGCACGGCATGCGGCATACACAGGCTTGCATGCGGACAGATCCACGCCTTTACAGGCGCAGCTGCGGGGTTGATCACAGGATGTTGCCGCGAGCGTAAGCTCGTGGATCTGTCCAAATGGCAGCCCCTGTTTCAACAGCAAGCTGCCTCGCCTCCACGCCGTTACAGGCGCGGCTACATGGTCATGAGGTGCTGAGCCTCCATGCACAGATCGCACCTGCCGAATAGAGCACGCACAAGCCCAACCAAACCGCAGATAGCACACAGTGCGCCGCGGTTTCCCGCCGCTTACCACGCCATAACTGTGACGAATAAACGAAGAACTGGAAATACAACCGAACAACCCAAAACAGAGCAAACCCGAGGCACAGAAGGAATCCAAGCCGCGTCGAAACAAGCAAATCGGCAGCCACTAGATTGAGCACTCCAGACAACGCTACACCAAAAGCAACGAAGAAGGTGTGAACCCGCATAAGCTGCTGATTCAGCAGTGAAAGCTGCGCTAACTCGTCACTCCACCGAAACCAGCGAGCAAAGCCCACATGAACGAATGCCAGCACAATCAAACCAAGTCCACCCAAGCGAAACGCCCACTCTAGAAATGCCGTATCGCTCATGAATTCTCAAAGGCCTCTACCTGTCCTTTCTCCCAACGGTAAGGCACATCATCCACCTGAAAAGCAGCAGCGAAACAGCTACCCTCACCCTGGTATGGCCTGAGAAAGGGGATCTCGTGATGAATAACGGTTATCGGCTTAGGTTTCCAATCCTGTCGAGCCCCTTCTATGATGAGCACCTCTTTCTGATCAGGATCGACAGAGAACGTGAAGGGCATAGGTCCAGCGAAGCGACGCGCCTCTCGCCAATCAGCAAACGGTGAATCGGCAGGCAGAACTGCATGATCCTCTGATGCAGAGAGCCCGACGCGCAGCCCATCATCACAAGTGATCAGCTCCCCCTCCGCGCTCTCAGTCCATCGCACAGGCCGCACGTCGTATCGGTAGCGGGTGAATAGAGATCCTAATGTAGCCATGGAGCGATTGTCCGTATGTGAGCCTAAAATATAGAGACCCCTAAGCCGCCGCCCCTGTCGCGTCCTGTATCGCACAAAAACACGATACCCAGCGAGAAGAAAGTCTTTCCCAAAAATCCTGGGCAGCATCGACGGACGAAGCTCAGTCGTCTTCACGAAAGCCGCGGCGAGAAATGCCCACTGGTCATTGAATGTATCAAGCTCCAAGGGATGCGGCACGTGCTTTTCTAACTGAGCAATCGGCACCGCGAAGGTGAGCACAACAGATCGATCAAGGCGGGCCGTGACAGGGAATGGATGATTGCGCAGTTTCCTCATTTTCTTTGGACATGCAGAGACCAGGCATGAAAAGCAACGGCCAGACAGAAGAGTGTGGCGTAGACGAAGTTCCACTGCCCCCATAGGAGGAACTCTTTCGCCCTCGACAACTCAAGCAGATTCATCGTCAGCACCAGCACAATCTGGAGCGCTCCCAACCACAGCGGCCAGAGACGCAACCAGATGGCAATGGCAAGACAGATCTCCCCGACTCCGATAAGAACAGTCAACTGCCGCCCATGCTCCGCACCGAGAATCGTCTCTACGATCGACTGGTGCCGGGGGGTAAGGTTTAACACTTTCGCCCACAGCCCATTGGCAAACCAGACGAACCCGATAAGAAAAGTGAGAAGTTTGAGAAAAATAGACATGACCGAGCCCTGAGCCTCTGGCAGCATAGCCTCTGCCTATGATGGTGATCAATGTCATTCGCTTTAACTGGCCCTTTTACCTGGTCGCGATCCTTGCCATAGCGGTCGGAGTTGCTGTTGGTAGCATGGCACAGCTACCTGAGATAATCAGGTCGGCAGCACTCCTTGGCAGCGCTTTTGCCCTTTGGTTTCTCCTGATTTCCATCGCTGCAACCTACCTAGCTTACGATCACTCCGACCTTTATCAGCTCAAACAGTGGCCAACGGCAACTAGTCTACCCGAAGCAGAACGCATCGCATGTATTCATGCCGGTTTCGACAGCATCTCTGACAAACTGAAGAACCGATTTCCTTCCGCGCAGGTTGTCAACGGAGACCTTTTCGATTCAGAGGTGAGAGCTACACCATCTCTGAGCCGAGCGCGCCGAATCTTCGGCGACTCTTCTGAATTAGTAGACTTGAGCTCTGCCCCGTGGCCCCTACCCTACGGATCTTTCGAGGTCATTCTCATGGCAAACTCGTTGCACGAAATGCGCACATCAGAAAAGCTCGGCCAGGCATTAGCTGAATCAGCTCGCACTCTCCGTGAGGAAGGGGAACTCATCGTCATTGAGCACACCAGAGACGTTTCAAATTTTCTTGTTTATGGGGTGGGTGCTCTGCATTTCTACAGCGCTTTCCACTGGCAGAAGCATTTTGCAGCAGCCGGATTCCGTGAAAAAGCCACCTTCAAAATTTCGCGATGGATGACCTGCTGGGTTCTCGAGAAAGTCGAAGAGGCAACTTCAAAACCAGCGACACGTGGCGGCTAAAACCTGTTCGTCTCTCAACATGTGGCGTCCACACGGCCCCGCACCCTCTCCAGTAATGTAGCCGCGACCGTCAGGTCGTGGATTTGTTCAAATGGCAGCCTGTGTTTCATCAGCAAGCTGCCCTCGCCTCCACGCCTTCACAGGCGCGGCTACATGGTTGTGCCCCGGTTGATGTAGCCGCGACCGTCAGGTCGTGGATCTGTCCAGATGGCAGCCTGTTGTCCATCAATAAGCTGCCTCGCCTCCACAGACGCAGCTATGCCTTTATGAACGACTGCTTCACGACAGAAACCTGCTCGCTTGTCGGCATCTGACAGGACACCTTCAGCACCGAAAGCCCTTCAGATTCGGCGGGTTCTTCCAGGGTGCTCAACTGAGAGGCTAACAGGGCAGCAGGAAAAAAATGATCGCCCCCGCGATTGCGAATTCGCTCAGCTAACAGGGCTTCTGACGCATGCAGAAAAACCCAGCCAATCTTCTGCTGACCGCACCCAGCACGGGCGAAGATTCGCTTTCGATAATCGGCTTTCAGGGCAGAACAGGCGATGATCGTTTTTGAATGCAGAACTGACGCCACCTGATCCAGCCACCCCCAACGGTCTGCGTCCTCCAACGGGATACCCGCCTGCATCTTGCGGGTGTTTGCTGGTGGATGAAGGTCATCGCCATCGATAAACATCCAACCTGAGCCAAGGGAATCGACAAGTGCTTCTCCCAGAGTGGTTTTCCCCGTCCCGGAAACACCCATGATGATGAGCGCCTCGACATTCTCGCCATGTTCAGGCATCCGGACATCCCCTCTCATACCAGTCCACCCAGGTGAGTGATTCAGATGCCAGCCATTCATCGAGCTGCCAGAAATGCCGCTCGGGATCTTTCTGGTAATGCAGAATCATCGCCAGCAGAAGAAAGACGATTCCGTCACGATCATTGGGTTTCTTGTGCTGGAGGGACTCAAGAATGATTTTGTTGAGCGTCGCCTGAATCCTCAAAAAGTTGGTAAAGAGCAGGTCAAAAGAATTTGGTTCTGCTGCTTCCGCCGCCGTTGACCGCTCTGCCCAATCCTGACTCAGGTGCAGATCTACCCGTGCCGCACCAAGCTCCATCATCCGCTCGATTGCAGCATGGACCTCAGCAGGAAAAGGATCGATCCCGTCAGCGCTCGGGTCATCTGCCCGTCGGAAGGCTTTTCGGTATTTCCGTCTTAGCAGAATTGCGGTCCGCTCTTCCATATTCCGACGCAGCGCTTCGTCTTTCGTGTAGGCGTGATAGTTATTCCGTAGGCTCCTGAGAAAATAGCTGAGATCGACCCAGGCGAAGTCGAGCTTGCTTGGGAGATCCGCAAACCACGAGGACGAGGGCAGGTCGGGCGCGTCAGCCACTTTCTCGAGCTGGTATTTGTATTCGATGGCATCGGCAGTCATTTCCGCCATCAGCGGGGCGACAGCGGCATTCATCCGCAGTCGGATCCATTCGTCGAAATACTCCTCAGCGCCCTCTTCATCGATCTGAATCTCCAGCTTTCCCTCACGAACAACCGGATAGAGAAGATCAACGGGTGACACGATCCGACCGGAGACCAGCCGCAGGTGATCATTGGCATCCACAGGAGACTGAAGGCTCTCCATGGTATCATAGAAAACCCCTAACCTTGTCATATCACCCTGCCACATGTGGCCCCAGGTATCGTGAACGAGATACTTCTCCAAGTCGGTCGTTTTCTCCAGTGTCACAGAGGAATTGAGCAATCTGATGACTTCAGCTCGACTGAACCCACTCTTTTCTTCAAGAGCGACTAACCACTTCTCATCAGATTCACGAGCCTCGTAAGAACTGAAGGTTGGAAAATGACTGAAATACTGGAAGGAAAAGCGCCCCGTGCACCGCAACCACTCCTCAGCCGCAGCGAATTCCTGTTCATCAGCTCGATCGAGCAGCTCATCCTTCTGCGGAAGACACCAGTATACGCAAGTCATCGTGACGATCACCTGAACTTCTGCTGCCAGTAATGGGTTGTCAGGAAAATAGAGATCAAAGATTTCCTTACGTGCTTCGGCATTGATGAAGGCATCCTGCTCGACCAGTTCACGCCGAAGGATCTGAAGAAATTCGCGCCGCCGATGAAGCGACACGGCTTCTGGGTGCTTTGTGTTCAGTTCCCCTCCCGGTTCGGTCCGGAAGTGCGGAAGCGTATGAAGAGGAACACTGCTGAGGAATTCTTCCGCGTGCCCGACTGTGTGGCGGAACAGCGGCATGAGCTGTGCCGCGTGAAGGAATGGCTCTGCTGCGGATGATCGGCGGGTCTTCTCATCAAGAGCGCGCGGTGCGTCTATTTCATGAGCCAGCTCAGCGGCGAGGCCACGCTCATGAGCGCGCAACTGCTCGATCTCCACATTTGCATCGCCCATATCGGCGTAGCGATCCACTTGCAGGGCATCCATTACCTCATGGAGACGATCAAACATCTGCCGCCACGAGCCACATAGATCGCCGATGATTTCATCATCAATGTCCTGAAATACGTGGCCCATCAGCTGGAATGCGGGGGTTCAGCGCTTCGCCGGCCAGCAGACTCGACCTGCCCGCTCCCGGCATCTCCTACCGCGATCGGATCGTGGCTGAAGGCGGCCTGCCACTCACTCTCCATCCTCTCGCGCACGCGCTCGGCCAGCTTCTTTTCTTCTTCGAGCTGACTGATGGCACTGGCCAGCCCGGCATGCTCTGCCTCCACTCCGTGCTGATTGCCGGTGCCCACTGGACGGAGGATTTCGCCCAGCCGGTTCCAGGTCGATTCCAGGCTCTTCACTGCATGCCCGATCTGAGAAACGATCGCCTTGCGAGATTCCTCGATCGAGAGCCGTTCGCTTTCACTAATGGGGTAACTGGTGCGCTGAAGAGCCAGCTCCATTTCGTCCAATCGATCTACCTGGTCGTAAATCCCGAAGGCGATTTCATCTACCAGTCTCTCTAAGTCAGCAACCCTCCCCAGCGGAGCAGCACCCGGACCGCCCCCCAGCTCCTGCTGCAGCGCTCCCTCGATCCGCTGCTTCCATCGCAAGGTCTCCCGCAGACAGTCAGCGAAATGGATCGCCCCTTTCGAGCGGAAATACTGGGCTTTCTCCTCCAGGAGACGATCCTGCTTAGCGTTGCTTTCCTCCACGAGTTCTTTCACCAGCTCATCCTCGAGCGCGCGCATGCGGCTGCGCCAATACCACGCGAGACCTCCTACCAGCGCGAGAGTCCCGATACCGAAGGCCCAGCCAGGCAACCCGAGGAAAACCCATGCGCCGACCAAAGGCAGAAAGGGCGCCCAGCTCACGGGAGATCCGAGCGCGCGAGACCACTTGCGACGCCGCAGCTTAGCGTCGTCGACGGGAAAGGTGTGTCGCAGAGATCTGGGAGCGAGGGGTTGCATAAAAATTTCAGAGGAATCGTGGCCTTACCAAGCACTTCACGCAAGGACTCCTGCGACGAAAACCGGTAGTAGCGCTATTTTTGCTCGACGAGAAAGACCCGCGCTCTCCGGCAGCGGCGCTTCCAGCCCCGGATTCCCTCTCCCTCTTTGCGAAGGAGGGGCTCTGAGCCACCTTTGCCCAGTGCATAGATGCGCTGAGGTGACAGCTCCGCCTCTGCTAACAAAAAGTTTCGGATCGCCTCTGCGCGATCCTGAGACAGGGCCAGATCTGCTTCTTTGTTGCTTCCAGGGCTCACGTGAGCCTCGACAATTAATCGGTGGTTCGGATAATGTTTCAATCCGTCTACGGCACTGCGGAGCTGCGATTTAAATTCATCGGGAATGGTTGCCTGACCAGTGCCGAACTGGACCGGTTTCTCCAATAAGGTTCCCGTTTTCTGCGATAACAGCACCTGCCATTTTTCATCTGGCAGGGCACGGAAGAACTGCCGGGCGACGGCGGCACTCGGCCCGGAGGAGTCGACCTGAGATGCCATGACAAACTCCCGATAGTGCATCACCTCCGGGATTCGGCTCAAGCGAGCATCATCAATCATACCTGCCCAGGAGAAGATCTTTCTGGCTGTCTGCGAGGCGGTGTCCAGCTCTGTCCCCCGAGCCTTTTCTAACAATCGACGATTCTCATCCAGATCGAGGAAGCGGATCCCTGCCAGCATCGGCTCAATCTGCCGCTCATCCACCCCGGCATCGAGCCGCGCTTTTTCACTGAAGTAGCCTGCGCTCTTCGACAGCTGGGATAGGGCCGTAAAATACGCATCGACAACAGCCTGCACCAGCTTCGGGTCCTCCGCGATCAGCTCACGCCGAGCGACGCAGACATCATAAATCAGCCCTCGGGCTGAACGGGTATCAATGATACGGGTGATGCCCTCCTCCGAACGCTCTACCTGTGAGGCGACCGGCTCCCAGACAACCGCGAAATCGGCCGATCCATCGCTCAAGGCAGCGGCTGCTGCTTCGGCTGAGTCTTTCCGGAATTGTTGAAAACGGGGCAGCAGTTCCTCCAGCTGGAAATGAAACATCTGCGAGAGGAGCAGATACTCGGACGGACTCTGCGCCGTAAAGGCACCGGTAACGTCCGCTGATCGCAGATCATCCAGACTCTTCACCCCGCCCTTTCCCAGGATGACATCTCCACCGAACGATTCATCGATCGCAAAGACGATCGACCCCGGATAGTTCATCGACAGACCGTTGAGAATGAGGCTATCCACCGTGCAGGCGACGAAGTCGGCCTCGCCTGCCGCCATACGCTCGAACCGCTTCTCGAAGTTCGGCTCCGAGACGAACTGGACACCGATACCCTGCTCTCGCAGAAGACTGCGAAATTCCTCCGAGCGGAACACCAGGTAACCCAGCCACTCGTCCCCGAGGATGGTGACCGTTTGCTGAATCGGCGTTTCATCAGTCGTTCGCTGATGCAGATCATCCCGCGAACGTTGCTCCAGTGTGGGCTGCAGGAGCTTGTAGGCGACCATCCCCACCAGACCCAGGATACACCCGATGACAAATACTTTTCGCATGGATGTCAGGATGCAGGTGCTGGTGGCACTGGGATCTTTGTCTTTTCGATCAGATCGAGGTCAGCCTCTGTCACGACGACCTCGGCATCGTCGGCCAGCTCGGCGTCTACCTGAGCCAGTCCGGCCAGGAGTTCATTCGAGTTATTCGCCTCAAAGTATTTCGTGGTCGCCCCTTTCATGTAGTCGCCCTCTCCATGGAAGCCGATGCCTACGACCTCGATGATCTGATTCCGCAGCTTCAGGATGGCCGGCCGCACCGCTTTCACCCCCCTCTTGTCGCCTGTTTCTTTCCCATCGGTGAAGACGACCACCACGTGCCGCTCGTAGGGAGAATGCTGCTCGCGCCGCTCCTGAATCCCGCCTAGTGCCAACCCTAGACAGTGGACAATGGGAGTGCGCCCGCGAGGGCTGGCCTGCTTCACATGCTTGAGGATTTCACCGTGATTCCCGTCTCCTAACGGCACGACGACACGGCCCTTCCCAACGTAGAAATCAATCAACCCGAGTGTGTAATCATCCGGGATGCTCTCGATCCACTGACTGAATGCCTGCTTGGCCTGTGTCATCTTCCCGTCTTCATCCATCGAACCTGAAGTATCAAAAATGATGGTGATGGCCGTAGCCGTCTGATCAAGCCGCTGCCGTTCCAGTTCCTTCTCGAAACCATGCGCGGTCGCCAACCCGATAGAGACGAGAAGGCAGCTACAAAAAATACTGAATTGATTCATGATGTCGTCCTCCCGTTTCTTTACTGCAGATCATCAATCCCGAAATCGACGGGGATTTCTGCCTCCACCGCATAGATAAACATCTCCCCCCGCATGTTTTTTGCCCGGTCTTCCGGTGTCTTCGGCTTAGCTACCAAAGGCGCGGATACACCCATACCCTTCACGTCGAACCGAGAGAGATCGATCTCATCATTCGTGTAACCGAGAGCCTCGCGTAGATACTGTGCGTAGGCCCGCTTCACGGCGAAGGCTCGCTCGAAACTCAGCTGGTTGGCCGATCCGATCACCTGCTCAACCTGCGGCAGGGGGAGTTCCTGAAAGTCATTCGTCCCACGAATACGTTTTTTGTAAGTCGTCTCCTTATTCCGCCGCTTCGCCTGGACAAAGTTGTAGAAGAAGTTGTCGGCATGCCCCCGCAGCTGCACCACCGCCCCGCCGTAGCGAGAAACTTTCTCGTGAAGAGTATCAAAGATGTCCCGGTGGTCATTCCATTTGATCTCAGAGGTGTTGGGCGGAAAGACGAACTCTGAAGAAAATAGCAGACTGGCATCTTCACTCTCGGCTGCCTTCCGCACGCTCTGCGAGCTGGTGAAGACCTTCGCTGGCGCTTTTGTCAGGGCAGGCTCAGCATCAGGACCGAAGTCGGTAGCGAAGTTAAAATCAGCACTCTGCAGCTGAGAAACTGACTCACGAAAGCCTGTCTGCACATAAAAGTTCTGAATCCGCTTTGAGGTAGCCTGCAGTCCTATAGGATTATCCGCATCGCTAAGAAAAGAAATGTTCGCCGTTTGTCCTGTCAGCTCGAGGTCGACTCCTAACCAGGCGATGTAGTCGTTCACAGCACCGGCGTCGGCGAGGAAGATCTCCGCAAGCGGACTGCACTGCTTCTGAAATGCCTGCACACGGCTGGCATCACGGTTGCTCTTATCCGCGATGTTGGCCAGCTCTGACTGCACCTTCGCCTGTTGAGCGAGAAGCGCCTTGACCAAACCGTGGACCACTGGGCGCTGCTCTTTCAGAAAATCCGCTCTCACGGCATAAATATCGGCAATCACACGTGAGGCCGTGCGCGTGGAGAGGATGCTTCTCGCCCCCTTCACACTATCCTCCGCTCCTGTCCCGATGGTGCCTCCAGCAGTCAGCGTGAGTATGTCAGGAAAGATGCAGGCAGCACCGCTCAGCGAGGCGTCTTCCCGGAACGCACTGGCTGGATCAGTGATCCTGTCCCCGGCTGCCGGGTTATAGGTAATATCTGAGACGAATCGGACATCGACATCTGAGGCTTTCAGCCCGGCATCCTCAAGCAGGACCTGAACAAGATCGACATGGGGGCCAGCGGCCTGCACGACGATCGACTTCCCTTTGAGATCAGAGAGATCCTTGATGTCCTTCGCCACAAACCCGTCAGCGCCGGTAGACCACGAGAGCTGCATGATGACGATGGGTTCATAATCCGGACCAGCAGCTTTCAGTGCCTCCGCCGCCAGAGAGATCATACCGACCGTCCCGCGCAGAAACGGGGTTTCACCTGCTAGATATCGCCGCACCTGCTCATCGAACTGATCGATCACCTCCAGCTCCACTGGCAGACCGACCGCTTTTGCCAGATCGCTCTTGGCATCCGGAGCGAGGCCGCCGTTCGCCAGCACAGTAATGCCATCGGCCGCCCAGGTGATGAGAGGCACCGTCACCTTGCCACCTGTCAGATCGACTTTTTTCTTTTCAAGCCCATCCAGAAACGCGGAGCTGGAATACGGGCGAGCCGGTTCTACATAACTCACATCCTGACTGTGAGCGTGAAAATTTGTGAGACACAAAGCGCTGACAGCGCAGGCAGATAAACGAAAAAGCTTCCTCATTGGGAGCTAGAGTAAGCAAAATGCCTGCCTCAAGCGATGAGAAAAAAGAGGATTTTTTGGAATACTCGCTATCGCCTACGATGAAGCCGTGATTGTCGGGATCGATGCCACCAACTTCTGAGCCATCTCGCTCCGGGGATGGGTGAAAATCTCCGTTGCATCGCCCAATTCGACAATCTCTCCCGCATCCATCACCGCGACCCGGTCGGAGATATACTTCACCACCGATAAATCATGAGAAACGAAGATCATCGTCAGGCTCATCTCATCCCGCAGATGACGGAGTAAGTTCAGGATCTGTGACTGGATCGAGACGTCGAGGGCAGACACCGGCTCATCAGCAAGAATCAGCTTCGGCTCGGGTGCGAGAGCACGGGCGATGGCGATGCGCTGCCGCTGCCCTCCGGAGAACTCATGCGGATACTTGCGTAGGAATCTGGCGTCCAGTCCCACCTTCGCCATAAGGTCACGGATGGATTGCTCAAGAGCTGGACGATCGGTCGCCAGTTGAGGATGCCGCACGAGGATGGCCTCCTTTAACGTGCTGAAAACCGTCATCCGCGGATTGAGCGACGCATAGGGATCCTGGAAAATCATCTGAAAGTCGCAGCGTCGCTTGCGCAACTCAGAGGCAGATAAGCTCGTCAGATTCTCCCCCTCCAGAGTAATCTCCCCCGTATCAGGTCGCAGCAACTGCAGGATCAGCTTGGACAGGGTGGACTTGCCGCAGCCGCTCTCTCCCACCAGCCCGAGGATTTCTCCCGACTCCACGTCTAGAGAGACATTGCGGACCGCATGAACCGGATCTGATTTCCGGCGCAGAAAGCCGCTATTTCCGGAGAAGCTCTTCGAGACATTTGATAGAGATAGATATGCCATGCCTGGGGGTAGTTTAGAGCTGAGCTTCTTCTTTTCGTGCATCGGGATCTCCCGGCGCTACACAGCAGGGACATAGCTGCGCCCAGTGATCAGCAGCCACCTCTGTCAGCGGAGGCCGCTCAGCAGGAAGCGGCAGGTCTGAGCAGCGCTTATCACAACGAGGGGCGAAGGCACAGCCCTTGATCGGCTGGCTGAGATCGGGGGGCAACCCCGGAATGGTGTGCAAATCCTTACCGCGCTCCTGAAGAGCGGGGATCGACCGCTGCAGGGCGATCGTGTAAGGATGCCGCGGATCCGTAAACAACTGTCGAACCGGAGCCCTCTCCACAAATCGGCCGGCATACATGACATTCACATAATCACAGACCTCTGAAACGACCGCCAGGTCATGGGTGACGAAAATGACGGCGGTGCCCAGCTCCTCCTGCCGCTTCTTGATAAGGTCCAGCACCTGCTGCTGAACGGTCACATCGAGTGCTGTCGTAGGCTCATCGGCAATGAGAATCTCCGGTCGAGTAATCAGAGCCATGGCGATCATGACCCGCTGACGCATGCCGCCGGAGAACTCATGCGGATAGCTATGCACGCGCTTTTCGGCGTCACGTATCCCGACGGCCTCCAGCTCCTCGATTGCGAGAGCGAGAGCATCGTTCCTGCCAATGCCCTTATGAATCCGCAGCGGCTCTGTGAGCTGCGCCGACACCTTCATGAAAGGATTGAGCGATGTCATGGGATCCTGAAAAATGAAGCTGATCTCCTGACCACGCACGGCCCTGAGCTCAGATTCGCTCATCTGTAGCAGGTCACGCCCTTTGAACAGCGCACTGCCGCCATCGATCTGGCCCGGCGGGCGTGGAATCAAGTCGAGCAGAGAGTAACAGGTTACCGATTTCCCCGATCCTGACTCCCCTACGATCCCCATCGTCTGACCTTTCTCCAAAGAGAAAGAAACGCCATCGACCGCTTTGACCACACCCGAGCGCGTGGCGAAGCTGGTCTGTAGTTGGTTTACTTCCAGTAAAGGCGTCATAATAGAGTCATCACGTGCGCTGAACGGGCAGAATAGCGAGTCGACGGAGGAACGATCACCGAAACGTTGCCGATTTCAATCCTTCCGAACAAAAATTAACCAGGGAGACCTGACATTTGCGAGGGAGGAACCTCAGCAACGGGCTCCGAAAACATCGATGAATTCGACCTTTGTGACAAAACTGAGACATTTCATCGGTAGCGCTTAATCAAGTATTTCATGCTTAAATGCCAGTTAAGATTGCTTTTCCGGCTCAACGCGTCGTATCTTTCTTAGACAGAATTGATCGCGCACAAGCCCCCCCTGACGTTGGCATTAATTCTGCACACAGCTTGATGAAGCACACAAAAAACCTTCTCCGCCAAGCGATCATCGCAAATCATTGATTATCAATCCATAAGACTATTTCATGATTCAATCAAATGACGACCAACCGATCGGTCTTGCAAAAATTTCCGCCCTCGAGGGAATCCGTGAGCATTTCCAACTCAACTCTGAGCTGAGGGCCAGCTTCAGTGATTCTCCTTTGACCTTGCAGTTGGCCTTCTCCGCTCAGGAACAGGTCGAATGCATCAACAATATCTCAAAGGTTGGCGAATTCGGCACCCCAGAGGGACTCGTCGTTTTTGCGGATGAGGGGAACTACAGCCTCTTCAGTCTGGATATAGATGGTGTGAATCGGACGATCGGCACGATCAGCGAGCCAGCGATCGATCCTGACGAAGTCCCGAAACAAGTCCTGGAGGGTCTTTCTGCCTAACCTGACCATCGCACCATGAACCTCGAGGAAATCGTAGCATATGTCACCGGGCAGGCCGGAGTCAATGGGATGTTCGTCACGACAGTTGATGGTGGGCGTATCCTCCATCGGCAGATATCGCCAGCCTATGCAGACGAAACTCTGCTGGCACTGGCTGGTTCCGGGCTGCGCCTGCATCGTGTCATGGAGTCCAAGCTTCCCTCGACCCAACAGGTGCTCTCCCGATCCTCTCTGATCGATCTGCTCATTCAGAAACAAGCTGACCATGCCTGCTTTGTCGCATTCACCCATGGCGCATCGTCAAAGCTTCTTAGACTTGCTCTAGCCAACGTGGGCCCCAGTCTCAATGAAGCCCTGGCGCCACTAATAGCGAAGCCTCAGGCTATCCCTGAATCCGATTCATCCGCTACTGGCGTAGCCCCCACGAGCTCGAAACGACTCTTTCAGCGCAAAACTGCTCCCAAGGATTCCGATAAAGGCATCTGGGGATAATCTCCATTCAACAACCCAATAGTTATGATCCCTGACTTAACCCTTCTGCAGAAGCTCGTCTATTTCACCTTTGTCTTCACATTTATCGGGATGGCAGCGGCCTCCGTCTTTTTCCTCTGCGCGCGAACTTCTCTCCACCCTCAGTGGCGTTACCCGTCCCTGATCAGCGGCATTATCACAATGGTTGCCGCTATCACCTATTTCTATATGAAGGACATCTATGTCGTCGGAATCGCTTCCGGTGAACGCACCTTCCCGACGGAGTTTCGCTACATCGACTGGTTCATCACGGTGCCTCTGATGCTGGTGAAATTCCCTTCGCTCCTAGGGCTGGGACCTCGCGGCATCCGCTTCATGACCCAATTGGTCCTGATGTCGATCATCATGCTTACTGCATCATTCATCGGCGAGGTGAACTTTGATAATAAGCAGCTGCACTACTCCTTCTACGGAATCGGTTGTCTCGCCTGGGTCGTCATTGTTTTCATGCTCTACGATGGCATCAAGCAGATCCCGTCAGACCGCTCACCCGCCGTCCGCAAGGCTGCTACTCGTATTTTCCTCTTCATCTTCATCGGCTGGATTATCTACCCAGTCGGTTTCATCATTCCCAATGCCGGTGTCTCAGAGGACTGGAGAGAGCTGCTCTACAACGTTGGCGACTTGATCAACAAGGTTGGTCTCGGGCTCGTGGTCATCGCCGGCTCGGCTGCTCGTATCAAGGAAGATGAGGTAGTCGCTGACCAAGCCCAGCCTTAGACTCGCACAGAGACACCCCTTCCGGTTTCGCAAAAGCAGCAGCCTTCCGTTGCCAGACATGGTCTCCCTACCACCGCTGCGTGGCTTTCTAGCCAGCCTCTGGCTGCTGCTCAGCGGTACGCTAGTCAGCGCGGAAACGAATGCGCCCTCCCTCGTGCGACTCACAGATGATTTTCAGGTTCCAGTCATAATGGAAGGCCGGACGGTGGGGTCATTCATCATCCAGTCCGGCACCATCGTCGAGCGAGTCGGAGAGCGCTCCGGGAAAGCGATCATTCTCCACCGGGGACAGCGAATCTCAGTCCCTGAATCAATCCTCCAAAAAGCAAAGCGAAAAAGCAGTGGGGCAGCCGAGGACAAGCAGCGAGAAGAACCTCCGCCCCCAGTCGCGAAAGCCGAAAAGCGAAGCAATGCGAAGGAGCAAACTCCCGCACCGAATCTTAAAGAGCTGCAAGCAAAAGATCCCGAGTTTTTCCGTTCAATCGAATCCTACCTGGATGCTTTAGTTGAGCTGCAGCAGGACGCGCATTTGCTGCAGCGCCAGATTCTCTATAAGCAGCAAGCGGACCGGTTTGCGGGCTATCAACTCCGAAAGCAGGTGGCTAATCGTCTAAAAGCAGGTGGGTTGAACCCTCAACAAGATCAGTTGCTGAAAAATCTTATGGCAGCATGGCACATCTACGATTCGAAAAGCTGGCTCGACTTTGAGCGGAAAATTCTGCTTCTGCACGCACAGAAGCAAGATTGAGCCTTTCCTCGGGTGAAAGGACTCCTCAGTCCTCGCTGGTAAGCCTGCAGACGCAATGGCTTTCATCACGGAGGCACCTCGCCGGCAACGATAGCGTTAGAGATGCTTGAGTCCACTCAAAGGCAACAGATCTATATGTGAGGCTCACCTGCACGACACAGAGCTGAAATCCCAAGAAAGATAGAAGGCAAAGCGAGCACCCAAAGCACGTCAAGAAATCCGAAAGGCGACCAGTCAAAACCTTGCTCATCCAGCGGCCCGCTAAAATCGAAACACAATCCCGCGAGCGAGTATGTGGTGATGATCCATAGGCCGACGAACAACACCCAAGGATGCACAAGCTTTCCTGATGTCAGAAAAACAACGAAGAAAGCGAAGGCCAGAGGAGCGTAGAGTAGCGGCACACCCTCTCCAGCAATCACCTGCCAAAAGCTTTGCACAAATAGGAGCAGCACAGGCACAACGACACATGCGAAAGCAATAAAGATTCGCTTCAGAGAAGTCATATACCATGTCATATCGGTAGAACGAGGAACCCATCTACGGTCTCGAAAGTCCTACGGTTCGATTTCGGAATGTCTTTCGCCGCAAAGCTAACGATGCCGACGAAGTCCCTCCGTCACGGACGTCGGCGCTCCCAGCAATAGGCTACCATGGAAGCATATTCCCCGGGAACGCTGACGTCCTCGTCGGCATCATTAGCTCGGATTCACTGCAGGCGAACAGACTTCATCGCCTTGCGTCATGGACTGCTTCATTCAGGCCTTATGCTGTGCCGACGAGGACGTCGGCGTTCCCAGCGACAGGCTTCCCTTGCAACCAACTTCCCTGGGAACGCTGATGTCCGTAACGGAGGGACCCCGTCCGCTTCATAAGCTAGGATTCGTAGCAGCTGGTTGCCGCGCCCTCCTCACGACCCAAAGCCCCGAATTTTGCACCGGCTCATATCGTAGGGAGAGAACTCGACCTCTACGGTAGCGCCCAGAACATCCCCGTCTGGCAAAGCTGGTCCCTTTTTCTCCAGCACCGCATAGGCCCGATGGCCGTTTTTCATCTCGACCTGAAAGACATGGCCACTCTTCTCCTCTGTCCTGATGATCCCATGCCCGATGACTGGCGGCCTTTCATTTGTTTCCTCCATAGGCTCCTAAAATACCCGAGGCAGAAAAAGCGCAACGATAAGGCCCGGTTTTTTTCCCAAAAATCCGTTGCCTAGCGCCTGGGAATCCGTGACATAACGCCGGTTCACCCACATCATTTCAGACATGGCTACGATCAACGACAATTATCTCAAACTAAAGGCGGGTTACTTATTCCCGGAGATCGCACGGCGCGTGAAGGCTTTCACCGAATCAAACCCAGAAGGAGCAGCAAAGCTCATCCGCTGCGGGATCGGCGATGTCACGGAGCCTCTGCCCGAGGCCTGTCGCCAGGCCATGCACGATGCCGTGGATGAGCTGGGTGACTCCTCTACCTTTCGCGGCTACGGCCCGGAGCAGGGCTACGACTTCCTGCGGGATGCCATTGTCGAGAATCAGTATGCAGGGCTCGGTATCTCAGCTGACGAGGTTTTCGTCTCCGACGGCTCAAAGTGCGACACCGGCAACATCCTCGACATTTTCGGTAAAGGGAACAAAATTGCCATCACCGACCCCGTCTACCCGGTCTACGTCGATACGAATGTCATGGTCGGAAATACCGGCGAGGCAGATGAATCCGGAGCCTACGAAGGGCTTGTTTACCTACCCTGCACGGCTGAAAACAATTTCGTGCCGACGATCCCCGAGGAGGACGTCGACCTCGTCTACCTCTGCTACCCCAACAACCCGACCGGAGCTACGGCTACCCGCCAGCAGCTGGAGGAATGGGTCGCCTACGCAAAAGAGCGCAACGCCATCATCCTCTACGATGCCGCGTATGAAGCCTTCGTGCAGGATGAGTCTGTGCCCAAGTCGATCTACGAGATCGAGGGAGCAAAAGACTGCGCCATCGAGTTCCGCAGCTTCAGCAAAAACGGTGGTTTCACAGGCGTGCGTTGCGCCTACACCGTCGTGCCGAAATCAGTCACGGGGACGGATGGAAAAGGAGAAAAACATCCTCTGCACCCGCTCTGGTCCCGCCGCCACAGCACCAAGTTCAACGGTGCCAGCTATCCGGTCCAGCGTGGAGCGGCAGCCGTATTTTCTCCTGAGGGGAAAGCCCAGGTTGGCGCGCTCATCAAAGGCTACATGGAAAACGCCGCCCTCCTCCGCGAAACCTGTGAGAAGCTCGGCCTCCCTGTCTACGGAGGCGAGAATGCTCCTTACGTCTGGGTAGGCTGTCCCGACGGGATCGATTCCTGGGGCATGTTCGATCGCATGCTGGAGAAAGCGAACGTGGTGATCACACCCGGTTCAGGATTTGGCGCAGCCGGTGAAGGCTACTTCCGGATTTCCGCGTTTAACAGTCGCGAAAATGTCGAGGAGGTTTGCCGACGGATCACTGAGAATCTCGGCTAGTCCACTCCTCAAATCCCCTCTTTTCCCGAAGCCAGGCATCACTCGCGGTGCCTGGCTTTTTTTGTCTCTGAATAGGTGAGGTCTAGGCAAGGATCCCCCTCCTCCTCTATTTCCTGCCAGCTTCCCCTCTGACCATTCGCTGCAAGGTTCATTGCATCGCCCGCGACCAATCACCCCATAAACGTCATGAAGATCGATTTATCAGGAAAGAAAGCGTTCGTCACCGGATCCAGTGGTGGGATCGGCCGAGCCATAGCCGTCGCTTTATCTCACTCCGGAGCCACCGTGGCCGTTCACTACCGAGGGGATGAGGCAGGGGCACGCGAGACCCTCGCTCAGATGCGTCCGGATGACGGCCACCTGATGCTTCAGGGTGATGTTTCAGAGAAAGACGCGGTGGCGGGCTGGTTCCGCAGCCTGCATGATGCCTGGGGAGGGCTCGATATTTTCATCAACAACGCCGGGATCGACGGCGAAAAGCAGCCGCTAGCTGAATCAGAGGTCGATGCCTGGGAAAAAGTCATCAGCGTAAACCTGCTGGGCGGATACTATGGCGTGCGCCAGGCTCTGCAGATGATGCTGCCCGCCGATGGTGGAGTGATCCTCTCCGTAACCAGTGTGCACGAGAAGATCCCCTGGGCTGGGCAGTCCGCCTACTGCGCCTCGAAGGCAGGCATCAGCCTCATGACGCAGTCACTGGCTCTGGAGATTTCCGATCAGAACGTGCGAGTCCTCTGCCTAGCTCCCGGAGCCATAAAGACCGATATCAACAAAGACGTCTGGAGCGATGAAGAGCAACTCGCGGATCTCAAAGAAAAAATCCCCATGCGTCGGATGGGTGATGTGGAGGAGATCGCCAACCTCGCTGTTGCCATGGTCTCCGAAGAAGTCGGCAGCTACATGACAGGGACGACGGTGTTCGCCGATGGCGGCATGATCACCTATCCGAGCTTCGCAAAAGGCGGCTGATACCATGCGAGGCTCCTTCAGCAGCGCCATGTTTCAGGAGATCAACGGCAGCCGCAAGGCGATCGGTGATGTCGATGTGCTATGGCATGATGGTTTGTTCCATCTGTTTCACCTCGTGCTGCCTAATCACGACTTCATCGCCCATGCTGTGAGCACCGACGGGATCCATTGGCGCAGGGTTAGGAATGCGCTCTTCATCGGCGATCCCGGTAGCTGGGACGATCTCATGCTCTGGACGATGCACGTCTCCTCAGATCCTCATGAGGAAGGCCAGTGGCGCATGTTTTACACCGGCCTCTCACGTCGGGAGCGAGGGAAGGTCCAACGCATCGGTCTGGCGACCAGCAGAGATCTCTATCATTGGGAAAAATATCCGGTCGCGTGGGAGGATGGGCGCGGCGCATCCGATCCCGAACTGGTCCAAAAAGCCCGCGGTCAGAGTCGTCAGCACCAGATCCCTGACCGGAACGCGCCTTCTGATGAGAGCAGCTGTTTCCCGCTGGAAGCAGACCCCGAATTTTACGAAGCCAATCTCGATCAAGGCAGATCGATGGTGAGCTTTCGCGACCCGTTCTGGTTCCAATGTCAGGACGGCGGGTCTCATCTACTGGTCGCTGGACGGGTGCCGGACGGACCCGTGACGCGGCGCGGCGCGGTCGCCCACTTCGTAGAGAGCGGGAAAAATTGTTTCCACTCTCGACCGCCCATGCTCGCCCCCGGCCTTTACGATGACGTGGAGGTGCCAAACCTGATCCATCTGGACGATCACTACTTCCTGATCGGTAGCCTTCGTGAAGATGCTAAGATCCGCTATTGGCATGCGGAAGAGGTAGGAGATAAGTGGAGAAGCTACCATGACAATGTCCTGCTGCCTCAGGGCAACTATGCCGGCCGAGTCAGCACCGATGAGCACGGACTGCTACTCTGGTGCTTTTACTCGATGAATCAGGCTGATCGAACAGCAGATAACCTCATGCCCCCACCCAAACGGCTCTCCCGGGCAGAGAACGGGCTGCTCGTGCCTCAGACCTTCGAAGCCCTCCTCGACTGGCCATCTAAAAAAGCCGATACAAAACTGGAAGAAGGCGGAACCTGCGGTTCGTGCAGCCGAACATCAGGAAAAGATGGTAGCGGCACCTTGCTCCTGAGCAGCGAGAGCAGCTTCCTTCCGTTCTGGCTTGCTGAGGAATCGGCGAGCTTTCGACTGGATGCCGAAGTCCGTCTAAATGGGAAAGGCAAGTGCGGCATCCTCTTCCGCATAGACCCTGAGACTGAGGACGGCTATTACCTGTCGCTGGACCTGTGCAAGGGCTTCGCTCAGATGCGTGCGTGGGGCGGAAACCACCAGGCGACCGGGGAAGACATGATGTCCTTTCACACTCTCCAATCCGGTCAATGGGAGATCAATCGAGATCATTGGCAGCGAATGCGCCTCATCGCCTTTGGAAGCTATCTGGAGCTCTCCGTCAATGAGAGGATCCTTCTCTCACTGGTAGACCGACGGTATCATACGGGGCTCGTCGGACTCTATCTCGAGACGGCTGATCTTCACCTGCGGAACCTCAGGTATGCAAAACTGGACGATCCCGATCAGTTCGACGATCAACTAATCGAAGGGCGCCATTACGAGTGAGCCTCCCTCTACTGTGCGATGCCGAACTTCTGCTTCATCGCCAGATCGTGACCATAGATATCTTGGTCAAATCGCACTCGCCCGTCGTTCATGACTGTGGAGGTCCAGTAGTTGAGGAATACCGGCATTTTTCTCTCCAGATTGACTCGACTATCCGGATTCTGCTCGTCCTGCATGGCAGCTCGCACACGATCGATCCCCCAGCCACCATTCTGCTGGAGAAGATGGAACGCCAGTTCATCCGGTCGCGAAACACGGACACAGCCAGCGCTGAAATCGCGATCCGCCGCTTTAAACAGGCTATGGTCAGGCGTGTCATGGAGGTAGACAGATGAGTCATTCGGGAAAATGAACTTCACGAGACCCAGTGAATTATTTGGCCCGCTGGTCTGTCTCATCAGTAAGTTCCCAGCAGCCACTTTGTCGAGATTTGCTGCAGTGTTTGGCAGGACTTTATCCGCCGAATCAAAATACCCCTTAACGATCTGATAATTGTTCCGACGCATGTAGCCCTCCGGATTGAGGATCGCCTCAGGATAGAGCTTATTCTTGGCGATCGAATGAGGTATGTTCCAGTAAGGGCGAAAGACGAGGTAGTCGATATCTCCGTGGAACACCGGCGTCTGGTGCTTCCCTTTAATGCCGACGATAACCGGCATGACAGAGACTTGCTTCCCTCTGCGGAAATAGCGCAAGGCACTTTCAGCGATGTTCACCTCGAGATACTCATCTTTCTCGTAGTTGCGCGGCATCCACCGCAGACGGTCAATGTTGATGATGAGAGACTGCACACGATCTTTCACTGAAACATTCAGCTCGCCGAGCGTTTGAGGCCCGATCGTTCCGTCCGGCTCGATTCCATGGCGGAATTGAAACGATTTGATCGCGTCAGAGGTCGTCTTATCGAGGGTATTTGAGCGATACTGCCCCGTGAACGATGGCAGATCCCCCTCTGCCTGCAGACGGGAGCGCAGCAGTCCGATCTGCTCATAAGGCATTCCGATTCGGATGATGCGCCCCGGATTCGGCAGCGGGCGCCAGCCACCGAATTCCTCGATCTTTCGATACTTAGCCAGAGCCCCCAGCATATCGCGGTAACGCTTATCCTGAGGCGGGACGTGGTCCAGCAGGTAGCGAGTCATGCGATTCGGCGGCTGCTGCATAGCTGCCTGCAGATAGCCTAGCGCTCCTACACGCCGTGGTATCTCTTTCCATTTTTTATGCTGAGCAGCGGGAGGGACCAACCCGTAGGCCGCAGACTGCACGACGAAAAGGGCAAGCTGGGTCGTCCCTACCTCGACCTGTGCACGGGTCTGCGGATCAGCGCTGAGATTTCTCCACTGCTGATCCCAGGCAGAAAACTGAAAGATCTCCGGATGCAGTCCATGGTTATTCAGTTCGCGGATAAAGTCTGCGAGAGCACCGATCCGATCCCCTGACCAGGCCGGCACAAAGTCACGCTGAGCATAGAAATCGCGGACTGATCCCCCGGCATTGTTCGCAGAAGCACGAACCAGATTCACAAAATCCTGAGCTGACGCTGTTCTCACCGAACTAAACGAATTTACCAAGCAGCCGAGTGTCAGCACCAAAAGGCTCAGGCGACGCATGGGGGTGAGCAAAAGCGCAGAAAATGGACGGTCAGAAACAGATTTCATGATTGCGGGAACCTGGGTGAGGCCGGGGGAAAACGCTCAACCTTGTGAATTATGCAGGAAGTGTAACACTCTTTGCTGGTTCCTCAAGTCACGCTGTTCGAAGAGACAGCCATTCGTTCGACACAGATTTCACAAGACTCCCATGCATCAATCACCCCTCCACGACTTTCACAATGCAAACGGTGCTAAGTTTGCACCTTTCGCCGGTTGGAACATGCCGATCCAATACCAGGGCATCGTCACGGAGCACGAGGCCGTGCGGGAGAACTGCGGCATCTTCGACATCTCTCACATGGGGCAGATCCACGTGACTGGAGAGGATGCGCAGAGCTACCTCGATACGCTTCTGACCAATGATGTGTCCTCTCTCGCCGTCGGCGAAGCTCACTACACGTTCCTGCTGAACGAGGATGGAGGCGTCATCGATGACCTCCTGCTCTATCGACTGGACAGGGACGCCTTTTTTCTCGTCGTAAACGCCGCCCGGACCGAGGAAGACTGGGCCTGGATGAATGCACGCACAGGCGGCCTCAAAGCACTCACCCTTACCAACCAGAGCGCTCACTGGGCCGGCGTAGCCGTTCAGGGGCCCCGCACAGAGGAAGTCTGGAACTCACTGCAAAAAGGAATCGCGCTCCCTGCACGTAACGGCATCCACGCTACCGAGGACCTCATCATCTGCCGCACCGGCTATACCGGAGAGGACGGCTTTGAGCTATTCACTCCTTCTGCCCAGATTACCAGCTGGGCAGAGCAACTCACCGAGGCAGGCGCCATCCCCTGCGGCCTCGGAGCACGAGATACTCTCCGCCTGGAGAAATGCTACCCGCTGAACGGTTCCGATCTATCCCTGGAGCGGACGCCACTGGAGGCAGGCTTGGGCTTTTTCGTCAAACTGGACAAAGCCGTGGCCTCCACTGGAGCGGCTGCACTTCTCAAACAGAAGAAAGCCGGGCTGGCAGAGCGACTCCACGCCATTCAGATGGACGGAAAAGCCCCTCCCATGCGGGCCGGGTATACCGTCCTCTCGGAAACCGGTGAGGCACTAGGCACGACAACGAGCGGGGGCCTGTCCCCAAGTCTCAAACTCGGTATCGGCCTCGCCTACCTACCGACGGATCGGATCAAAGTGGGCTCACAGGTGCTAGTTGAGATCCGGGGTAAGACCTACGGCGCAAGCGTCGTCAAAAAACCTTTCGTCTAGAAAAAGGCTTCCTTATCGTCACAACTTTGTTGCACCGAATTCATCCGTTTTCGACCGATCTTGCTTGCCCTGGTGTGGGATTTCTGAGTAACGTTACAAGGTTCGGCGTTTTCACGCCTCCGATTAACAAACTCACAACTACCTATGCAAGTAACCAACGTCAATCTTCCTATCACTGTCACTGGTCGTCATGTTTCCGTCACGGATGCGATGCGAGAGCACGCGGAGAAAAAAGTCTCCGGCCTCCATCTGGACTACCCGAAGATCATTGAAGCGAAGGTCCTCCTCGACGTTGACAGCAAAGAGCGACATAAGGCTGAGGTGATCCTGTTCTGTGCCAATCACATCGTCATCGAGGCAGATACCGTCACGCCGAACATGTATGCCTCCATCGACGAGACGATGTCGAAAATTGCGCGTCGCATGCGCAAGCACAAGACGCGGATGCTCAAGAGCCATCGCCCGAAGAAGGACAAGTCCATCCGGCACCTTAACGAAGCAGTCTTTGCTCCTGAGATTCCTGAAGAACCGGAAGCCGAGCATGAGCCGGTCCTCCTGCACAAAGAGAAGTTTAAGATCAAGCACCTCTATTCTGACGAAGCCATCATGGATATGGAGATGAACGACAAGCCCTTCATTCTCTTCCATGATGCCAAGGCCGATGCGCTAGCATTACTCTACAAACGAGAGGATGGAGACTATGCAATGGTCTGCCCGATCGAGGATCCGAATTGATCAGAGATCTTACAGGTGTCAGGCTGGCTTTGTGAGAATGTTCACGAAGTCAGCCTTTTTTTGTGAGCATGCCAAGCGTAGCCGCGGCGGTCACGACGTGGATTTTCAAAACGGCAGCCAGTGACTCAAAACGGAATCCAGCTCCAGTCCACGCGTTGACACGCGCGGCTACAAGTCTGCTCACGGCCATCACCCAAGCGTAGCCGCGGCGGTAACGACGTGGATTCTCAAAACGGCAGCCTGTTCCTCAAAACCGAAGCCAGCTTCCAGTCCACGCGTTGACACGCGCGGCTACAAGTCAGTCTCTCCTCTTTTCTACCATCACCATAAAACGGGCGGCTCATCACCCGTTTTCGGGTTGGCGGAAAGCTGCTTTGCTCCGGTGGCGTTCCTCCATGATTTGAGCTGTTGCAGCATCTCCTGCGCCTTGTCCGCATTGAGCTGCTCCAGATTATTATGCTCGGCATGATCGGTCGACAAATCGAATAGCTCCAGACTGCCATCCTCGAGATCCTGAATCAGCTTCCAGTCTCCATCAATGATGGCGCTGGCAGGCACCCCTCCCTGATTCGAATAGTGAGGGTAATGAAAATAGAGAGGCCCCCGATCAAATTTCACAAACGGATTCCTCAGGACAGGAAGAAAACTTTTCGCGTCGGTGTGCTGGCTTGGTTGCAGCTCGTTGTCTGAAAGCTCCAGCACCGTCGGCACCAGATCATGGGAAATCACAGGAGCCTCACACACCGTGCCCGGTGGGGTCACTCCGGGCACACGGGCGATCGCCGGCACGCGGATTCCCCCTTCATACATCCAGCCTTTCCCTCCGCGGAGCGGCAGATTGCTGGTCGGCAAGCCTTCGGAAGTGGATAGACCGCCATTGTCAGACGTAAAGACAATCGCAGTCGACTGCCGAATTCCCAGGGCGTCTACCTCTGTCAGAATCCTGCCGACGGCTGCGTCCAGAGATTCGATCATCGCGGCATACACGGCATGGTCCTGCCGAATGCGAACCGTTCTCGGTTTCTCCGTATCCGGCCAGACCTGACGGAGGACGCTCTCACTGAAGGAGCCGTCCTCGTCATCGATCCCAAGGCGCTTAGCTTTCGCCTCGTATTTCTCGATCAGCTTCTGGGGTGCCTGCAGTGGAGTGTGAACGCTGTAGGGACAGTAGTGAAGAAAGAAGGGCTTCTCCTGCCGCACTGATTGGCGCATAAATGAAACGCCTTCGTTGGCCAGCCGACTCGTTAGAAACTCTCCTTCAGGGGCATTCGCCATGCCCTCGACATTCTTGTAAGGGGCGAAATAACTTTTCGGGTGACCGTTTTCTCCACCGCCCTTGTTCACATCATAGCCATGCTGTTGAGGCGGTTCACCCAGATGCCATTTCCCGACAAACCCGGTTCGATAGCCATTTGATTTCAGCGTTTCCGCCAGCGTCTGCTCCTCCAGCGGCAACTCGTTGGCAAAAGGGGCAGGGCCGAAGGTTCCGCTTCGACGACCGGTGAAGAAGTTCGTTGTCTCAAGGCGCACCGGATTCTTCCCGGAAACAACGCTGACGCGTGTTGGCGAACAGACAGGTGACGCCGCATAGAAACGCGAAAACACCATTCCTGTGCGCGCCAACTCCTGCAGGTTGGGAGCCTCATAGAACTCGCTGTCCTGATACAGCCCCAGGTCGTGGTAGCCTAGGTCATCAGCAACGATGAGGATGATATTACGCTTTTCGGCGATCGCTGCCGATTTGAACGCAAGGATGGACAGAAGAAGAATCGCGAAACGGGACATCCCTCACCATGTCGATTCGCCCTGTGCAAAGCGAGATCTTTCCGTGGCGCATCAGCGCGATCCTCCCAGAGCTGCCGCCCCTACTCCGTCGGTGCGAACTGCTGGCTGATCTCGAAAAGATCGAACTCGATCACATCATCGCCCGGCTCCGGTTTGAGAGCGGTATCACTGGAGCGATTTTTGCTCATGAGGATAGCAATCGATTGATTCGGAGTCACGTCATCCACCTTGATCCATCCGAGGATCTGCTCGCCGCGACGAACGGCGAAACGCTGCTCCTTTTTCACCTGCTGCATGGCCCCGGCATCGAAGGTGACCACGCCCCAATCATTGTCGTAGCTCATGACATTCCCGAGACTGGGAGCCGAGCGGATTTTTACCTTCAGGGCTTCTGCCTCAGCCTCCAGCTGAGGATTTCCACCGGGAGGGTCCTGCAGCGCATTGCGCAGAAAATCAGGGAGATCTCCATCAATCCCTCCTGCTGCAGCCGCAGCGGCGGCTACCTGCTGAGCTTCTTCGCCGACCGTCTGCCCATTAAAGCGTATGGATGACTTCGGCTGGGGTGCTGTAGCTGGCTGCACCGGAGCGGGTGCATTCTGGGCCTCGACAAGGGATTTCAGTTTGCGATCTGTCTCTCTTCCTTTCTCCTGAGCGGCGTTGAGAGAGGCTCGCAGGGCCTCGATTTCCGGGTCTTTCGGCGCTGGAAGGCTTTGCTGAATGCTGGCGCTCGCAGCAGGGGCTGTCGCGATCGGGTTTGGCTGGTAGGCTACGCCGCCTGCCGCTGGCTGTGCAGGGACACCTGGCGGCCGATCGTAAATCGGCTGGCCATTCGCTGTATACCCGATGATCTGTGCTGGCTGCACATAGCCACCGACAGGGCGCTGATCAGCACGGGCATACTTCTTATCCAGATGCTGCATGAAAGCGTAAGCAGCTAGGCCGAGGGCTAGGACGACAGCAATGCTGAGGATCACCCAGGGAGCAGAGCCGCTGCCGCGCTGAGGTTCGCCGAAATAGTCAGGTCCAGGATTCATAAGTTTCGGCGAGTATATCCGATAGCGCCCGCCGCGCCAAACCGTTTCCTTCGGGAAAGTTGCCTTTTCACAGGACTGAAGGTTTGCATCCTGCCCGTTTCATACCGATCTTCTTTGACTATGGCTGACTCAAGAGAAGACCTCAAAGCAAAGCTCACTCCCGAACAATACCGGATCACCTGCGAATGTGGCACTGAGCCTCCCTTCAACAACGAATACTGGGATCACAAAGAAGAGGGCATCTATGTGGACGTGATTTCCGGAAAGCCGCTTTTTTCATCGGAGGATAAATTCGACTCAGGAACAGGCTGGCCCAGCTTCAGCAAAGCGATCGACGACGAGGAGATCGTCGAAGTCGAGGACCTCGCCTACGGCATGCGACGCGTGGAAGTCCGATCAAAAACAGGCGATGCGCACCTAGGTCACGTCTTCCCCGATGGTCCGGAACCCACCGGCCTGCGTTACTGCATCAACTCCGCTGCCCTTCGCTTCGTGCCGAAGGAGAAGTGAGTGGTGAAGAGAACGCTGGAGGATTGCAAGTCTGCTGCCGGCCAGACCAGTGCACAGATCTAGAGAAACAGCGGTAGGAAAACCGCTGCTCCCAGGCATGGGCTCGAACTCTGCCCTTTCCTCTCACCCCACAGCTCGACTCTGCTTGATCTCTCCTGCTCCCGTCTCCGTCCGCACCTCGCGAAGGATCTTCC
>JAHDFZ010000020.1 GCA_020627905.1 Verrucomicrobiota bacterium
TAATGACGCCATTGGCGGTTACCGCCGCGCCAACCGAGGGCGAAAAATCCGTAAAGCATCTTAGCGAGCTTCTTCTTCGCCCGGTCGCGCAGGGTGCCGAGATCAGGGATCAAGCCGATATACCAGAAGATAACGGAAATGGTGAAGTAGGTCGAAACCGCGAAGACATCCCAAAGAAGAGGCGACTTGAAGTTCTGCCAGATGGCGTTCGCGTTCGGGACAGGAGCAAGGAACCACACCATCCAGAAACGACCAACGTGGAAGCCGGGATAGATGCCGGCGCACATCACAGCAATCAAGGTCATCGCCTCAGAGGCCCGGTTCACCGACGTTCGCCATTTCTGACGGGTCAGGAAAAGAATGGCTGAAATCAGGGTTCCGGCGTGACCGATACCAATCCAGAAAACGAAGTTCACGATCGCCCAGCCCCAGGCAACCGGCTGATTGTTCCCCCAGACGCCCACACCAGTGGAGACCAGATAAACAAGTGTCCCCATCAGAAGACCGAATAGGAGAACAGATGGAACGAACAGGACCCACCAGATAAAAGGCTGGCGTTTTTCAACGATGCCGCAAATACGGTCGGTGATCCAGCCAAGAGAGCGGTTGTTCAGGACAAGCGGCTCACGTGCTACCCCTTCTGCTTCAGAAGGATGCACGGGCGCGGATTTTGTCGTGGTAGTTGCCATGAGATCGAAATAGGATCAGTCGGGGAAAAGGTAAGGTTACAGGGGCCGAGGAAGCTTAGTGCATCTTCGAAGTCGTCGTGCCTACCAGCTCGGCACCTGGCATCTTCGGATTCGGATTCTTCACCCGAGCGAGGTAGCTTGTGCGAGGACGCGTGCCGATGTAGCTCAGGAGATCGTAGTTCCGAGGATTTTCCTTCATCGCGTTTACACGATCTCCATCAGCTTTCAAGTTACCAAACGCAATTGCTTCTGCGGAGCAGGCATCCTGACAGGCAACCGTGAAGGAGTTCGCCTTGATCTGCACATCATCGGAGTCACGAGCATCGCGCTTGGCAGCAGCCTTAGCGAGATTGATACGCTGCACGCAGTAGGTGCACTTCTCAATGACACCACGCATCCGGACGGAAACGTTCGGATTCTTCTGGAAACGCTGCGTCGTCGTCGCGTTCCCTTCCGGAGCAGCGAGAGGGCCCCAGTAGAGCTCCTTAAGAGGACGCTTGTTGTAATCGAAGTAGTTGAATCGACGAGCCTTATAAGGGCAGTTGTTAGCGCAGTAACGAGTGCCGATACAGCGATTGTAGGCCATTGCATTCAGACCGTCAGGCGTGTGAACAGTTGCGTTCACTGGGCAAACAGTCTCACATGGAGCTGACTCACACTGCTGGCAGGCCACTGGCTGAGGAATCATCTCGATGTTATCATCATCGACCGTCCGCTTACCCGGAGTGTCCAACTTCTCATCCTCGGGAGCGAAAGCGTCTTTCACATACTCCTTCACGTTTCCGCGAGCAGCGACGATCTCATGATCATTCGGGCTGGTGAAGTAGCGGTCCATGCGGATCCAGTGCATTTCACGACCTGCGATCACCTGACCTTTACCCACGATCGGGATATTGTTCTCAGCCTGACAGGCAATCACGCACGCATTACAGCCGGTGCAGGTGTTCAGATCGACGGTCATCGCCCACTGGTGGTGGACATCCGGCTTCCACTCGTGACCGGGAATCACGGGGACAATCTTATTCTTTGGAGACGTGCCGTCTTTGTAGTCAGGACCGATGTAAGCCGGGACATTCTCAGGAATGTGGCTGTCCATCCCCTGCTTCTTGGCAAATTCAGGCTTCTTATCGAACATCTCCTTCGTGCCTTCGCGAGCGATCGCACGGCCTTCCATGGAATAATGCTCAGCTGTCAGGGCCAGCTCATGCTTCTCACCTGTCTTAGTCGCCGTCACACCTGTGACCACTGACTGACCGGCAGTCTGCATGAATGGATAGACATTAAATCCCACTCCCTCACTGACAGCACCATCTGCGAGGCCACCATAGTAACCAACAGCAACACTCACGCAGTAGTCAGCGTGACCGGGAGAAACGAGGATCGGCAGCTGGATGGCGCCAGCCTTCTCCGTTTCAAAGGATACGAGATCTCCATCCTTCACCCCGAGAGCCTTGGCAGTGCCAGCGGAAACGAGGGCTGCATTATCCCAGGTCAGCTTCGTGATTGGATCAGGTGCCTCCTGAAGCCAGCCATTGTTGGCGAAACGACCATCATAAGTCGCCGAACCCGCTACCAGTGAAATCTCAAGAGCCTCCGGATGAGGCAGATCAGCGAGCTTCAACTTGGCCGCACGATCAGCCATCGCAGCTGGCTTAGCAGCCACCTCGGGAAGCTGGAAAGAAGCAGAGTAACCATCTCGCACGATCTCACTCCAATTTCCTGCACCCAGAGAAGCTGCACTTTCGCGCACTTTCTCAAGAACAGCCTCTTCTCCAGACTCTTCGGACACGAGAGATAGAAGGAAGGATTCGACGGAGACACCACCCCAGAGAGGATTGATCATCGGCTGCTGCACCGAATACTTCCCGGAAAGCGTGACATTGTCACTCCAGGACTCCAGATAATGGGTGGACGGAACATGCCAATCCGCAGCACGCGCCGTCAGATTCTGGTTTACACCAACATGAATCGTCGTCTCAACCTCATTCAGGAGATCAGCCGCCTTAACATTCGCAGGCGCATCGAAGAGAAAATCACCCTCGTTCAGCACGATCAGTGTCTTCACCTCACCGGCGCTGATCGCTTTATTCAGGGAACGGATCGAACGAGTCGGGGCCAGGTCATGACGATAAGCCTTGATGAATTTACCCTCAGCACCGAGCGCCCGGTTGATGCCAGCAACCATCGCATGGACGACGTCCGGCTGACGGCTACCCGCCACAACGACAGACTCACCTGCGCTCGCGAGAAAATCAGCGGCACACTCTTTGATCCATTTCGCGTTGTAGACACCTTTGACGAGTTTCTTGGCCATCGGCTCCGAGAGAGCAGCAAGCTGGGCATCACCCGTGGACTTTGCAATCTCCCCGGCAATCAGAGCAGTAACCGCCGGCACCTGCGAGGCAGCAACACGGTAACGGTGATCCGCCTGACCGCCAGTGAGGCTGAAGGCTGACTCTACCATGTAGAGGCGATTCATCTCACCTTCCGGGTCACGGCCCTTGGAAAATTCTGTTGAGGCCAGGTCTCCCACGATCTCTTGATCAAGGAAGTCACAAGCAAGGGAAAGGATCTTCTTCGCACCTGCCAGCGAGACGTTCGGAACGCCACCCTGACCATAAACCGCATTCCACGCGCGGGAACGACCAGCCGGCTCGAGCGCCTCATACGAGTAGAGCGTCAGCCCTGGTTTCGCCGCGACAAGGTCGCGCAGCAGACGATTTCGCACGGGACTCGTCGTTGGCGAGAGCAGCACAGCCATGCCGGACCCATCCCTCTCATCGCGCAAGGCAGCCAGAACATCAGCAAAAGCCGATGCTGTCGATGGTGCCCCGGACTGAAGGTAGCCACGGGAGCGCTCCTGGTCATACAGATTCAGGATAGAAGCCTGAGTAAAGGCAGAAGACCCACCATTCGCATCAGGATGAAGACGGTTCCCATCCACTTTCGTTGGACGCCCTTCGTAGGTCGTCACAACAAGCGGCTCACCACCGAGACCACCCAGACGAGGCTTGATAGTTGAATAGTAGAGGGCGCGACCCGGCACGATCCACTCGACGTGTTCATTAAAAGGAACAAGGTGACGAACAGGGCGGCTGCAGGCAACTCCGAAACCCGCGAGAGCGGTCGAGGCGCCCATGAGCTTCATGAAACTGCGACGCGAATCGCCGTCCATTTCGACCTCGGCAGCCCCCTGAGGAAATTCGCGAGCCAACCACTCGTCAAACTCAGGGTTACCTTCGAGCTCATTCAGGCTACGCCACTGCTTGCGGGAAGAAGGCTGTTCTTCAGGGTGAGTCCACTTGCGCTTCATGGAATTAGAATTCGTCAGAAAATATCTGCGGAGGTCAGTTCAGAACCAGGATTAAAAAATTAATGGTGACAAGCAGCACACTGCTGAGGAGGATTCACCCCCCATAGGCGCTGAAGGTGCGCCCCCACTAGCTCCTGCGACCACTCTTCGTCAGCGTCCGCAGCCTTCAAATCATCCGCCGGCTTGCCGGATTTCTCTGCCAGATAGGCGTAGAATTCATCCTGACTGAGATCCTCTGCAGACCAACCAAGATTCGTCACCTGATCGACTGGTCGCAGCGCCTTTTCAGGATTGCGGTGGCAGTCGAGGCAGAAGCTCATACTGAGCGACTTCGCATGGTAAACGACCGGCATCTGGTCAATCCGACCATGACACTCGACACAACTGACACCACGATTGACGTGGGCAGAGTGGTTGAAATAGGCGTAGTCTGGAGTCTCGTGGATCTGAACCCATTCAATAGGGTCGCCTGTATACCCTTCGTAATTCTCATCCATCGCCGCCCGGAGCGGCTCAAGCTTCGGAGAATCTGACTTCACTTTTCCAGGACCGTGACAATTCCAGCAAACCTGAGCTGCAGGGAGATTTGAGTGGCTGGACTCCTCAACAAAGGAGTGGCAATAGCGACAATCCATCGCCAATTTGCCGGCGTGGAGACTGTGGTCGAACGGGATAGGCTGCTGAGGCATGTAGCCCACACGCGTGTGCTTCGGTGTCCAGGAATACCACGCAACAGCCACAACACAAGTTGCTAAGGCACCTGCGCAGATGGCGATCTTGATAGCCAGAGTATTGGTCCAACGGGGAAATAAATTGCCCATAATTCGCTCGGGAAAAGGAGCGACAGATAAACGCTTGTGAAAAATTTCACAAGCGTTTTTTGAAAAGTTTTTGTCCTGATATAGCGGCTAGTTGCAGCTAAAGGCTCACGGGTTTACGTGAGCTTGAGCGACCCTCAAGGTGCATAAGGGATGCTTATCCGAACAAAAACAGCAAGCGAACGACCACTCGCATACAAAAGTCTTATGGAAGCGGCTCAAAAACGCGCACAGCTCCATTCAGAGGATTGACCTGCACGGTGTAAAAGTCGCGCAACTCACCCGCCGAAAGTGATTCTGCCGCGACGCTGTCTACGAGGGTGATGTGCCAGGTTTCCCCTGCCTCAGTCAGAGAGGAAAGGTTCGTGCCGCCGTTCCCAGTGAAACGAAAGGAGATGAACTCGAGGCTCTCACTAGCTCCGCCCGAGGAGATTTTCACCTCGGCCTCGCCAAACTCCGGCGCTGTCAATCCACTCCCGAGGGCTGCTGCATCAGAAGCAGCCAGTGCTCTGTCAAGAAGGGTCGAGAGCCCCGTGTTGACTCCCGAACCATCCGAAAAGCGGCGCATCGGACGGACCGGGATCATCCCGGATGGATCGGAGGCTGCCCCCACTCCTGAGGCCGGGTATTGAAATAGCTGATACCCAATAAACGATGACTCCTGGTCCGCTCCGGCGTTGGGATTCTCGTAAAATCGCACCTCGATATCGGTGCTCCTCGACATGGCCAGCTGCCGAGCCTCGCCAAGGTCAGTGATGAGAGTCTTTCCATCCTTCTGCAGCGAAGCCCCGGATGTGAGGGAAATCATGTGCGGCACGGAAAACGCCATAACGATTCCCATGACAGTGAGGACAGTCAGCAACTCGGTAAGAGTAAAGCCCGCACGGCGAGTAAGAGACTGATCTGAGATTATTGGTGAATTCATGAATCAGGAAACGAAGTCGAGATAGGAAGAGGCGTGACTGCCATCACAGAGAGGCTGCACGGATCTGAATGAGAGATGAGAAAACCTGATATTCGAACCCAGCTGCATCAAGACCGGAAACCAAAGAAGACGAGTCCTTCACATCCAGATCGTCACGAACAGACTGCAGGGTTGCATGAGTAACACCAGTCGGATCAAAAGGAAGCGTCTTATCACCAGACTCCACCAGACGGGCATCGGTCTCGCTTATAACAATCATGCTGATGCGCACGAGCGGGGGTGGGTTGAGGAGGCGCTGGTAGCGGGCAAGCTCTTCCGGACTGATGGCGCGCCCTCTTGTCATCGCCTGTTCCAATGCAGTTTGGTTCCGCGCCACGTCGTAATCAAAGCGGTTTTCCGGGTCAGCAAACTCCGTCTTACCCTCATTAATGCGCACAGGCTCAGCCTTGAAGAATATAACATTCTTCGCTAGCGGCAGAAGTGCGCTGGGCGGATGCTCGGAAGGGTCATACCAATTACTCTTCAGCTTAGCCACAAAGGACCCTCTGTTTTCACTTGAAGGCGTGTCCACGTCGTAAGTCTCCTCGGGAGCGGGATTCGCTCTTAGCTCCATCAACCAGAAGCCCTCAGTCGCACTGGACTGGTAGCTCGTCGAAGAAAGCCAGCTCGGCTCATCTGACTGCGGAGCCCCCTGAATCAGAAAATAGCCACGACCAGACGTAGATTCGGCTAGCTGACGAAAGCGGCCGCTCTCACCGAAGTTCCCGAAGAAGAAAAGACCAGAACCGAAAGCTGTCGCCCCGGGCACATTGATCTCTCGTTTCACCGTATTCATCACACGGAAGTCAAGGCTAACAGCCGGAGTGAAACCATCGGGAACGACCGAGGTATTCCCTCCATCTCTGAGCAACTTCGTGTAGGGAGCTGTCGTGGCTGCTGCCAGATTACTCTTGATCGTGTCAAAAGCTCTCCGAGCCTCTCGAAACTGGCCGAGCCTGGATTCCGCACTGCGATAGCTATTTTCGACCCGACCAATAATATCACCGAGGAAGACCAGGAGCGTCATGAGGACAGCTGTGGCCACCAACAATTCCAGCAGTGTAAATGCTCGACAGGATGCACGTAAAGCACGGCGCCCAAGATTTGAGGATACCATCATAGATTACTCTTCTGAATTAATTCGAGCTCGGACGATCGACGAAAACACTCGGGCGTCTGAGAAATCGGCTTCCACCCCACCAGCCGCATCAACCACCTCGACAAAAACGGTAACGAGATTGGAGTCCCGATCGGCCACGTCAGAAAATTCATACCCAGGTGTTGTGGCACCCTCACCGAGGGAAGCGGGTATCGAGCCGACTGAGATATGACCGAGAGCACTCAAAACAGAGACGCGAGCCTGGTAGGTGATGAAGTCTTCATTGTCCTCTCGCTCACCCTCAACATCGAAACTAACGATGCCGTCACTATATTCACTTCTGAGAAAACGCTCAAGATTATCTTCAGATACATCACCCGCCGCCTGCACCTCGGAAACTACCTGCTGGTGGATACGTCCATAGATCAGACGATCCCCAGCATTTGTCACCGTGTCTACCCCCTGCCCGAGCATCCCGAGAAGTGTTATGACCGCCACAGCAGCGATAGCCATGGCGAAAGAGACCTCCGCAAGGCTGAAGCCGGCTTTCTTGTTCGGTTTTTGATAAATCATCATGAATGATCGGAGTCAACAGGTTCAGGGGGCGAATCTCGTGTGGCGAATCACCCGAACTCGATGCGCAGCGGAAAGCTGCTTCGCAAACTCATCGAAGTTCGGGGACCCCTTAGTCAAACTTTCAGCATCGAAGTCTTCGAGAACGCCCTGCGGAAGATAGCGCTCCACGACAGATGACCCCCGATATTCCCCGACAATGCTGTCGAGTTCAGGCACGAAGAAACCATATTGACCCGCATCACGGAAACCCTGAGAAATTACCTGAGCGCGGAAATGCACACGGAACACGTTAGACTTCGTAGTCAGTCGGTTCTGCAGGTTTGCATAGACACGCTCGATCGAGTTCTCACCTACAAGAGCATGTGCCTGCCAGTAATTTTTCGATCCACTACCGTGCATATCCGCGGCGGTTTCCGGTGTAAAACTCTCTACACCTCCTGCAGAGCTCGCGCCGGATAAGCGCTCGGAGGCCTCCTGAGGAATAAGATGAATCTCTGCGATCTGGCTCGGTGTTTTAAAAATGTGCTGACCCAAAGGATCTGTGTCACGACCGGGCCCATTCAGCCGCACCTCGCCATAGCGGAAATATGATCGGAACTGCTCGAGCGTCCGATGCTCGAGTATCATCGCTCGTAAACGACGACCTTGAAGATCGCCTCCGAACTTATTGAATCGAGGATGCCACCCTTTACCACGGCCACCCCAACGCTTGTAGGAGGCATGCCATTTGTTCGGCACGCAAAGAAGGCTCTCTGACTTGAATGCCGCCCACATAGCTGTTGACCTCTCGATGTGGGAGAACGGGACGATGTCATAGTTAATGTTGAGCTTACCAGATGTGGCAAGGGTAGAGCTAATCGCATACGGCTCAACCACAGGCATCCAGAAGAGTTCCATCAGCACATGATCAGGCAGTTTCCCACCGCTTGCACCGCCAGGGTGGCTAGCATTTCCTCCGAAGGGGTGGAAGGACTGGCGCTCTGGCCGGAACAGCAGTGTCTGCCAGTGAGCATCGAGCTCATCGGCATCTGGATCCAATGTGCGAGGTAACGACCCGAACATGCCGGACCCTGGGATCATGCGGTTCGGGGAGAAAAACGAAGGCCCACCGCCGGTGCTCTGATTCTGGGATTGAAAATAAGGGAACACGTCTTCCGATCCGAGGTCCGTCAGCGTCACCTGCCTCTCATCAGCTTCTGATGGGATCAGATTCGTGAAATTCCCCTCATCGGGACGGTTAATGTATCCCCCATCAGCGAACGCACTGCCCGGAGACGTATCGAAATCTCCGTAGAGGTTGTGAAACTTAAGTTCCGATCGACTGCTCGCTGTAGCCGACATGTTTTCGCGAGGGCGAGTAGAGTTTTGATAGAGAAAATTGGGACTCTCGACCCGAACATCTGGAAGCCCGACCAGCAAACCATCTTCCTCAGAATTAAAACCGAAGAACGGGTCTCCATCGGAATTTTGCATAGAGTGAGCGAAGCGCAGACTCGAATCGTTGTAGTCGCGGTGAGGCGCGAAGTAGTCTCCCGCTTCAATTTTCGCCTTGTTTGCGATTACCCTGAGATCAGCAGACTTGGGAACGATGGACCTAACGACGTCTCCCGGACCGACAAATCCACCGCCAAGGCCACTGATACCAACACGCCCCAAACGCCCCTGCTGAGCGCGTCTAGGGAAACGGGCGTCTTTCAACGCATCCAGCTCCTCCTGGGAATTGATTCCACGGTTGGCAGGGTCGCGGGTCAGGGACAATCGACCCTGGAGGGTAGATCCCGGGCGTCTGTTTCCATTGTAATCGATCACGTAAGCAACTTGACGCTCAAAGTAATGATTCGGGTCCTGGAAGTATACGGTCTGCGGGTTCCCTGCTACATAGGGTTCAATAATTGGTGTGGGCGAACTAAAATCCTCCACCTCAATCTCAACTTCCTGGATCAGCCGTCTGTCACCGGAGACTGTTGTGGTGAGAGCAGAACCCTGTGTGGCACCATCAGGAGTCAGCACACTAAATGTCAAGTCTCCGCCCTGGAACGCGAGGCCGCGAGTGTCGTCGACCTCAAACGGCAAAGTCACTAGGTCATAGCAGAAGGCTGCCCGCTGCTCTTCCGTGCCGTTGGCGAAACTGGCATTAATCACTTCACGATAACCGCGGTCAATGGGAGTGAAGCGGCCGGATCCGTAGTTAGCAAACTCACTCGTATCGTTCGGGTTTTTGCGTGATAAAAAATAGTATTCGTTGCGGTCACTCAGTGGACGACCGTTAAGCAATTCAACAAAGGGCAAGTAAGGCGAAGATGGTCGCGCCGCCCATGAGTTGTGCATCATACCGAGATTCGTCGCCAGCCTTGTCGTGTTTGTGTCGCCGGTGATACCTCCGCCAAAAACGCCTGAGAAGCCCATGAACTCCGCCGGATTCCCATCTCGATCAGTAAACGCGAAGCTACCATTGCGCTCGATAAGGACCTCAAAATCTGGATACAGCCCATTCCACCCTGCAGCCGGAGTAGCCATATCAAAGCCGAGAATTGCCTGGACCAGTGTGAAGCCCGGATCGAGCCGCATGTCATTAAGAGGTGCCAGATAAGCTCTCACTTGTGCTTCAGAAGCATCAGCAGGTGCTGGGCCAAAAAGGTCAAAGAGAGGACTGCCCGCATCAAGATCGTAGCGTGTCTTTGGGTCGTCAAGAATCCGATCACGGTAGGTGCTGAAACGGCCTGCGTTCGCGCCAGAAATGGCAAGCCTGGAATTCAGAGGAAGCTGGAAGTTCCAGTTGTTCGGCTGTTTCGCATTCACAGACTTCACCCAATCAAACTCTGCAGGAATCCTGTTTTTACTTTGCGCCTCGTTGATGACCTGCCGCACGTTCTGCGGCAGCGGAGGATAGTTTGTATACCCGTTCGAGTCTGGATAACGATCACGCCGGCCGCGATTCTGGTCATCGGTGATAGCAATCCCGCCAGCACCAGGAACTGACTCCGAATCATCGGCGAGGTGACTTTTCCCTGCGACAATAGCGATAACATGCACTCCGGCGATCGTGTGATGCCGTCCATATCCCTGCAGAGTAACACCAGAAGACGTCTCATGGCGCATCGGCACTACTTGTCCGAATCCAGGAAAACCTGCTCCTTTCCTGAAGGATATGCGAGGATTCGTGAACGGATAGCGCCCGCTCAGTGCTCCTGCCTGATTCTGTTCTGCATAGGCATTTCTGTCATAGCTGTCAGGTGTATAAAGGCTGTCATCGTAAACATTCGTAGACCGAATGTAGTCCATCATGCTGAGCGCCAGCTGCTCATCTGCAAGAGGCACCTGCCGCACCGGACCTTCGTTGAGGCGCTCAGCAATCTCCTGCCCGACCCAGCCGGGGACTTCCAGATTCATCATGCTGGTGAGATAATCATAGATTCCTTCATTCGAATATCCTGCATCATCGCCAGAACTTGATGCGCGCAACCGAAAGTCATTCACTGGATCATCAGCTGACTCCCGCATCACGGAGAAGTAAAAATTGCCGACTCGTGAAGTCTCAAGGATCAACTGATCAAACCTCGTTCCAAAGGCCTCCGATTCAGGATCATCTGCCAGTCGAGCGTGGATCGGCCACATGGAAACTTTGGGCAGATTGAACGGGTTGACCTCAGGAGACTTGCTGACCGCTGTCAGGAAAAACCCACTGCGCGAGATAAGGTCCGCCATCCCCTCATCGTCTCCCTCCATGGGTCGAGCAGACGACCCGCCGACATATTCAACGAAAGGGTATTTCACTCTTTTCCGATCAAAACGCCCTTCCTCAAACCAATCCGCACTGCGAGCGATATCGCTGGCTGATGCATAGAGAGGCTGATTATCTCGAGGCATCCCCTGAGTGAAGTCCGTTTTATCAGATGTAGTGGCTATGTTCTGATTCCCTGCGCGCGAGCCACCAGCGACCGCACCCGGCGAAATGGTATACATGGACTCCGCAATGGCGAATTGGCCCGCTGGATCTGCGACCCCGGGAGCAAGCACAGAACTCAAGTGCACCGAACCCGGATGCCCAGGATATCGCTGGAATTCACCCGCGGCAGCGGGGTTCGCAGCGAAATGGATGAGGTCAAACTGCCCCCCAGCTCTCGGCATATCCATGGCAAAACCGCCCGCATGGGTATTGACATTCAGCTTGGAACTCTCGTCATCCGCCCAGAAAGCAAACCGGGCAACGATAGGGTTTTCCTTCGATGGAACATTGCCTGTCCCCAAGACATTAAAGATATAACCACCGTATTCAGAGACGGAGATGGACGGTGCAGCATCCAGGAAACCGAGGGTGCCATCGGCTGTTTGGTAGATCCACTGCACCGGCATCACTGCGTGCTCAAGACCCCCAGCACCGTGAAAGGCGGCATGAGCCTCGATGCCCTGTCGAGCCAATGCCGACATAACCTCCGCCACCGGCCGATCCTTGATGGTTTCGCCATTGATGTCAAAACCCTCCACACCCGAACGTTGAAGCCCAGCTTCACCTCCCCCGATGGTGTTGGGCCATTCGGGCAGGATGGTCGCTGCTGGGTCAACGATCGGATAATAAACCTTGCGCCCCCGAATCACTGGCTCGTTTAGATCAACATATTTGTGACTCTGGGTAGTCCAGTCCTGCTTGGAAAAATCGTCGAAATCATTCTGAATCGATATGGCGCTCGAAGCGAACATCTCATCATCCGAATACAGCTTGTAGATCCGAGTGGCCCCGCCGCCTGAGGCCCCCGGGTCACGTGGATTCCACACGCGAATAGCTCCCGGCTGGCTGGCCCAGGTGGTCTCGATCCCATGGTAGGTCCCTTTCTCAATCTGGGTCATCACCATATTGACGGCCTGTTCGGCCACCTGCTGCGCGCGCACCCCGCTGACGAAAGCCTCACTGGAGCGCTGCTCTGTGACAGCCAGAGTGAAGAACGAAAGAACAGAAATCACAGCCAGTGAAATCATCGCCAGCACGGTAATGAGAGCGACACCGCGCTTCTCATTTTTACCATTTGATGGCAGGAGCATTTTTAGGGGATTTGTTTTCATGCCTTACCTAAGGTGGAAGATTTTATGAATGTATTCACAATGATATTACATGTAACGACAGTGCACATACAAGGTAAATCTTCGACTTTTCGCAAAAAATAGAATAAAGCGCACCTCCGAAGCAAGAAAGAAAGGACGCATCTTTGCGGATTTTCCGACAATCAGAAAAACCCGGGACACCCCTTTCTCAGGCCAGCTTCTGGAGCGCCTTGATCTCGGTGACGAAATCCGGATACGAGGTGTCGATACACTCCGCTCCGTGGATCACGGTGGGCCCTTTGGCAAAAAGCCCTGCAATCGCAAACGACATGCCGATGCGGTGGTCGCCGATCGCCTGGATCTCGGCTCCCCGCAGCTGCGCACCTCCCTCGATCTCCATGCCATCCGCAAATTCCTCCACCTGGACACCCATCCGGCGGAGATTGTCGGCAACGGCGGCGATGCGATCACTCTCTTTGACACGAAGCTCAGCAGCATCGCGAATGACTGTTTTCCCCTCAGCCAGGGCTGCAGCAACGGCGATGATGGGGATCTCATCGATGAGCGTGGGGATTTCCTCGCCACCAATCTCCGTGCCTTTCAGTTGCGTGCCGTGGATTTCCACGGAACCCATGGGCTCGCACCCGGAGTCATCGATGACCTGCGTGATCTTAGCCCCCATGCGACTGAGCACGGAGAGAATCCCCACTCGCGTGGGGTTGAGGCCCAGGCGGTCGATTTTGACCCACGACCCCTCTCGCGCTGCCGCAGCAACTAGCCAGAAAGCGGCGCTGGAGATGTCCGCCGGCACGACAATATCACGAGCCGTGGGAACCTGCCCGCCCTGAAGGGAGACTTTCGTGCCCTCGCGGGTTGTGATCACACCGAGGTAGTCAAACATCCGCTCTGTGTGGTCGCGGGAGAGGTGAGGTTCATTGACGGAAGTAACCCCTTTGGCAAACAGACCAGCAAGAAGGATGGCGCTCTTGATCTGGGCACTGGCGACGGGGCTTTCGTAATCGATAGCCGCCAACTCACCTGACCCGTCGATTCGAAGAGGCGCAGTGCATCGGTCGCCAATCCCCTCGACCCTGGCCCCCATCTGGCGAAGCGGGATGGCAACGCGGTCCATCGGTCGCTTCCGCAGGGAGTCATCACCCGTCAGGCGAGTCGTAAATGGTTGGGCCGCGAGGATTCCGCTAAGGAGCCGCATGGTAGTGCCGCTATTTCCGCAATCCAGCGTGTCTTCCGGTTTGGTAAATCGCCCAGCTATTCCGCGGACCTTGAGGCGGGTCGGATCTGTTTCGTCGAACGCAATCTCCACTCCCATCTGGCGAAGAGCTTCCGCAGTGGAGAGGCAGTCCTCGCCGGCCAGGAAGCCGCTGATCTCACACTCACCGTCAGAAAGCGCCGAAAAAAGCAGAGCACGGTGGGATACGCTTTTATCGCCCGGAACAGAAATCTCAGCCTCGATAGAAGAAACAGAGCGGATAGATAAGGTGGCCATAGGGGAACAGAACAAAAAGAACGCAAGGTGCGGCAAAGTGGATACCCGCAACCCAGTCCGAAAGCAAGCTGCTAGCTAGGTGAGGAGAAGGAATGAAGCGGTCGATTTGCGGTTGGGCTTGCGCCTGTGCGAGTGAATTCGCACTTCCATGGCTCGGCTAGTTCAGATCGTATCAGGGATACGAAGTGATTGGCGGACTTCTTCGGCAGAAGCAAGCAGGGCCTCTACTGAGGCTTGGCTGCCAACTTCGAGTGCCGATTGCCACTTGTCCAAATCAGCCTTCAGATCTGCGAGGGCAGCAAGGACGGCATCCTGATTATCCAGCAGAATATCCGCCCACATAGCGGATGGACCTGCCGCCACCCGGGTGGTATCGCGAAACCCACCTCCGCAATAGGCCAGGGACTCTGCCCCGCTTTGAGAAGCGACACGCACAACAGCAGCTGCGACCACGTGTGGCAGGTGACTGACCTGAGCGATCACCCGATCATGCTCGGGCGGTGACAATCGAGAGACACGCCCCCCGAGAGCGGCCCAGAATTGCTCAAGATATTCCGCTGCATCAAGAGCGCCGCCATCTTCTGAGGGGGTGAGAATGACGGAAGCACCGTCGAACATCGATTCACGCGCCGCAGCAAAGCCTGTCTGTTCTGAACCCGCCATGGGGTGGCTCCCGCAGAATTTTCCGCCTCGATCAGCGACAAGCGGCTCGATCTCAGCAACAACTGGCCCTTTGACACTACCTACATCGGTGACAACAGCCCCTGAGAGATCCCCCGGCATCGCCGCTACCGCTGCCGCCATATGCCGCGTCGGCATGGCAAGGATGATCAGCCGAGCGTCTTTAACAGCCTCGGAAATCTCGCAGGTCGCCCGATCCACGAGCCCAGGGACGCGATCTACCTGATCCCGGACTTCCGGACGGCGAGCGTAAGCAGAGACGTGAGCCTGCGGGAAGCGACGACGAATCGCATAAAGTAAAGAACCTCCGACCACGCCGGGAGCCAGAACCGCGACTCGATCTCCGGCTTGTAGACAATCCGGCATTCAAACAAAGCTGAGAGCGATCAGCAGAGCAGCACTAGGGGACCTTGAAAAAGATCTTTTTCCCCGGGCTGGATGGATCAGGGATCTGCACCTGAGTGCCTCTTGGCAGAGGGTTCCCGGTTGCGTTCCCGGATGAATCATATTTCTCGATGGAGATCTTGCCCAGCTTGCTATTTACGCCAGGTAACGTCACCACCAGAGGATCACCCGGCACAGGGATTGCGTAAGGCATTTGAGATGCGCTCGGAATCGTCGGCTTGGGTGGTGCCGGCTTCTCCGGAATGGTGCTTTCAGCGACATCACGCAGATCCCGAACCTCGCGCTCCGCCTCCTTTTTCACCTCGTCTGCGGCATCAGCCAGATCGTTGACAGCTGGAGGTGCATCCGGAGTCTCATCGCCTGTATAACCGAAGCGACCACCTTCCTCGCCCTGCTGGCCTAGCTCCTCTTCTGTCGGAGCACCATATTCAGCAGGTGGGACCTCGTCTCCATACAGAGGCGGTGGCGGCGTTGTGCGGCAACCGATCAGGAGTCCGCTGAGTGTGGCAGTCAGTAGCGCCAGACCTGCGACCAGACGGTGGAATGTAGCTTTCATAAATTTAGTTCTCTTAATTACGAGCAAAGCTAAGAAATTTGCAAACTTTTTGCCTTCTATCGCACACCTTCGCTGACAAAACAAAAAAATCCTCCCCCGGATGAACCGAGAAAGGATTTTTTGCTAGCTGACACAGGATATGTGTCAGATCTGAAATTCAGATGTGGCTTACTTCACTTTTTCGAGAAGCGCCTTTGCCTTTTCACGGCCACCAAGACCGAGGGCAATTGCTCCACCCACACCAGCAGCGAAGGCTGCGGCTACGATGGCGGCAGTGATGATCGTCTGGAAGGTATCGTTCGTGAGGCTTGAAATGTTTGCCCGTTGAAGAGCAACCGCGCCAGCAAATACGAGGATCGCGATCTTAGAAAATTTTGCCCAGAAAGCTGACTTAGGAGCAAGCATCTTCGCAACAAGCTCAGCTACATAAATGGCAATGATAAAGATGATGATTCCGCTAAGAATCGCGAAGTAACCTGGAACGAAGTTTTCAGCAAGATCAGAGATGAACTCTAGCTTCATCGCATCGATCGCCTGAGCGACGAAGATGACGAGAATGGTAGCCATAGCAATGTAGCTGATAACAGTCGAAAGAGGGCGTCCACCGATACCGTTGAAGCCAATTCCTGCGGCGAGCTTATCAAGACCGACTGCATCGAGAACGTTCGAAAGCACTTTCTGGACGATGCTCGCGATTAGATATCCAAGCCCGAGGATGATCAGACCAAAGAGAATCGGAGGAACAGCGGCAAAAATCGTATCCACTGTAGTAGCGATCGGCTCCGAGATCTCATCTAGTTCAAGGGCTGCCAGAATGTTTGGAAGCATGATCAAGATGATTCCGAAGAAAACAACGAGCGAGAGTGTGCTCGTGATCGGCTTCTTTTCACCAAGACCAAGACGCTCATCCACACGTGTCGCTCCAAGGAAACCTGAGACGATATTTTTTGCCAACGTAGCGATGACCCATGTAACAAAACCAATGATTGCTGCAGCGAGAAGCTTGGGAATAAATCCAAGAATCGATGACAGGATATCTTTCAGCGGCTCAACAACTGTTTCCTCGCCCGCTACACTGAGAGCGAAGATAACAACAAAAAGCATGAAGAGATAGAAAACGAACATCCCGATGCCCTTTTCCGCGCCGTCAGCCGGCTGACCCATCAGCTTGGCGATCTTGTCGTCGAAGCTTGTCTTCTCAAGACCTTTGACGACAAGGGTTCTGATCAATTTAGCCACGAAGTAGCCGATGATGATGATGAGCAAGGCAAAAAGCCAGGTCGCTACAGGGCCAAGATCGCGAGCAAAATCGCCAATGGCAGTCAGGTTTTCCATATAAATGATGTGTTTTGGTTTAGATGTTGGTTGAGGCGGAATGCGTGCTTTTTGCAAACTTCACCCTCCCCGACGGCAATGACGCACGAAGAAGGCAAAAGGTTACAAAAAACCGGCTCGCTCGCGGTAATACTAGGCACGGGCAAAGATATTTACAAAAATCTTTTCTTACTTTTCCGCCATTTTCTGAAAGGAGCCACCAAGGCGCTTGCTCTTACGTCGCCACCATTCGGCATCCTCCTCCTTCGGCGAAAACGCTAGAAAATGAACGGGAACCCCGCCGACGCGAGTTCTCCCAACCCCCTCCAGGGCAGCCGCTAGCGTATCCTCGGGCACGTCTGGATATCCGCTGATACCACCCGGTCGCCACTGAAAACTGGCGTCTGAAATCAGGAAAATGGCGTCCGGTTTCATCTCGGCTGCCACCTTGAGCACCCCGACAACGCCCTCATCATTCCCAATGACTCCGGCGGCGGAGCGACTCAGGCTCCCACTGGTGGCCCACTTTTCGCGGACCCAGGTCTGCGCCGCCTGCTTGTTTTTGGGGCTCGCTGGCAGCAGCTCACTGGAGAATGGACGATAATTGACGGTGAACTGGATGAGAGAAAACCGAGCGGTGATCGGCAGCTCCTCGATCAGCTTCAACGTTTCCTGCTGGATGCGCTCAAGGCTGACACCCACCTTCTCGGCCTTGTTCACAACACTGGCGGAGACGTCGAACAACAGAAGGATGCGCTCACCCTCGGCCTGCATGCCGAAGAAGCTGACGCCAGCCTTTCCCATGCCCTTGCCCCCAAGACCACGGGATAGGGCATCGCCCAGCCCGCTGACTCCACTGAGAACACTGACCTGATCGGAGACCATCTGTGATGGATCGGCGGGTAGGACGGCACTGAGATCCGTGGTGGGCAGATCAGGAAGGGCGAAATCAAGCGGGCGCTGGGTCAGCAGTTTTTCGCTGAGCACCGGTGAGGCCATCATCGATTCGTATTCGGCCGATGCCATCTTGTGGTCCGGCGGCTTTGGGGGAATGACCACCTTCTGACTCATCTCAAAACGGGCCTCCGGCCGCTTGAAGCGCTGCGCCACCGTCCAAACTCCGAAGAGAATGAGGCCGATGATATGAGCGATCAAACTGACAACGAGCACAGAAATGATCGCTTTCCGCCGTTTGCTGGGAGGGCGTTTTTTACCCATCCTCTCCCCCTCCCCCTGCGAGACTGACTTTCACGAGACCTGCCTCTGAGCAGCAGGTAAGCACATCGATAATCCGCTGATGCACGGCATCATCCGCCGGATCTACGGTCACCAGTGCCTCAGACTGGGCATTTTTAGCCGCCTGCGCAAACCGCAGCAGAACAGCGCGCAGATTGGGCAAGTCGCGATCCGTCGGACCATCCAGTCGACGCTCATTGACGATGACCTGGCCGGAGGCCTCAATGACGATCGTCATCTCATCCGGGATATCGAGCGACTCCTCCTGCGCCATCTGTCCCGGCAAGCCCATGGGAATCTCCTGCTCAGGGACGACAGGCTTCGCGGAGACCATGAAGAAGACGAGCAGCAGAAACACCATGTCGATCATGGAGCTCATCTGCATCTCCACCAGGTTGGCTTTTTTGTTCCTTCGTCGCCTCATGTCCGCTTAGTCGCTGTGAACTCCGTAGATGAGATCAATGGCTCCTACCTCTGCCGCCAGGGTAACGACTCGCTTGATCTTGCGCGCGGGCGTCATAGCATCCGCCCGCACATAGATCTGGAGAGGCGGGAAGTTGACGAATTTCTCGGTGAGGTGGGCTTTCAGCTCCTCCTCCGTTGCTGGGCGGTCGCCGATAAAATAGTTTCCGTCGGCATCGATATTGACGATCTCCCGCTCGGTGGCGGATGGATCGCCAGCTCGCGCGGAGGTCGGCAGATCGACCGGCACCATCACCTGTTGCTCGGTGATGCGCTGCGTCACCATGAAGAAAATGAGCAGGAGGAAGGTGAGATCGATCATCGGTGTGATCTGGAAACTCACCTCATCTGCCCTCGATCTCCGCCTGCGGATCATGGCTGCGGTTCCGGATCAGATTTGATGTGGTCAGCAGCTGCCGGCGTTTCTGATCCCTGCAGGCGAATTTCACCTGAGAGCAGATCAATGGCGAAGCTCGCCTCCTTCTGCACCTGCGTCATGACGCCCGCCAGTTTATCGCGGAAGAAAAAGTAGAAGAACCTGGCGGGAATGCCGACGATCAGCCCACCGGCTGTCGTGACCATAGCCACCTTGATCCCGCCGGCCAGCTGCTTGGGATCGCCGCTAGTGGTGGCTAGCTTGTCAAAGGCCTCGATCATACCCCAGACGGTCCCTAGCAGGCCGATCATGGGAGCCAGCGTGGCGAAGATGTTCAGGTAGTTAACCCAGACCATCTGTCGGTGCTCCTCCTCGTCGAGCGCCTCGGCAGCGGCATCCATCATGCTCGCTTTGTTGGCGAGGTCCCGCTCGAAGTTCACTTTCAGGAGCGCTCCGCTGATAACCTTGGCGAGACTGCTCTCATGCCCCTGGCAGGCATCATAGGCTCTCGCAACATCGCGCTGCGACATGACCTGCTGGAGGGCAGTGGCGAATTCCTTCGGCACCAGTTTTTTACGCGAGATATGGATGAAGCAATATCCCGCGACAGCGATGGTGCCCATGGAGCACAGTAGCAGGATGTGCATGAAGGCACCTCCCTGACGATAGAGATCGAGGGCGGAGACACTCTCCTCCAGCTCCGGCGGCGGGGCCGATGAATCCTGCGCCATAACCGCAGAGAAACAGAGCGTGATGAGAAGAGTCAGGGAGAGGGATCGTTTCATGGGGGAGAAAGCGGTTGCAGGTGCTGCTCTGGATACCAGAGAGCAGCATCGCGACGGAAGGAGTCGGCCAGTTCCTCATCCCCGTCAAACTCGGCCAGCTCAGCGGCCGAAATCAGCCCTCGATGAGCTGCTACCCTGACACGAGGATGCTCCAGACTGGGCTCGAGGAAAGACTCCAGCAGGCCTCGATACAGGCGCATGCGCTCCGGTTTCACATCCTCATCCTGCTCCCAGCGCGGGTGCTCCTGCTCGAGTGCGCGCAGAGCATCGAAGTCGACCTGTGCAGCCATCCATTTCGCCTCCAGCAACAGAACCGGATTCTCCGTTTGAGCCAGCCACTGAGAGGCCTCGTGCTCCGCCGTCTGATGTTCGCCGATTCGCAGGAGAACCCGGATCCGCTCCGCCTGAGCTTCTGATCTTATCTGCTCATCCCAGGCACGCGTCATGAGAACTTCCAGACGATTCAGTGCCCGCTGATGATCCACTGGATCATCTGAGGCACTCCACCGGCGGGCCAACTCCAGACCATAGGCCCCGATGGGCGATCTCGGCAACGCCAGCTGATGGAAGCGTATACCCCACAGCTCCTCCAGAACACTCAAGGGTGCGGTCTGAAGATTCTCGAACACACGCCGTTCATTCTCTGACAAGTGAAACTCGATGTAGGCGACCTCCTGCGAAGAAATCGCACCCTGCACTGGCCCGGCCCCCGGAGTTTCGGGGGTTTCATCGAGGATGCGCATCTCCGACTCTGTCATCGACAGGATGCGCACCTCTACCATTCCTCCACTTTTGAGAAAGACACGATCCTCACACCATGCGATCCCGCTGACCACCAAGAGCGCAGCTGTTATGATCACTGATTTCATTCTGAACCTCCTTTTAGAGCCATCGAGCGCTTCAGAATGTCTGGATAAAAAGGCAGACCTGCGAGGTCCGATCGCGCGATGGCTTCCTGATAGACCTGCAGTGCCAGCTCCCCAACCTGCAACTTTTCTAATAGCTGCCCACGCCTCCAGTAGGCCTCTGTCGTTTCCTCTAGAAAACCTCCGTAAGAGACGTAGACCCTTTCATAAAACGCAGTCGCCTGGCGATAGCGACCGATCGACTCATGGATGCGGCCCAGCTCCATGAGACCCGCGACCTTGATCGGTGCAGATAGCTTGGGGGTTTCAAGAACGGTCGTGATCTTAGCGATCGCCGTCTCAGGATCGCGCTCTGCCAGCAACTGCGCGAGAGCCAACTCCGCTCTTGCGACATCGACTGGAGCAAGGGAGAAGCGGGCGCTCTTTTCGAAATGCCCCCTCGCCTCAGTCAGCTGCCCCTGATCCCGCTCCAGTTCTCCCAGCAGGAAATGCAGCTCCCCCCGATAAACCGTGCGCGGATGCCAGCGACGCAGCTCACGCACCAGCTTTTCTGCGGTAGCCACGTTCTGCAGCGCGACGACCGAGCGGATGACATCCATGGCGATTTCCGGCTCGTGGTAGCGCGGGCTGACAGCGCGGATCATGCCAGCCAACTCCAACTGACCAGCCTGCGTCTTCGATCCACCCTTCAGCTGCGCCAGCCCCCAGCCATAACGAATGGCCGCATGCGTTTCGTCCCGATCAAAGGCTTCGCGAATCCCCGTCTGCAGCTCAGAGCGCAGAAGATCTCTTTCGGCATCCGTAGGATAAAGCTTGGGAAGCGCCGACAGCAGGGAGACCAGTGTTGTGCGATCCGCATCATTGGCAAATTCCCGGATCACTCGCCAATAGCGGTCACGCGCTGCCGCGATGTCTCCCGCCTCCTGATCAATCCACCCGAGCCAGTAAACAGCCTCCGGTAGCCGGGAGCTGGCTGAAAAATTTTCGACAAAACCTTGGAGCAGGGCACGCATTTCGTCAGTCCGATCGGAGAGCCGCATCACCTTGACTCGCTTGAAATAAGCCTCCTCAAAGAAGCGCTCATTCGAAATAGCCACTCGCTGATAACTTTGCAGGGCTTCCTCCACCTTTCCCTGACCGATCAGGGCATCGCCCAGCAGGACCAGTGCCTCAGCCGTCAATTCATCAGCATCGCCCTGATCAGAAAATTCTACAAGCAGGGGAATCGCCTGCTCATATTCTCCCAACGAGAAGGTAGCCGTCGCCACACGGAACTGTGCTTCGCGCCCATAACCTCCCTGGGGCCAGCGCTCCGGATAACCCCGAAAATGCTCGCGGGCTGTGCCGTAGTCTCCAGCGAAGTAGTCTGCCATCCCGGTCCAATAGTCGACCTCGTCCGCAAGAGCTGTCTCTGGATACTGCTTCAGTAGCTGAGCAAACTGGAAGCGGGCGCCCTCCTGATCATCGAGCAGCAGATAGATAAAGCCCTGCATGAACATGGACTGATCAGCAGTGGCAGCGTCAGGAAATGCCTCGACCAATTCCTCGTAGGCGATTTGTGCTTCCTCCAGTCGATCACTCTGTCGCAGCGTATCCGCGTGAACAAACATCACGAGAGGCATGACTTCTGCCTCAACCGAGCGGGTGCGCTTGAAGACCTCTGCCAGCTCGATCACCCGATCATGCCACCCCAGACGCGACCAGGTCTGCAAAAGAGAGGGCACCGCTGCATCGACCAGACTCCCCGGCTCCGCTGCGCGAAACGCACGCTCTAACAAAATGGCGCCCTGCATGTCGCGGCCAGATTGCAGGTAGCTCTGAGCCAGCCGCAGCCGCACAGCGAGGTCAAACTCCGGCTGTTGCTCGAAGCGCACCACCTCTGCCCGCATCCGCTGGAGACGCATCTTTCGCTGCGTCATCAGCGCCTGGAAGTCGCGGCTCCCCTGGTATTCCTCCAGCTCCTTCTCGTAGCGCTGCATCCAGGATCGCTGTTGATCGAGCACTTGTTCCTGAGGACGCACCGCTCGCAGGCAGACGATGGCCTGTTCCCAATCCCCTTCTTCAAACCAGTGCTGCCCGAGCTGGAGCGTCTGCTGCTGCAGCATGATCCACTGAGAGATCTGCTCCGGCTCACGCTCCGCCTGATCATGGAGGGCAAAGGCGACAGTATACGCCTTCTGCCAGTTCTCGGCCTCCATGTGGGCAGCGATCTCCAGCACACCGGCCCGCCCCATGACCTCCGGCTGCGCCGTCGACCAGACCGAACGCTGCGCAGCGAAAAACTCCGCCGCATCCTCGGGAAAGCCCTGCACGAGATAAAGCTGCCCAAACTGCAGCAATGCCTCGAATCGTTTGGCTTCGTTGTTAGCCTCATTTGCCCAGTAACGGCCGAAGGCATGCTGTGCCTGCACCCAGTCCTCACGAGCCAGATGAATCACTCCTAACCAGTATCCCAGCTCATCCGCGAGCTTCGGGTGTAAGTCTGTCCTGGCCAGGACCGTTTCTACCCAGGGGAGCGCCTCCTCAAAGCGCTGACTCTGGATGAAACAAACCGCGATCATCGGCTCGAGCAGGGTTTTCAGCTCAGCCACCTCTTCCGCCTCGCCATAATCATCGAGAAAAAGGCCGAAGAAATGGGCGGCTTCGGCATAGCTCCGCGCCTGAAAGGCCTGCTGTCCCTGCGCGATCAGCTCACGCGGGCCGAGAGTCTGGAGGACAGAGGCCTCCTCCTGGGCCCAGAGCGCCATAGAGAAGATGCAGGCAGTAATCCCTTTCACCACTCTGACATTCCATACTCGGCAGCTGCGGACCATGTCTTAATAGCACTCTGACACGAGGCTCAAGTCAACGGGTTTCTCACTCGTCTAAGAGCACCAGGAAACTCAATGAACTCGATCCAGCCGCGATCGCGCCCTCCAGGCAAGTAAATCGCCCGTAATCGGGAAGCGCTGCATTGCTATCAACTCCCAGGATTTGATATCATGGAAGCATTAATGGAAACCGAGCCGACGACTCACGAAGAAAGCATAGCCTCGATACAGACTCGCCTTCTGGGGTTTATCCGAGCGATGCAGGTGAGCAAACCCGATGCACAGGACATCCTGCAGGAGACCAACCGTGTGCTCTGGAGAAAACAAGGCGACTTCGAGATTGGGACCAACTTCTGGGCGTGGGCATCAAAGGTGGCCTTTTTTCAGGTGATGGCTTTCCGCAAACGCTCCTCGCGCGACAGACACGTCTTCGGTGATGAACTAGTGCATCTGATGTCAGACGAAATGGCAGCTCGCCCAGCTCCCCCGCAAGCGGATCATCAGCGCCTCACAGAGTGCCTGAAGCGCCTTCCAGATCGACAACGAGAAGCGATTCAGGGGATCTACTTCAATGACGAAGGACATACATCAGTAGCGGAATCGATGGACCTGAATGAAAACGCTGTCAGCCAGCTTGTCTTTCGTGCTCGGCAGAACCTCCGCCAGTGCCTCTCACGTTAATGTTACGACCAAATGACTGATCAAACTTTCGAAACGCTGGTCCAGAAATTTTTAACTTCGTCTTTATCAGACGAAGAGAGCAAGAAGCTCGAACAGGTGCTGCTGAGTTCGCCGGAACGACGCTCTCAGTTCTACGACCAGCTGGAAATGGATGCTGGCTTTTCATCCCTTTTAGAAGATGCCGCCGAAGAGCCTGACCTGGTCTCGTTTCCGCAGACTGTAGCTCAGGCAGGTGGCGTTAAGGTCCCAATGAAGTTCCTTCTCCCGAGTTCCATTGCAGCGGCTTTTGCTCTCGGTTTTTTCCTCACGCGAACAGGCCCTAGCGCGGCTGAACAAGGGGTGGTTTCTGTAAGCCCCACTACAGTGTCGCAATCCGCTCGAGAAGCCGCACTTGCCTCTCGCGATCGTGCTATCAATCCTCCAACATCGACGCTCGCGAGCGTCGATCCTCAGGCACGCTATCAGGAAGTGATGGCTACGCTGGGGACCGGAGGATCGCAAAATCGCAGCTCCGCCACCTCCACTCCCGATCTGAGTGCCACGGACAAAATTTCCTACAATCGCGATATTCGCCCAATACTGTCTGACAGATGTTTCGCGTGTCACGGACCTGATGCTGCGAATCAGAAAGCCGACCTGCGGCTGGACACGCCTGAGGGTGCCTACGCAGCCCTGGATGACGACGGCGAATGGTATCAGATCAAACCCGGACATCCGGAGTTTAGCGAAGTTTTTTACCGTATCACCTCCGACGACGAAGACGATGTGATGCCTCCGCCTGAATCGAACCTCCCTCCCCTTGCCCAGAGCGAAATCAATCTGATCGAAGAGTGGATCCGCCAGGGAGCACCATACGAGCAGCACTGGAGTTTCCAGAAAGTCAGATCACCTGGATCAACCCAGGCAGGGGGTAGCCTAGACTCCTTTATCCAGAAGAAGCTCGAGGCCGAAGGATTCACGCCTTCTGAGCGAGCAGATGATCTGACGCTCCTACGACGACTTCATCTGGATCTTACTGGCCTGCCACCATCTAATGATCTCGTAGAAGAAGTCTCGAAAACAGGCCTGAACGATGAACGCTTTCGCGTGATTGCAGATGAGTTGCTTGCCACTCATGCGCACGCCGAGCATTTCGCTGTCGACTGGCTGGATAAGTCACGCTATGCCGACACGACCGGCTATCAATATGACACACCTCGTATCATGTGGCGCTGGAGAGACTGGGTGATCGACGCCTATCATCAGAACAAACCCTACGATCAGTTTCTCATCGAGCAGGTAGCTGGCGACCTGCTCCCAAACCCGAGCCTCGAACAGCTTGTGGCCACCGGCTACAACCGTAACCACCCGATCACCATTGAAGGAGGAGTGATCCAGGAAGAATACCGCATCCAGTATGTTTCCGATCGCGTGAATACACTTGGCAGCAGCGTGCTTGGCCTGACGATGGAATGCGCAAAGTGCCATGACCATAAGTATGATCCAATCTCGCAGAAGGAGTATTTCCAGATGTTCGCCTTCTTCAATAATGTGCCGGAGGCTGGAACAGCAAGTGGTGGCCGTCTGGGGTCACCAATGGGCGCTATCGCTCAACCCTGGATCAAAGCTCCAACGAAAAATCAGCAAAATGAAATCAAGAAGATTGAAGCAACTCTAGCTTCTCTTGAGTCGTCCACTCAGAATGGCGGAGCGACCAGCGAAGCTTATGAGCTCTTCAGGAAACAGGAGCTAAGCACTCCTTCGTGGACCAAGCTTGAAAACGAGAAATTCAAATCTTCCTCAGCCCTCTCTCATCGAAAGCTTGAGGATGGCTCCTACCTGATCACGTCCCAATCATCTGCAGAGGCTAGCGAAGTGTATGAGATAACTGGCAGCCTTCAGGGAACGGGTTGGAAAGGCATATCCATCGAAGCGCTCACTCATGAATCGTTACCAAAAACAGGCCCCGGCAGATTCGGAAACGGTAATGCCGTCCTCTCAAAGGTAGAACTCTTTGCTCAGGGACCGAACGGAGAACAAACCGCCATCCCCATCCGCGAAGCCGAGGCTAGCTATGCCCAGAGCGGCTACCCTGCCTCCAACCTGCTCAGCGAACCCGGAGGAAAAGGCTGGGGCATCTTCCACCCACGCCCGGAAGACCGGCAGCTCAAACTTCTGACCGACCCCTTTGGCGACGAAGGCAGTAATCGTTTCCGCCTAGTCCTGACATTCAGCGACAACTGGAAAAACCACAGTTTCGGCCGTTTCCGAATTGGGTTTTCCAAGACACCGGATACTGCTGACAAACAAAAGGAGTGGAAAAAGAGCCTCAGAAAATCACTGGATCAACTCTCCAAAAAACAGAGACAGGCCATCTTTGAAAACTTCGCCCGAAGCGGGCTTTGGAAAAAAGGTGAAGCCTACCTGGGCAAGATCGATCAGCTCCAGAAAGTCGAAGAAGCCGTCCCACCGGTGATGGTGATGCGCGAAATGAAGACACCGCGCCCCACCTTCCTTCTTGATCGCGGAGCCTATGACGCACCGATCGGCGAACCCGTTGGAACCGGAGTGCCTGCCGCTCTCAATCCGTTTGGCGATGACCTACCCAACAATCGCCTAGGACTTGCTAAATGGATGACTGATCAAGAAAACCCATTAACGGCACGTGTCCTGGTTAATCATCTATGGGATCGATTTTTTGGGACCGGAATTGTCAAAACGGTTGAGGACTTCGGGTCACAGGCGGAATGGCCAAGCCACCCTGAACTGCTCGACTGGCTCGCTAGCGAACTCATGAGCTCAGGCTGGGACGTTAGGCACGTGATCAGATTGATCGTCAATTCCTCCACCTACCAACAGAGTTCTCAGGAACGTGCTGAGCTGGCTGCCATAGATCCCCAGAACCGTTTACTCTGGCGCGGACCACGTGGCAGACTGGGAGCAGAAGCGATTCGTGACTACAGTCTCGCCGTTAGCGGGCTTTTGAACAACACCGTCGGAGGTCCTGGCGTCAATCCTTATCAGCCCGCAGGGATCTGGGAGGAGCTGACGCAGCGCCCCGGCTTCGCAATGAAATATGAAGAAGCAGCTGGCGACCAAATTTATCGTCGCAGCGTCTAC
>JAHDFZ010000263.1 GCA_020627905.1 Verrucomicrobiota bacterium
ACCAATCTCCCGCAGGACCTTTGCGTGCGCCGAAAGGCGGGGATCCTCTTTCTGGATCAGCAAATCCGGCTTGAAAAGAGGGGCGTTTCTGCCTAGTTCTGTAGGCTTGCCGAACCCGGTCAGCTCACCTCCGGCGCCGGTAGCACAAGATGCCGCCGCCCCTTACTTTCAAACGACCCATGGCAAGAACACGACAGCAGGCAATCCTCGCCCTCGAAGACGGCACCGTTTACGAAGGCATCGCCTTTGGCGCAGCGACGACTCAGTCCGGGGAGATTTGCTTCAACACCTCCATGACCGGCTATCAGGAGATCCTCACCGATCCCTCTTACCGCGGACAAATCATGACGATGACCTGCCCTTTGATCGGGAACTACGGTGTCAACGAGGTCGACTGTGAGAGTGACGCCGTGCATGTGCGCGGTTTCGTGATCGAAGAACTCTGCGATGTTCCAAGCAGCTGGCGCAGCTCCCAATCGCTGCATGACTATCTGGATCAATCCGGTGTGCCGGGGATCGAAGGGATCGACACACGCGCGCTCACGAAAAAACTGCGCGACGTCGGGACCATGCGGGCCACCCTCACGACCGATGGCAGCCTCTCAGCCGACGAGGCCGTGAAAGCCGCCCAGGACGCAGCACCGATGGCTGGCTCAGACTTCGTCAAAGAAGTCTCCACCGAAGAAAATTTCCTCTGGGATCCCGAGAACACACTCAGCCGTCGCTGGACTGTGGTAAATCCATCCGTCGATACGGTTTTCGAAGAGACTGATGGCGAGCAATATGAGACCCTGCCCCCCGTGCAGCATAAAATCGTCGCCTACGATTTCGGCCTCAAGCGCAACATCCTGCGGAGCCTGCGCCGCGCCGGCTTCGAGGTGGAGGTGGTCAATTCCCGCACCCCGGCAGCTGAGGTTCTGGCGAAGAATCCTGACGGCATCTTTCTTTCCAACGGCCCGGGCGACCCGGCATCGCTCGACTACATCCACGCCGAGGTGAAGCAGCTAATCGGGCAGAAACCGATTTTTGGCATCTGCCTCGGTCACCAGATCCTCGCCCACGCTTTTGGCGGCGAGACCTTTAAGCTCAAGTTCGGCCACCGTGGTGGCAACCATCCGGTGAAAGACCTACGGGATGGGAAGATCTCCATCACCTCGCAAAACCACGGTTTCGCCGTGAAGGGAGATTCCCTGCCAGAAGAGATCGAGGTGACCCACGTGAACCTCAACGACGAAACGGTCGAGGGCATGAAACACCGGGAACACCCGATCTTCTCTGTGCAGTATCACCCTGAGGCCGCCCCCGGCCCCAGTGATGCGAGCTACTTCTTTGAGGAGTTCAGCGAGCTAATCGGCAACTTTAAGTAGCCCTACTCCTTTAAGTAGCCCTACTCCTCCGCTGACTCCAGAGTATTGTCGATCAGACGTTTTACATCGTCCAACTCCTGACCGATTTCTGTTGGTGCGCTGTTAGATCCCGTGATCAAACGCTCCGCAGCGTGTTGAGCTTTCACCTTTGCCTCCTGAATAGCCTTGATCCGCTTTCGGAACTTTTCAGGGACTTGGCTGTTCTGATCTAGATCATCAAGCGAGCCTTTTCCGAGATAGACGATCTTTGATGGCCCCTTGATCTGAATTTGCCCCTTAGCTTCAGAGCTTGCAGCGACATAGGTTTTTCCGTCTTCGACCCACACTACCGAACGTAGCGCTTTATTCTCTGGTTGCTTGATTTTGTTTATGTCAAAATCAACCCCTCGGAATTTCGTAGAAAGCCCATGAATTTCCCGAAGCCTCTCAATGAGATCTTCCGAATTTTTCTCGGCCTTCGTTGCAACTTGGTCAGTTTCTTGAAGGACAATCGAAACCGTTTTTTCCTCACCGGATCGCACCAATGCGACTTTCACCTCTGTGCCGACCGCATATGTCTGAAGCAAGGAAACCAACTGCTCCTTATTAAATAACAACTGGTCATTGACTCTAATCAAGACATCAGCCTGCTCAATGCGATCCGTCGAGGGTCCATCCTCTGATACGGCGGTCACAACTAACCCACCAGGAATCGCCAATTGACTCCTCAAAACATCGCTAGTTTCGGTAACTCCAACACCTAAAAAAACGCGTTTCTCAGCGAGGAGCGTGCAAGGAAGAGAGAGGGCACATGCCCACAGTAGTATTCTTTTCATCATTGTTTCTGTTTTTTGTTAGTAAAACAGGACCGGGGTATAGAATACCTGATCCTGAATAATCGGTTCTGCTCTAAGAAATTCGTCTCGCTTCAGCTCAAAAACATTCTCTTCCAACCGCAGACGATGCTCCCAAAACTGATCACCGTTCTCTAAAATGAGTAGCTTTGGTGAGGAATCGAAGGTGATGCTACGATCTACTCCAACCAGTTCCAAGTGATCGACCGTCGGTTCTCTCAACTCGCTGAAACTGGCGAAAGCAATAGCTACGCATGTGATACAAGCTAAAGTCAGGACGGCCCTTCTACGCCGTATCCTAGCTTGTGCTAAACCCTCTTGAACCCGCTCTCTCAGCTCACCACCGCACGGCGGAAGCTGCATCTCGGCCAGTCGTTTTTCGAAGCCGTTCTCACTCATAAATTTACCCTGCTCAGCTCCCGAGCGGTCTCCTGATGGCTCATCGCTTCCTTTAAACGGCTAAGCGCATACCGATACCGACTTGCCACCGTATTTGGCGAAATCTCCAACTGCTCAGCGATCTCTTTAAACGTAAAGTCGCCCCATAACTTTAGAACCAGAACCTGTCGCTGGTCTTCCGGCAGCTCCTGCAGTGATGCATCGATCACCTCCCAGGACTCGTGCTGCCCACCAGTCTGTTCTGCGGTTCCGCACTCGTGAAAGGCATGATGGTCAGCTTCACGCTTGGCACGCCGACGAGCGCTTCGCCCGCGATCTAACGCAGCCCAGCGGACAGACTGAAAGAGAACAGCCTTAAGGTTCGGGTGTCGCTTCAAGCTTCGCTTTGTGAAGACTCGCACGAATGCATCCTGAACGATGTCTTCCGCGTCAGCATGAGATGCAGCCAGCTGTCTGGCATACAGCAGCAAAGGATCGCTGTATTCCGTGTAAGCTTGCTCCCAGTCCATCATCAATTCGTCTGCAGAACAACATCGTCACGCGAGGGGGCATTTTGTTTCTAAAGGAGCAAAAAAGATCATTTTTCTTGTTCCCTCACCGATCGCAGCGCTCTTCTCGCAACTTTCCGGCGCTTTCCTATTGATCTCCCTCGGTTTTTCCGGCTATTTCTATAAACCCATGGCTAAACTCACCATCAACATCCCTGACCAGGAAGCTCTCGTGGTCGATCTCTCCACTCAGGATCAATTCACGATTGGCCGCCGGCCGGATCTTGATATCACGGTATCCCACGCGTCAGTCTCCGGTTCACACGCCGTGATCACCAAAGATGGTGAAGGTTATAAAATAACCGATCAGGGTTCGACCAATGGGACGTTTTTAGCCGACGAAAGAATCACGGAGAAGGCACTCTCTCCGGGCGTAGAACTGAAACTGGGCTTTGTGCCCTGCACCTACGAAGGACCAGCAACTGCTGCCGAACCTCCAGCAGCTGCTGCCCCAAGCCCAGCGCCTGCAAAGGCTCCGGCTGCCCCCGCAAAGGCTCCAGCTGCATCAGCCGCTCCTGCCCCCTCACCAGCAACTCCTACACCGTCAGCTCCTCCAGCGGCCGCAGCCGCGCCCACCCCAGCGGAGGCAGACGTCCCGGAAGTCGAAAATCTCCACGAGGACAACGAGCCACCGCAAAAGGTGGAAAGCACGGCACCTGCGGCGGCGGGCATCAACACCTCTCCAGGCCTCAGCCTGAAAGACATCGGCAAGAAATCTGCCAAACCAAAGGGATTCGAAAACCTCGCTCCGATCGCTCCACCAGAAGAGCGCGATCCACTCAAGCGTGTGGCCATGCTGGTAGGCGGCATAGGGGTCCTCGCAGCGCTCGCTCTCATCGGCATTTCCTTCATGATGAACGCCGGTTAACCCTGCGGAGGATCCATCCAGCTGAAAACCCACTAATTTTGGGGTTTTCATTTCCTCTCTGCGTGCCATGGTCCCCTCGCTCGCGGGAGGCACTTGTGTCTCATACAGATTGGGCGGCAATTTAGGAAAATCATGGCAAACACCGTAGTGATCGGCGCCCAATGGGGCGATGAAGGCAAAGGAAAAATCGTAGACCTCCTCACAGAATCAGCAGAGGTCGTAGTCCGCGCACAGGGCGGGAACAACGCAGGTCACACTGTCGTATCCGGAGGTCAGGAATACATCCTTCACCTGATGCCATCAGGCATTCTCTGGGACGGAAAGCTGTGCGTGATTGGTAACGGCGTCGTCATGGACCCGATCGGTCTGCTGGGCGAAATCGATGGCCTAGAGAAAAAGGGGATCTCCATCACACCGGAGAAGCTCCGCATCAGTGACCGGGCGCACCTCGTCATGCCCTTCCATCGGGCCATGGACCAATACAAAGAGGCTCTCCGCGGCGATGGAAAAATCGGCACGACCGGTCGCGGTATCGGCCCGACCT
>JAHDFZ010000264.1 GCA_020627905.1 Verrucomicrobiota bacterium
GATTCGGGTTGGCGGCAAGGGATGCTTTAGATGGGTGTAGGGGCAAATTTGCAGACGGGCTTTGTAGAAGTCACTCCCTCTTACTTTCACGGCAGCTCGATCAAAGTGAAGAGGAGCAGCGGGCAGAAAAAGGGCGTCTGGTAGAGCCGAAATTGAAAGATCATCTCCTTCGTCATACACCTGCCTGACGGCAGCTGTGGCCGCTGCCATCTGCCCCCCTGCTGAGTGCCCACTCACTAAGATCTTGTGCGGCGCAACACTGATCTCTACCGCGTTCTTCCGCAGGTATCGAACCGCCGACTTGGCATCCTGGTTGGCTGCGAGAATGTAATCTTTGCCAGTGTTATGGACCGAGCACAGCCGATACTCAGCCGAGATGGCAACGATCCCTCTTTCTCTCAACCATTGGCAGTGATGGTAGAACTGCTCGGGAGACCCGTGGTTCCAGCCACCTCCGTGAAAGAACAATACAGCAGGCTTTCCTGCTCCGTCGTCACTAGCTTCGGGACGGAAAATTTTTAAGCTGAGCTTATCCCCGTCGACCTCTTTGTAGATAAGGCTCTGTGATGGCTCAACTGCGAAAACCTGTGGGAATGCACTGGCAGCTATCAAGGCTGTGAACAAAATGCCTACAACGATCTTTTTGCTCAATTTCATCTTGGAAAGACCTCCAGTAGCTTCTCCAAACCGGTAGAACTTGCCGCTTCATGGTCTTCGTGCTCAATCTCATTCATCGGCTCTCGTCGCCCTTCATCATGCGGATAAAACTCTCTCGCAAGGACCCTATTTGACTGAGTCTCCCGCCACTCCGTGTAGCGTCCTTGATCAAATACAACTCCAACTCCCATTGCCTCCGAGCGATCTTCAGCAGATGACTTTGTGCCGCCTGACGGGTGCTGAACATAGGCGGAATCCTTTACAACAAAATCAGGATCTTTTAGCGCTGAGACAAGGGAGACTCCATCCAGCATTCCGGGATGCTGCAAATGACATAATTCGTTCAGCGTCGGGAAAATATCGATCAGCTCGGCGAAGGTCTTCGATTCGCTATTCGGCTGACCGATACCCGGTGCCCGGATCAAAAGTGGGACGCGAGTATCCAGATCAAAGAGTGTCGACTTCTGAAAACGGTTCCGCTCTCCCACATGGAGACCATGGTCACTGACAAACACAACAATCGTATCTTCCCAGAGTCCTTTCGCTTTCATCGCGGCAACAAGCTTTCCGAGCTGCGCATCGAAATAACTGATGGTTGCCAGATAAGCATGGAGAGTCCGCACTCGAGTTGCCGCGCTGACCGATTCACGCGTCCCCTTCTGCGGGATAGTAAAGCGCGTCGGATTGCCGACAGGCAGCGCGTCGACATCAAGTTCTCGAGCGTCGTAAAGATCCCAATATTTTTTGGGCGCGTTAAATGGGCTGTGAGGCTTCCAGAACCCGACTGCCAGAAACCATGGATCCTTATCAGGTAAACCATCAAGTTTGCCGATCGCCTGCTGAGCCACACGACCATCGTAGTAAGCCTCATCCGGGACATCGAGATTGGAGATTCCAGGAATGCGTTCGCCTGACTGCTCTGGCTCAGGCTCGCCCGGCTTGACTGCCCGGTCATAATTATGGTTGCCGAAAGCTAGCACCTCTGGAACGCTCCACGACTGACGATCCCCCGGCGGGTCATGCAACCAATTGTGGAAGACTTTTCCTACATTGACCGTGTGGTAATTGTGCTTTTTAAACCACCGCGGGAGGGTCTCCGCCTCCGGCATGACATCCCGAAAGTTCGTATAATTATCGGTCACGCCCACGGTGTTCGGCCTGAGTCCGGTCAGCATGGACGCTCGGGATGGATTGCACACCGCCTGTTGCACGTAAGCTTTATCAAAGGAGACCGATTCGGCAGCGAGGGAATCAAGGTGGGGAGAAATAGCCTGCCCCCCTTGATATCCCAGCTCGCAGCGCAAATCGTCCGCCATAATCAGGAGAACGTTTCTGTGCTCCTCGGCAGTGCCCGAGGTGGAAATAATAACGAGCGAAGCCGCGAGGGCTTTTATTGAGAATCTTTTTTTATCCATGTATAGCTTTTGGGATTGAACTGAAATGCATTCTTTCCAAGAACCTGCTCAGCCCAATTTTCAGGCAACTGTTTCGAAAGCGCCTTAATCCTAGCTTGATGCTCTGTCACAGATGCAAGATTATGCCGTTCATCAGGATCGTTGAGATGATCATAGAATTCGAGGGCTCCATCGGAATATCTGATCAACCGCCATCTCTCAGTCTGGACAGCTACATTCCCGCGACCAAATTCAATTACCGCCGGTTTCCATTCTTCACCATGATCGGCGTTCAGTCGAGGCAGTAAGCTCTGCCCATCCAACGAAGGCGAAAAAGGGGTTTCAGATAGATCACAAGTGGTTGGAAAAATGTCGATGAGACTGACCGGCCGCGTCTCTTCACGGACCGGAATATTTGGTCCAGTCATGATGAATGGAACTCTCGTCGAAACGCTCCAAAGAGTATCTTTGTGCATTCGCTGCTTTTCACCAAGGTGATAGCCGTGATCGGACCACAGGATGACGTGGATGCTCGACGAGTAGCGACTCTTTCGCAACGAATCCAGAACAGCGCCCACTTGCTCGTCGACGAATGTAATGGAGGCAAGATAGGCCGTGACTGCTTCACGCAGCTTACCGGCATCTCTGAGCATTTCGAACTCGAGCATGTTCTTCTTTGAACTCGAAAACGGCTGCAGCTTGGGAAGATCGCGGAGATCGTCTGGAGAAAAATCAGGCAGAACAACTTCGCTCGGCGGATACAGATCGAGAAAACGCTGAGGAACATACCACGGAATGTGGGGACGAAAAAAGCCACACGCGAGAAAGAACGGCTTCTTATGCGAATCTGCTAAAAATCTCTGTGCTTGATCTGCGGTCGTTCGATCATCTCTCACTCGCGAGGCAGCCCCTAGATCTCCCCAATCCATCTCATGTGCAATCCCCTCGTAATTACTGAATGGATACTGCTCAGGAAAATTGGTCAACGGTTGCCAAGGATAATTCAATCGGTCCGTGCGTAGCCACGGATCCTCATCGAATCGAATTGGCTCAACTCGATTCCAGTGCTTGGGGTGATGAAACCCAGCCGTATGATGAAACACTTTGCCGAAGCCAACTGCATAATATCCATGTTTCTTCAAATGCCCTGGTAGGGTCACGAGCTCGGGAAAATTCGGCTCGAGCCACTGGGTATTTCCATAAATCCCCGAAGACGACGGCATCATCCCGGTCAGCACAGCCGCCCTCGATGGGCCGCATTTTGGTGATGCAACATGAGCGTTCAGAAAAGCTGTTCCTTCCGATGCCAGTTGATCGATGTTCGGCGTATGCACCTTGCCGCTGTATCCATCCATGTAGCCCACCCAATCTCTCAGATCATCGATGATGATCATGAGGATGTTGGGTGGCTCCTCAGATTGAACATGATTGAGGGGCAGCAGAAATAAAATGAAATACGCAATCTTTCGGAAAGCTGTCATCTAAATCCCTCTCCCTTTCTGATGACGAATCCGCGTCATTTTGCTTCGTAGATCCTTTGCTCGATCGGGCCGTTCTTTGATGACATTTTTCCGCTCAAGATCTCCATCTGACAAGTCGTAGAGCTCCTCTGCCTCCAGAGCCCCCGTCTGAGAATCCTCCCATCTAACGTAGCGCCAAGACGATGTCCGAATGGAGTATCCCATGATGTCACCTCGTCCGACGTAGCGCACACCCTCTCTTGGTCGGGGAAACTGGCTAAGAGCATACGCCTCGGGATTCACCTTCCCATTTGTCTTCAGGAGAGGGACAAGAGATTTCCCCTCTAATCCCTCGGGTAGGTGCAGATCGCTGAGCTCGACAATCGTGGGGAAGAGATCGATCAGTTCGCAGACACCATCGTAGTGAAACCCACGGTCCTGCCCCGCTTTTCTTATCAACAGGGGAACCCGTGTCGATAAGTCGTAGTTCTGAAACTTCGTCCACAACCCCTGTTCACCGAGATGAAAACCATGATCGCTGAGGACGATGACGTGGGTGTCGTCGTGCAACCCTGTTTCACGCAAAGCTCGCATCAGTTTACCGAATTGAGCATCCGCGTAACTCACGCAGGCATAATATCCATGCTGCAACCGATTGACCTGCTCTTGTGACAGATTCTGATCAGCACTAATATCCGTGTATCCAGACAGCTCTGTCCAATGGCGTGAAACCCATTCTGGCGCGCACTCTGGCAGGGTTTCCGAGGACGCGATAGGAAAATCGCTGGGGTCATACATATCCCAATATCGAGATGGGGCACAAAATGGCAGGTGTGGTTTACGAAAACCCACCGCCAGAAAAAAGGGTTTCTTTCGCTCGGATAGGTTCTTCAGGAGAGCACATGCCTTCTGAGCGACCATCCCGTCGACATAGGCTGCATCCTTCACGTCCAGGGCTTCTGTAGACGCAGACTTAAGATCGTCTGTCTGTAGATTTGCG
>JAHDFZ010000265.1 GCA_020627905.1 Verrucomicrobiota bacterium
ATGTTGCCGGAGGGGCCGTTCGCCCGCCGGATCGAGTCGACGCTCACGCCGTAACGCTGAGAGATGGAATACAAGGTCTCACCGGATCCAACACTATGGTAGCGAGCGCGCGGTGCAGTGACTGAGGCAGGTGCAGATGTCTGAGGCGGGCGACTCACCGTCCCTGCGGGCGGAGGTGTCGGCGTCGGTGGTAATGAAATGCTTCCGCCGGAAGCCGCCTGAAGTGGACTATACCCCGCGACGCTCGGGAGCGCCGAAGCGGCGTCCCCGGTGGACGGAACACTGGCTGCCGCACCGGCACCGTAGAGCGACTGAGCGCTCATCGATGGTGCCGCCGATGCCGGAGAAGCTGGCGCAGGTGCGCTGGCAACTGACTGAAGAGCGCCTGCCTCTACCCGGCCGGATGAAGACGGCTTGCGGGAAGAAGAAGATGATGATGAGCTACTGCGGTAGGAACTCCTGGTGCGACCTCCCCTTTCGTTCCGCACCCAATCCTGACGATAGTTTCCATCATCATCGAACGGATACTGGCTGCGTGTCATGCCATGCCCTCCCGGGGTTTTCAATTTATCGGCTGATAGTGACGCCACTTTATAAGAACTCGTCGTCTCACACGAGGGTAAGACGAGGATCGCGAGCGCTGAAAATCCAGCAACCAGGCATGTCCGAAGCGAAGGCATCTGATAAATTATAATTTTTATAAAAGTTTTCAAATAATTTATTAATCTTAAATAAAGTGCTAACCGGCGCTAGCATATGAGAATCCCTCAAGGAGGCCCCTGCTTTGAGAACGGGCTACGCCTCTAATATCTTAGAAAGCTCTGTTGCACGAGGACTCACGAATCGTTCGAGCGCGCAGGTCACGCGATCATGTAAAAGCCTGCATTTCGTCCCAAAAATCCGTAAGATCGTGGCGCGAGTGGGCTTAGCCATGGAAACGCGGAGCCTTTCTTATGCCGATCACCATGCCTCAAAGCCCCCTTTCATTGCCCGACTCGGATGAGTTCGATTTACTGCTCTCATCTCATCAGGGACGGCTCTATGGCTTCATACGATCTCTGGTGGGGACCGATCGCGACTGCGACGAACTCCTGCAGCGCACAAATGAGCGGATCATCAGGCAGCAGGCAGACTTCGAACTTGGGACAAACTTCGTCGCGTGGGCTTTCCAGATCGCTAAAAACCAGGTCCGCCACTACCGCCGTCAGTCATCGAAAGACTCTCACGGGGTGCCTTTCGACGAAGCTACTTTCGAAGTGATTGCCGAAGAAGCGGAGCAAATCGATGAAAGCTCAGAGCAGAGACGCCGCGCACTGAGCGTCTGTCTGGCAGGACTACCTGACAAAAGCATGGATATCGTGCAGCGCCGTTATTTTAAAAACGAGTCAGTGCAGGGAATCGCAGACGAGCTCGCGATGAACCCGAACGCCGTTTCGCAGCTCCTCTTCCGAGTAAGACAGCGGCTGATGTCCTGCATCGAGAACAATACGCGGCCTACAGAAATCGCCTAACTCATCCACTTTTTGCCATCTGACATGGAACCAAAAGCCTTTGTCCAACTATACGCTCGCATCGAATCAGGTTCAGCAACTGCTGACGAGCGGAAACACTTCGCACAACTCCTCAAAGACGATAAGAGCCTGCGGGAGCTGTATCTGCAACAGACCCAGATGACAGGTCTCCTGTCTGCTCTCGGAGAACCGCTGGATGCTCGTTTTCACTCGTCCGAACCGCTGACCAGTCTCCAGGAGGCCCCTGTCGCTTCAAGCGATCAAAGCACTCCACCCACCCACGCACCTCGCATCGCCCTCGTTGCGGCGCTCGCAGCGGCAGGCACGGCCGTTTTGGTGTGGCCCGACGCATCGGATGCGCCAGCCGTATCGTTCGAGAAGGCACCTGAATCGGCAGAACGCTATGCATCGCTAGAGATTGCCGCTCTCTCGCCAGACGCTCGCTACACACAGGTGATGGCGAGAGATCTCGGCAGTGCTTCATTGGCTCATCCAGAGACGGTTACTGAGACGTCCAGCTCGACCGTCGATAAAGTAGAGTTCAATCGGGATATCCTCCCCATCCTATCCGAAAACTGTATCTACTGCCACGGTCCAGACGCTGCTGAGCGGAAAGCTGGTCTGAGGCTGGATACCTTTGAGGGCGCGACTGAGGACCTCGGCGGCTATGTTTCCATCGCACCCGGCGATCCTGACGCGAGTGAGATGATCGCCCGAATCCTCGATGATGATCCGGACTCGATCATGCCCCCACCAGAGTCATCACGGCATCTCTCACCAGAGCAGAAAGACTTACTGATTCGCTGGGTCGAGCAGGGAGCTGAGTATCAGAAGCACTGGGCTTACGAGTTTCCTCAGGTCTCCGAAGCGCCGGAAACGAAAGATTGGGGTCATAATGAAGTGGATGGTTTCACGCACCGTAAAATGACTGAGCTGGGTCTACAGCCGTCACAGCCGACAGAGCCTGCGACTCTCCTGCGCCGGGTTCATCTCGACCTCACAGGTCTCCCTCCTAGTGTAGCCGAGGTGGACGCGTTCGTAGAGGACCCCTCACAGGAAGCATTGTCTCAGGTGGTCGACGATCTCATGGCTCGCCCAGCGCATGCAGAGCGCATGGCATGGCAGTGGATGGAGGCAGCCCGCTACGCAGATACAGATGGCTATCAGAACGATGGTCCGCGGGATATGTGGGCCTGGAGAGACTGGGTGATCAATGCCTATCAGGACGGGATGCCTTTCGACCAGTTCACGATTGAGCAACTGGCCGGTGACCTACTGCCCAATCCGACACAGGACCAACTGATCGCAACCGGGTTCAACCGCAATCATCGGGCCAACTCCGAATCCGGACTCGTCATCGAGGAGTTCCTTTATGAGAACGCAGCTGACCGAGTGGATACAACCATGACGGTCTGGATGGGTCTGACCATGGCGTGTGCCCGCTGCCATGACCACAAATATGATGAACTACTGCAGAGCGACTACTTCCGGATGTTGTCTTTCTTTGATAACATTCAGGAATCGGGTCGCGCAGTGAAAGCCGGCAACTCGGAACCAACTCTGAAGGTCCCGACGGAGAGCGAGGTAGCAGAGCTGGATGCTCTCGACAGACGAATAGCCAAGCTCCGCAGAGATCTCGCGCAAGCTGCCAAACAAAGCAGTGACAATGATTCGACTCTTCGAGAGCTTCCTTTCGATCGCTTTGTAGCAGATGCTCCAAAGGTGGCTCAGTCCGCTCCGTTCGTTTCAGGAGATCCCGTTTTTGATACGAAAAAACCAGTGGCTCAGACCGCGCATGATCGTTTTACGATCTCCCTTACCGTCACTCCGAGAGAGATTAGCAATGGAGCCTTCTTCTCCAGCGAAGCGGACAATACGCAGCGGCAGGGTATTTTCGGCAGCTTCCATGAAGGAAAGATCCGCTTCGCCATCGTCAGTCGCTGGATTGCAGGGGTAGCCATGATCCAGACGAAAGATCAAGTTTCCGCAGGCGCACCCCTGGAACTGGTCCTCACTCACAGTGGTGGTGCGAGCGCTCGTGGGATGAGCCTCTACATCGATGGTAAGCCGGCCCCCACTGAAATCATTCACAACACGAATTCAAACGTGCCGACATTCAAGCATAGCTTTCTCCTAGGCGGGAGCCGCCGCCAGGCCAACGCAAAAGCTGACGTCGCCGACTTCGCCTTTTTCCCAGGTCTGACAGTCTCTCAACAGGAGGTAGCGAGCATCGCCCAGGTCAGAACCCGTCTCAATGGATCGCCCGGTGAAGTCAAAGACGATCGCATGCTGACCGCTATGGGCGCTGCTCTTGCGAAAGTGACAGGTGCCAAGCCAGCTCTCCGAAAGACGATGAAGGAACTGGCAAGCACACAGAGAAAACGTCATGCCCTCTACGACTCGATCGGCACCACCATGGTGATGCGCGACTACCCGACGCATAGAGAAACTCGCATTCGTGTCCGTGGCGATTACCATACCCTGGGCGAAGTCGTGCAGTCCGGAGTCCCGGCCGTATTCGAAGAAGGAACGTCTACCGATGGGATGACTCGTCTCGAATTCGCCCAGTGGCTGGTCGGCGATGAAAATCCCCTGACGGCGCGCGTGATCGTGAATCGTTACTGGCAGATTCTCTTTGGCGCAGGTCTGGTGAAAACATCCGAGGATTTCGGGATTCAAGGGGATGCCCCCACTCACCCCGAGCTGTTGGATTGGTTAGCTGTGCGCTTCCAGGAATCCGGGTGGGACTCTCGGGACATCCTCAAGACGATCATCATGAGTGCTACCTATCAGCAGAGCTCGGCGATCGATTCGCAGAAGACCGCCATCGATCCGAAAAACAAATGGCTCGCCCGTGCACCAAGAATTTCTCTGCGAGGGAACGTCCTGCGAGATCAGGCACTCGCAGCCAGCCAGCTCCTGGTTTCACAGGTCGGTGGTGCTTCGGTGAAGCCTTACCAGCCGGAAGGGCTCTGGAAAGAA
>JAHDFZ010000266.1:0-1997 GCA_020627905.1 Verrucomicrobiota bacterium
GTCAGCGGAGCGCTTGGCATTGGAGAGATGACCGGGCACCAGTCGGACGCTGCCGCCGCCTTTCGTAGGGATCCCTCGTGTCGCCTCGGCGGGGTAGTCGTGGAAAAAGGCCGCTAAGTGGCGGTGGACGGCTCGGGCATTGGCTCCGCGCTCCGCCTGCTCATTTTTGAATTTATCCAGTTCGCAAAGCACCTCCAGAGGGATGCAGATATGATTCTCGGCGAATCGATCCAGACAGCTGGGATCATGGAGCAGCACGTTGGTATCGAGCACGTAATTTTTCCCGATAGGAGAGGGGGCCTTCAGTCCGTTGTTGTAGGAGCGGCTGCGCTTCTTGCGCTTGCTGCTCGCTGGCCCTGAATCAGCGGCTGCTGTGCCAGGGAAGAGGTCAGGCTCCACGATGCTTTCTCCTTTGGAAACTGCACCACCGTCAACCAGTTCGGATGAAGGATTGCTCATAAAAGATGTTGAGAGGTCGGCCGTAGGACGAGCCTTCCATCTCCTCTGCAAAGCAGATTCCATGCAAACCAGCCCCGGGCACAAAGAAAGTGTGACGGGTGGGCGGTGAGCTGTCAAACCTTAAGCAGGATTTATGTTCAACATTTATGAAACAACGTGGCCTCTGCGCCTTCTCCAGCGGCCTTTTTATCCCCGCACTGGCAACAGCCCTTGACTCGCTTTTGATTCCGCTTAAGGAGAAGGCAGACGGCATTTCTGGCCGTCGCGAGCTTACCCTCCCGCTGTATGGAAATCGTTTTTGAAGTTACCGATCGTTACATCAAACCCGCGAGTGCTGACGAACTGCTCTACACTCCGCTGAAGGGGAAGAAAACAACAGTGAAGCACTCACGCCGCTACGTGCTGGAAGTTGAGGGAAGCGAAAAAGAGGCGAAGGCATTTGTCGAGAGCACGCTCGTCGACGATGTATCGCAGGAGCTGTCCACTGGAGAAGACGCGGCAGTTTCGGGCGCAGACTTCATTCTCGACTACGGCATGAAGCCGGGTGCCCTCGATCTGGAGAAGGAAGCCATCCTCAACTATTACAAGGGGCTGAAAAAGCCAGGGTTCACGCTGAAAAAGCTGACCATTCAGCAGAGGCTCTATCTCTTCGATGCTGACAAAGCCACATCAGATCGACTCGTCAAAGACGTCTGCAACGCCGCTGTCCATCAGTGGACGGTAAAAGCCGCTTAATTTTTTCTATTCCGACCCATTTCTTAAGCCATGTCTCAGGCCCTCTTCGATAAGATCGCAGAAAAACCAGCCGACCATTACCGTCAGCTGAATATCTCCAAGCTCAGCGGCGACGAGCTGCTGGAGTTGAGCCAGTTCATGAAGCTGTCTCTCTCGAAAGTGGACATGCTGGCGGTGCAGGAGATCTACAAAGAGTGGGATCGGGAGCCCATGGACGTGGAGCTGGAGGTGATCGCCCAGACCTGGAGTGAGCACTGTAAGCACCGCATCTTCGGCGCCGATATCGAGCACTCAGTTGACGGCGAGAAGGAGTCCGTGAAGTCGCTCTTCTCCACCTACATCAAGGACGTATCAGAGCGGATTTTTGAAAAAAAGCCCGGCTTTGTTCTCTCTGCCTTCCATGACAATGCTGGCTTCATCAAGCTCGATGAGAAACTGGCGATCTGCCTGAAAGCAGAAACGCACAATCACCCAAGCGCTATCGAACCCTACGCAGGGGCGAACACCGGTCTCGGTGGAGTCATTCGCGACATCCTCGGTGCCGGTAAAGGTGCCAAGCCCGTGGCGTCGCTTGACGTCTTCTGTTTCGGCGCTCCTGACACAGATGCCAAAGACATCAAGGGCGATGACGTGATCCATCCACTCGGTGTGATGCGCGGGGTTGTGCGCGGAGTCCGCGACTACGGCAACCGTATGGGCATACCGACTGTCAGCGGAGCGCTGCAGTTCGACCCCAGTTACATTTACAACCCGCTCGTGTTTTGTGGGACAGCAGGTGTGATCCCCATTCCTGACATTGACAA
>JAHDFZ010000266.1:2007-4484 GCA_020627905.1 Verrucomicrobiota bacterium
CAGGCCTGAAGGTGGTCGCCGTCGGTGGCCGCACAGGGCGTGATGGACTGCACGGCGCTACCTTCTCCTCAGCTGCTCTCGATACGGACAGCCACGAGGAAGATCAGCAGGCGGTGCAGATCGGTAACCCGATCGAGGAAAAGAAGGTGCTCGACTTCATCCTGGCTGCTCGCGAGGAGGGTCTTATCGAATTTGTGACCGATTGCGGGGCAGGTGGCTTCTCCAGTGCCTGTGGTGAGATGCTGGAAGAGTGCGGCGGCACCATCGATCTCGATCAGGCCCCGCTGAAGGAAGAAGGACTCGTCAGCTGGGAGATTTTCATCTCTGAGAGTCAGGAGCGCATGGTCCTGGCGGTAAAAGCTGACGCTCTCGAAAAACTTCAGAAATTGGCTGACCGCTTCGGCACGGAGATGGTGGTGCTGGGAGAATCAGATGGATCGGGAATCCTCAAGGTTACACATCATGGCAAGACCGTGTGTGAGCTCGATTGCCGCAAGCTGCATGGCGCACCGACGCGGAAGATGGTCGCCAAGTGGGAGAACAAAAACAAGAAGCACAGCCCGAAGCCGCTGCTGAAAGCAGGAGATTCGCTGAAGAAACTGCTGTCTGACTTTGCCATCGTTTCCCGTGAGCCGATCATTCGTGAGTATGACCACGAGGTGCAGGGCAATACGGTGCTGAAGCCCCTGGCCGGAGCTGCCGGGGACGCTCCGCAGGATGCCGCCGTTATGCGCATCAATGGGAGCGAGCGCCTTATGAGCATGGGGCTCTCGCTGTTGCCTGAATGGGGTAAGACCGATCCTTACGCGATGGGAGCTGCCTGCGTCGATGAGTGTATCCGTCAGATCGTCCTCTCCGGTGCTGACCCGGATCGCATCGCCATCCTCGATAACTTCTGCATGGGCAACCCTGACGATGAAACAGAGCTCGGCGCTCTCGTGGAAACGGTCAAGGGCATCGCTGCTGCGGCCGAAGCCTATGGTGCTCCCTTCGTCTCGGGGAAGGATTCCTTCTACAATTATTTTGAGACCCCGGACGGTCCGATTTCCATCCCGGTCACCATTCTCATCAGCGGCATGGGGATCGTCGAGAAGACTGAAGAGGTCGTCGGCAGTTCGCTACGAAAAGAGGACAGCCTGATCTTTATCCTTGGTGAGACTACTCCCGAGCTGGGCGGTTCTGTTTATGCCCGTCACCAGGGATGGGGCGACATCGAAGTGCCGCAGACAGATTTTGACAAGGCGCTGGCCTCCTATCGCTGCTACCATCAGGCTGTTAAGAAAGGGCTCATCCTTTCCGCGCACGATGTCAGCGAGGGCGGTCTGGCTGTCACGCTTGCTGAGATGGGCTTCTCCGGCAAGGCAGGTCTGGAAGTCGATCTCTGCGAACTCCCTGCTCCGCCGAAGCTCGATCCTGCGGCGGCTCTCTTCGGCGAAAGCCCGTCGCGTATCGTCCTCGAGATTCCTCACGAAAAAGCTGAGGAAGCGCTCAAGCACTTTGAGAAGCATGACTTCGCCTGCCTGGGCCGAGCCACGCCATCCCACGATCGTCTTGTCATTCTGAATGGCGGAGACGAACTCATTAACCAACCACTCACTGACCTCAAATCCTCATGGAAAAACGGCCTCGCGCAATTCTACTAAAATTTCCCGGCACCAACTGTGACGAGGAAACAGCTCGCGCTCTCGAAACCGTTGGTTTCTCCGCTGAGGTTGTTCCTATCGCTGACCTGGAGGCTGCCTCTTTCGACGACGCTAAGCTCGTCGTCTTCTCTGGAGGGTTCAGCTACGGCGACTACGTGCAGTCCGGCCGCTTCGCCAGACTGATCCTTGAGCAGAAGATCGGTGACAAGCTGAAGAGCTTTCACAAAAAAGGTGGCTATGTGCTAGGGATCTGCAACGGGTTCCAGATTCTTACCGAAATCGGCCTCCTCCCGAAGGCCAGCCTTGTCGAGAATACCAGTGGGCGCTTCCAGTGCCAGTGGGTCGAGATGAAAAAGTCGGAGACCGCACAGGAGAGTCCTTACCTCAGCGAACTTCCTGAGAGCTTCGAGTTCCCCATGGCTCATGCAGAAGGGCGTCTGGTGACGGTCGCAAAAGCCGATGCTGAGAAACTTATCGAGTCCGGTGCAGCTGTCGTGACCTATGCCGATGATGTAAACGGCAGTTTCTCCCAGATCGCAGGTCTGCAGGATGAGACCGGCCGCGTCTTCGGAATGATGCCCCACCCCGAGCGTTTCCTCTACCGGGAGGACCACTACGATCCTGACTGGAAGGGAAATGCTGAGTCTGAAAAGTGGGGCAGCGGATACCATTTCTTCCAGGGCCTTGCTAAGGCTGTGGGTGCAGGGTGATATTAGGAGTGTCGTTCCGGTGACAGGGTTCCATCCCTTCAGGATGTCCGGGATCCGGACGCAGGGGCTCCTGTCCCTGCATACGCTAGCGCGAGCCGAAAGGCAGGCTAATAGCCCACGCAGC
>JAHDFZ010000267.1 GCA_020627905.1 Verrucomicrobiota bacterium
CATCCACTTGATCCGCGTCGAGTTCCGCCTGCGAGGTGATCCACTCGAGAGCTGACTCCTTCGTCTGAAATTCTTCCTGCCACTGCTGCCATACCTGAGAACCATCTGACCTGTCCATCAGGTAGCGAAAGAGGCAGTAGTCATTCAACCAATCTGCCTCGTCCTGACAGAATTTCTCTAAAGCAGCAGCCCGGATATCGAGCTTCCCATGCACCTTTTCGCAATAATGCTGATAGGCGGCCTTGAGTAGTCCGGTCTTCAGCTTCCGCACGTTGGGATAGTCGATGTTGCCGCTCTGCAGGGCAGCGAGATCGAATTTAGAAATCACAGCCTCGTAGGCCTGCTCAGAAAGATCGGTGAGCGTGAAGGGCGAACAGTCAAGAGTCATCGGCTCGATGGCGATCGAGCTGATGGCATTGTAAGGGCTGTTATCTGGACCCGTTTCCGTAATCGGGAGCAGCTGGAGAAAGCCAAAGCCCATGTCAGCCGTGAATCGGACGAACTCCCGCAGGCTCGCAACATCACCGATACCAAGGTCATTTTCGCCACGCATCGAAAACACCGGGCAAAGGATGCCCGCGGTCCGACGATTCCATAGATGTAGATTTTCTCGTGCCATGATTCCTGGATGATGAATCTATGAGAACGAGTCAGAGAAAACCACGGAAAAGATCACCGAAGCGAAACTTTTCTGATCGGGCGCAGAACACGCCTACCGTGAGCGGAAGATCTCACTCTTCAGCGCCTCTTTAACCAGGGTGCGCATGCCGTAATCCTGCTTACGGACACGTTCGACGATTTCGTCGATCTCGATCCGGTCAACTCCTTCCATGTGTCGGCCAGTTGCGTAAGTGAGGAACTGCGAAATGAGGTGGCGGGTGAACTGCTCTGATCGCGTCGAGCGCAGGATGCTGCGGAAGTGCGTTGGTCCAACGAACTTCTCGCCAGACGCAAACACACCGCTTGAATCAACGGGAAGGCGCTCTTTTTTCGGGCCCGCAGGGGGATATTTCGCCCGGCGCTGACCGATCGGGTTAAATTCCTCCAAAGCGAAGCCCAGCGGATCGATTTTTCTGTGACACTCGGCACAAGTCTTGATCGAGCGATGTTTTTCCAATTTCTCACGAATGGTCTTCGCTCCACGGGTGTCGGAGTCGATTTCCGGCACTTCGTCGGGCGGTGGGGGCAGGTGCATGCCGAGGAGATTCTCACCGATCCACACACCGCGTGTGACAGGAGATGTTTCGACACCATTGGCGCTAACCGTCAGCACACCAGCCATACCGAGGAGACCACCACGCTTCTCGTTTTTAGGCAGACTGACCTTTTGAAATCCGTCAGCGAGACGCATCTCCTTGCCCTCCGGCAGATTGTAGAGCTGTGCCAGATATTTATCGGCAAAGGTGTAATCTGAGTCCAGAAAGTCGAGGACGGAGCCATTCGAGTGCAGGAGATGTTCCATGAAAAGATAAGTCTCCTCTTTCATGGATTTAGGGAGGTCCTGGTAATAATAAACGGCGGCAGCCTTGCGCGGCGGGGGCATCCCTCCAAGCTCACGATAGTTCAGCCAACTACCGGCAAAAGCCTCGATAAAACCGCGAGACTGCTCTTCGTCAGCCAGCATGCGGTCTATGTGGAGCGCCAGCCCGTCCTCAGTCAGCAGCTCTCCAGAAGCAGCGGCAGCCGTCAGTTCGTAATCAGGAGGTGCCGCCCAGAGGGTGTAGGACAGACGAGCTGCCAGGTCATAAGCCCCCAGCATGGGCTGGTCATCAGGAGCACTCTCCTGCAGATAAATAAATGAGGGCGAGCAAAGGATCATTTTTATGGCATCAAGGGATGCCTGGCGGCGCGACTCCCCCGCGGCAATGCGTTTAATGAAGATCTGCCGGATCATCGACCGATCCTGATCTGTGAGCGGCCTTCGGAACGCGCGCTCAGCGAAGACGAAGACCGAGTCGAGAGGGTTTTCTTCCTGGAACCCCTCTTCGCCAAATACGGCGAGCTCTTCGATAGCTCCGCCTTTTTCAGGGATTGGGCCGTGCACCTTTACCTCCGAAATGCGAATGTGAGGCAACTTCCCCTCACGAAGGATCATCGTCCGACTCACTGAAACCGTCGAGGGAGGCTTAGAAAATTCATGTCCGTATCTTTTATTGACCTGGATCACCGAAGCGCGGGACTCATATGGACCGTTCGGCCAGATAAATCGCGGAGTCTGCCCTTTCTCTAGCCACACCCGAAATCGCAGCCACTCGGGCTCATCATCTGGCACCACTCCAGTAGCAAGGATCGGCTCAACAGACTGCGGATAGTGAATATGGCCAGCTCTGACATCACCCGGAACGATGCCCATTATGAACGGTTCGGAAAAATCGATACGGAAGATTTTTGCGTCATAATGCGTGTCGCGATGCATTCCCTGCACCAACACTTCCAGGTCATAATATCCTGACGCAGGAACGCCCTCTAGAAAGTCTTCGATATGAGCGTAAGCCCCCTGGCGGGTGTCTGAGTTAGGCTGCTCGTAGATGTTGAGATACTGGAATTTAAATACCGCCCGGTGGCTGCCGGTCAGCTCTTCGTATTGCACAAAGTTGTCCGTGAAGTGCCAAGTTTGCGGCTCAATAGGCGGTTGGTTCAGGCGCGTCTCCACCAGCCGGTCGGCAGCCGAGAAATACTCATCCAGAAGGAAGCCGGACGTCACGAGCGACTTGCCGATGTTGTCCATATGCTTGCTCGCCCGTTCGTTCGGGAAGTCAGCGGTCAATCCAAGTGTATCCACTCGCCGGCCGAAGAGCACTTCGAGCGTTTTTTCGTATTCGCGCGAAGAGAGCCGCCTCAGAACAGTTTTGCCCCCCGTGCTTGCGAAACGGTCTTTCGCTTCGGTGATGCTCTCGCGCAGGGCTCTCACCACTGCGATCCGCTCCTGCTCTGTCGGCTGGTCAGCCTTTTTCGGCGGCATCTCGTTAAGCGTCACCTGATCAATGATTTCCTGGGCCGAAATCAGATCGAGCGTTTTCTCCAGAGGCAAAGCAAAACTATCGAACTCCCGGTGCGCCTTCTGGACATCCATGTCATGGCACTCCATGCAATAGCTGTCGAGGAAACCGTAGATGAGATCTTCCCGATCATTGGCTGCTGCTGTCGCTGAAAACAGCACCACCACCAGTGCGGAAAGGAATGTGGGGAAAACGGGATAGCGCATCGAATACACAAAGAGATGCGGGCCGAGAAGGCCCGGGGTTGAGGTCGTGGGCTACTGAAGAAAGAGCATTAGGCAAAGGTCCCGGTGCTGGAACCGAACTCTTCCACCTCGACACCGAGTTTCTGAGCAACATCGAGGAAAAGGTTACACAGCTGCACCTTATTGATTCCTGTGCCCTCGACCTTCTTGAACTCGCCATGCTGGTAGCCCGCTCCAGCGAGAATGACCGGCAAGTTGTGGTTGGTGTGCGAATGGGCGTTACCGATTCCACTTCCGAAAATCACAGCCGTGGAGTCCAGAAGGGTCTGATCCCCATCGACAGTCCGCTTCAGGCGGCTGAGGAACTTCCCAAAGTGCTCGATCTGATAACTCTCCAGCGTCAACAAGTCGCGGATCGCATCTTCCTGGTGACCATGGTGCGAAAGCCCGTGATAGGATTTCTCGATCCCCAGGTGATTGGGCTTGAATGAGCCACCGATCTCCAAGGTCGCGATCCGGGTAGAATCCGTCTCCAGCGCGAGTGCGATCAATTCATAAAGCAGAGGCAGATCCTCCACCATGTTCACATCTGTCGGGATCTCCATCGGAGCATCCGGCTTCGGCTGACTGGACCAGCGATCGCGCAGTTCAAGCCGCTTCTCGACATCGCGAATCGATGTGAAATACTCATCCAGCTTTTCCCGGTCTTCTTTATTGATCGACCTCTGAAGGTCTTTGGCATCGTCGTAAACGACGTCGAGGATGGACGCGTGGAGTGAGTGCTTCTCCTTCTGTCGGGCAATCAACTCAGGAGAATCAGAGACGAAAAGCTTCTCGTAAAGCTCACGCGGCCCAGTAATGGGGGGAACACGCACGCCGGACTTTGTCCAGGACAACTGGCATCCTCCATGGATTCCACCCTCTGAGCCTACGGTCAGGGATGGGAAGCGCGTTTCGTTGCCGATGTATTCAGCTAGATACTGATCGAGGCTGACATTTCCATTCTCTCTCAGCTGAGCCTCCGAGTTGAGCACCCCAGAGAGGAATGAGTGAACGGCGAAGTGGCCGCCTTTGATCCCATGGTCGAGACCAGCATAAACCGTCTGCCCGATTGTCCCACAGCGGCTCGAGAAGGCGCGTCTTATCATAAGCCTTGCCAGCTGTCTCGGGGAAGAA
>JAHDFZ010000268.1 GCA_020627905.1 Verrucomicrobiota bacterium
GGATCCTTTCTCCACCGAATGCCATTGCCAATATCATCGCCGAGATGCGTGTGAATGAACCGATTGAGGCAGTGATCTCGCCGCTGCTGAGCGCTCGCCACCCCTCTCAACTCTATCAGGCAGCGGGCGAGGGGTTGAGTCTGTTCCTCCTGCTTCTGCTGATCAGGCTCTGGAAGCCCAAGCTCTACCACGGCGTGATCACAGGGGTGTTTTTCATCAGTTACGCGATCGCCCGGATCAGTATGGAAGTCTTCCGCGAGCCGGATGCGGAGCGGATCGCAGGTCTCACCAGGGGGCAGTTCTACTCACTGTTCATGGTGGCTATCGGGGTGGGGTTTCTCATCTTTGCCTTCGTGAAAAAGCAGCGTCCGCGGAGTCGCGACACTGCGGCTTAAGAGTTCCTGCGCTTCCCTTTTGACCACTGGGGGCCTCGGTGCTAGTTTCGCGCCCTTTCGTGCCCGGATGGGCCCGAGAATTCCGTCGTATTTGACTTTATCCTCTGCCTGATATTATGAGCCAGCCGTCTGACTCCACAGACTACAAATCCACTCTGAACCTCCCTGAGACTGATTTCCCGATGAGGGGTGATCTGGTCAAACGCGAGCCAGTCCGCCTGAAAAAATGGGAGGAAGAGGACATCTACGAGCAGGTCATCGCGGCGCGACAGGCTGAGGGTGCACCGAAGTTCGTCCTGCACGATGGCCCCCCGTTTGCCAATGGTGATGTGCATATGGGCACGGCCCTGAACAAAGTGCTTAAGGATCTCGTGCTGAAGAGTAAATCGATGGCAGGGTTCGAGTGTCCTTACATCCCGGGCTGGGACTGCCACGGCTTACCGATCGAGTTCAAGGTGGTGAAGGAGTCGAAGGGGCTGGAGCCAGCCGAAATTCGACGTCGCTCAGAAGCCTTCGCCCGGGAGTTTATCGGCATCCAGTGTGATAGCTTCCGTCGTCTGGGAGTGTTTGCGGATTGGAAAGATCCCTACCTGACGCTTTCTCCGGAGTATGAGTCAGACATCATTCGTGTTTTCGCCACGCTGGTCGAGAAGGGACTTGTTTATCAGAGTCAGAAGCCTGTGCAGTGGAGCTATGGTGCTCAGACTGCTCTAGCAGAGGCGGAGGTAGAGTATCAGGACGTCAAAGATCCGGCCATTTTTGTGAAATTTCCTCTCGCGACCGGGGACTGGGCCGGGAAGGAGAGCATGGTCATCTGGACGACGACTCCGTGGACTCTGCCGGCGAACCTCGGTATCGCGCTTCATCCGCAGTTCACCTACATCATCGGTGAGTTCGAGCACGGCGAGAAGGGGACGAGCGAGACGCTGGTCGTCGTGAAGGAGCTGATCGAATCTCTCGAGACAAAGACAGGCTTCGCCCTGAAATCTCAACTGGCGGAGATCAAGGGGAGTGAGCTGGAGGGCTGTGAGGCGCAGCATCCATTCCTCGATCGCACATCCCGCATCATCAATGCCGAGTTCGTCACGACGGAGTCGGGCACGGGTGCCGTGCACATCGCGCCGGGGCACGGGGCGGATGACTACATGGCAGGTCAGCAGAATGATCTTGGCCTCGTCTCGCCAGTCGATGATGCTGGCTGTTTTACTGACGAAGTCGGCGTGGAATCCCTTGTGGGTGAGCACGTGCTGGAGTCGAATGTCCCCATCATCAAGATCCTCGCCGCATCAGGCCATCTCATCGGCAAAGAAAATTACAAGCATAGCTACCCGCACTGCTGGAGGTCGAAGACGCCGATCATCTTCCGCTCGGTGCCGCAGTTCTTCATTCGGATCGACGCGCTGCGCGAGACCGCTCTCAAGGAGATCGATGAGGTGAACTGGCTGCCGCACTGGGGACACAACCGAATCTACGGCACCGTCGAGTCGCGCCCGGACTGGTGCATCTCTCGCCAGCGCACATGGGGCGTGCCGCTGCCAGTCTTCTACGATGCGGAAACAGGGGAACCGGTTCTTTCTGCTGATACCGCGCGCAAAGTTGCCGATCTTACCGAAAAAGGGGGCACGAACCTCTGGTTTGAAAAGGATGACGCCTGGTGGTGCGAGCAGCTCGGCCTGCCTGCAGGGAGTAAGCGGTGTAAGGATACGCTCGACGTCTGGATCGACTCCGGTAGCAGCCACGTAGCCGTCATGGATCGTCGGCCTGAGCTGGACCGCCCAGCCGACCTCTACCTGGAGGCCACAGATCAGCATCGTGGCTGGTTCCAGAGCTCTCTCATGCTCAGTGTCGCTGTAGCGGACAAGGCGCCCTACAAGTCCGTCATGACCCACGGCTTCGTGGTCGACAAAGATACCGGGAAAAAGACTTCGAAGTCGGATGACAAGAAAAAGGGCAAGCCGACCGATGCCGCGCACTTTTACAACAAATACGGAGCTGACATTGTTCGCCTCTGGGTGAGCAGTGTCGATTGGCAGAATGAGGTGCCGTTCGGCGAGGATCTGTTTAAACAGACGGCCGAGCCATATCGTCGCTTCCGCAATATCCTGCGGATTCTCCTGGCGAATATCAACGATTTCGATGCTGTGAAAGACGCTGTTGGCGTTGAGCATTTCACCCTGATCGACAAGTGGGTGATGGAGCGGCTGAATCAGGTGATCACGGATTGTCGCAAGGCCTACGAGGCATTCGAGTTCCGCAAGGTCTTCAATACCCTGAATCAGTTCTGTGCCAGTGACCTGAGTGCCTTCTACGTGGATATCACGAAAGATCGCATGTATTGCGACGCGGCAAATTCTCCCCGTCGCCGAGCGACCCAGACAGTCATGCATCGTGTGTTCGATAGTCTGGCGCGCCTGCTGGCGCCGATTCTCGCCTACACAGCGGAGGAGGCCTGGGAATTCGCTGGCAACAAAGGCTCTGTCCACCTTCAGAAATTCCCGGAGGTTGATCAGGCCTTCGCAGAAACGTCCGCCTGTGAGGCAGTGGAGGAGCTGACTCGCCTGCGCGATCTCGCCCAGATTCAGATCGATGCTGCCGTCAAGTCAGAGCAGTTCAACAAACGCGAGCAGGCATCCGTCACCTTTACGCTCCCGGAGGGCGGCGTAGCAAGCCAGCTCCTCTCGGAGAATACGGAGGAGGCGCTTGAGTTTCTCATGGGTTCGACGGTCGCCGTTGAGAGCGGACCTGCAGAGGGCGAAGCATCAGCCGCCGTCGCCGCCACGCAGGAGGCTGAATGCCCTCGCTGCCGCCGCTCTATGCCCCTGCGGGCCAATGGCTTGTGCGATCGCTGCTCAGAGGCGCTGGAACTCTCCTAGCTCTCGCACTGCACTCCCAACTCCATGAAGAAGCTTCCTTTATTCCTGAAACTGATCCTCTTTTTGAGCCTGCCGTTGTTTGCGCTCGATCAGTGGACGAAGTGGGCCATTCTTCAGCGCTTCCCGGATCCAACCATCTGGAATCAGGAAGTCATCATTGAGGGCTTCTTCAACCTCGTCCGAGTGCACAACACCGGGATGGCCTTCGGGTTGTTTAACGGGAATCCTTACTCAAACTGGATCTTCGGAGCCATCGGCATCGCTGCCATGGGCCTGATCTTTCTGCTCTGGCGCAAAGGACTCTTCCCTGATCGCCTGAGCCAGGTGGCTGGGGCTCTCTTGATTGCGGGTATCCTCGGGAACTTCACGGATCGCATCCTGCCCGGCCGCGGTTATGTCGTCGATTTTCTCGACTTTAAACTGCCGTTCTACGACAAGCTGGTGCCGAGCAGTGGAGGGCACTTTCCCTCGTTTAATGTCGCTGATTCCTGCATCTGCATTGCGGCAGCGCTGCTGATCATCTCGTCGATTCTGCAGGCTCGGGCGGAAAAGAAAGCGGCGGCAGCCGTGTAAGTAGGCGCCGACTATCGGCTTGTCCACCGACCACCAGGCGAGACGAAGGGGAGGACCTGCTTCCAGGTGTCGGAATAGTCAGTTTTCCCGATCGCTCCGATCATTTTCACCCCGGTGGCGCGCTTAAATGCTGCCGTGAAGGACTCACCGCTGTGGCAGCCCCAGCTTTTGGCGAAAGCTCCACGGGCGAAGATGCCCTTTTTAAGCTTCCGCAGGTCGACCTCATGCAGATAGGAAACGGACGCTCCGAGCACGACATTGCTGTAGTCGAGGATGAAGCAGTATTTGTTGGAATGGCCGAAGTATTCGAATCCTGAGATCTTCGTTTTGCGGCGGTTCTGGCCGTTATTCATGTAGTTGATGACATCATCACCAGTGTCGACCCAGACGAGACGCACATTGTATTTGTCCCGCACACTCTCGATGTGACTGATGAGAGGGGCTCCGTCCTCAGTCGCACGGGTTTTGTAGCCGTCCTTGTAGACCATGAGGGTGATGT
>JAHDFZ010000269.1 GCA_020627905.1 Verrucomicrobiota bacterium
ACGAAGACCCACTCGTATCCGGGTGCCAGCTCCGGTTTTCGAATGACGAAATCCGTCAGGATCGGCAGATCTTCAAAAGGGCGGTATTCCGTCTGCGTCTCGCCAAACTCGCCCTCTCCGGAAGGCAGGACGATGGTGAAAATGGATTTCAGGACCAGGAGGAAGACCGCGTTAAAGAGCCCGGCGCAAACCCCGAAGAAAATCCCGGCAGCCAGTCGGCCGCGGTGAAAATACCCCAGCAGCCGACGGAAAACGGCCTGTCTGTCCACCAGCATTTCCTCCGTAGTCGATGAAGCGACGGAAATAGCGTCCAGAGGAGGGGATTTCTGAGCAGTCGTTTGAGACATAGCAAGCGGCCCCTCACATAGTCGGGAATCCAGCCTTCTGCAACGCTCATTCTATCCCCGTGGCGTGCGGCCTACCTGCGAGCACTTGAGCCCCCTGGGGGCAAGCCTATTCCGCACCCTGATCCCACAAGCTTCGCACCAGCACGATTTACCTATACTGTTTCTGGTGAGCGGAGGAAGTCCGGGATATTTGAAGACGAACTAAGGGCTAAGAAAATATCCAGAAGGCTCGTTGAGTTCTACATGAATCTGCTGAAAAAACCGATCTGTCTGACTCAGGTATTGCTCCTTGCTGCCAGTGTTCTGTGGCTAGCGCCCTGTCCTGGGCTCGCAAAGCGTGATGGACCTGCAATGCGGCAACTTGAGCGCATGGTCGCAGACAGGCCCCAGATGCTCGGAGGACATGCTGATCTTGCGGAATTCTTGGGTCCTGAGTTGCTCAAAACGATCTGCTCCCTATTCGATGGGGAACACGCGCACGGCCAGCTCATCCTGTGGGATGGAGATTCAATGAAACGAGAGCCCCTGCCGGTGCTTGCGAAACACAGGATTCCCATGAGTAATCGAGCCGCTTCGATTATGGTAAGGCGAACCTTGCCTTCAGAGATAAAGCCGGAGATACCTTTAAGTTGCGATCTGGCTTGGTCAGCTGCCATATTCGAACTCCATAATGTAGCGAATTACGAAAGTTTTTACGAGCTCATCGTTGATACCATGCTTGATGATGTGGACGAGAGTGAATTCATGTGGCGGCTGGCGAGGATTGAATTTGATGCGTGCAAGAAGGCGGAAAGCTTCTATCGAGAACATTGGCGGCGGCGCATGCTCGAGGTGGGAACTCCTTCGCGACCTCAGAATTGGGTGAGGGCTGCAACCACTTTCGAAGCCTGGTATTCAGCGCTGCCAGATGACGGAGCTTACCTTCAGGGCTCTCGTCGCCATTACCAACAGACCGTGCGGCAAGCTCAGACTCTTCGTCCGGGGTTTCGCTCTCGTGAGGCTCTGATGAGATATTACATGCCTCGCGTGAATTAGATGGAAGGAGGGAAGGGACTCGCCGATTCTCGTTGGGCTAGGGACTGAGAGCATGTGTCACGCAGTCCGAACAATTAGGCGCGTCGACATCAGTGATGGGGGACCCCGTTGGCATCTTCCCAAGCTTTACTTGTCAAAAATGTCAAACACGATCGTTTGCGCACTTCTGACGGCGCCGTTTTTCTACAGCCATGACGTCGTTGCTCTCCGGCTTGATCGCATTAGCCTGTCTGGTTTCCTGGCTCTTCTTCGCCAATTTCTGGAGCTACCGCGTGCTGGGAGGACGCATTCGCAATCGACGTGAGAAGTGGGATCTCAATATCTGCTGCGGGAAGACCGATGGGGGCGGGGTCAATGTCGATATCGTCAAACACGCTGAGGTGCCGAATTATGTGCAGGTAGATGACGTCTACCATCTGCCCTTTCCCACAAATCATTTCCGCCATTGCCTCTGCAGCCACACCCTTGAGCACGTCGAGGATCCGCAGGCGTTTTTCGATGAGCTTTCCCGTGTCTCTGAGGAGGTGACGCTGGTGTTGCCGCCCCTTTGGGATTTATCGGCTTCCCTGAATATCTTTGAGCATCGCTCGCTCTTTCTGACCTTCCGAAAAGAGCACAAGGCGATCCCTCGCTACATCCGGCTGCCCTTTGCCGCTGGCGTCCAACGCCGCATCGGGCAGAAAATCAGAGCGTAGCTCAGCCACCCGAGCGCCCATCCCCATTTTTGCGCGATTTCATATTTGCGTTGCTAAAGAAACTAGGGAACAAACTCAGCAATATGGCGAAAAAACCTGTTGTCTTGATTATTCGTGATGGGTGGGGCGACAACCCCGCAGGACCTGAGGGAGCGGAAGCGGCCGGCGATTGCCCGCGTCTCGCAAACACCCCGAGCACGGATCGGCTGATGGAGACCTACCCAGTCTCTCACCTGAGCGGCAGCGGGCTCGACGTCGGTCTGCCGGATGGCCAGATGGGCAATTCAGAAGTGGGACACCTGAATCTCGGTGCCGGACGCATCGTCTACCAGGATTTCACGCGGATTAACAAATCGATCGATGACGGTGAGCTGGCGTCACTGCCGAACATCGTTGACGCCTTCGCCAAGGCGGAGGGCAAACGTCTGCACCTCGTGGGCCTCATCTCCGACGGCGGCGTGCACAGTCACCAGGATCACATGATCGCCCTCGCTGATGCGGCGAAGGCTGCTGGGGTGGATGACATTTACGTCCATGCGATCACAGACGGTCGCGACACGTCACCTACGGGCGGCTCTGGCTACCTGGCCCACTGTGAGAAAGGCTTAGAAGGATCAGGGGCGAAAATCGCCACTGTCGTCGGCCGCTACTATGCCATGGATCGCGACACGCGTTGGGACCGGACCAAGCTGGCCTGGGATGCCATCGTCCATGGGGTGGGGGAAGTTTCCACGAAATGTCCCTCAGCTGCCGTAGCCGAAAAATACGAGGCAGACCTCACCGATGAGTTCATGCCGGCACTGATTTTTGAGGAAGCAGACACCACCCGCGTGCGCGAGGGCGATGTCGTGCTTTGCTTTAACTTTCGCGCTGACCGCGCGCGCCAATTCTCCCAAGCCATCCTCAAGCCGGACTTCGATGGCTTCGACCGCGGTGCATGGGGGCCCGTCTCCTACTATACACTCACCGAATACGACGAGACCTACGACTGCCCCGTCATCTTCGCTCCTGAGGAACTCGTCAATACGCTGGGAGAGGTCGTGGCCAAGGCCGGGCTCACCCAGCTGCGCATCGCTGAGACCGAGAAATACCCTCATGTATCCTTCTTCTTCAATGGCGGTGTCGAGGAGCCTTACACAGGAGAGGATCGGCAAGTGCTGCCTTCTCCGCAGGATGTGAAAACTTACGATGAAAAGCCGGAGATGTCGGCCAAAGACGTCACAGACACCGTGCTCAGCCGCATTGAGAACTACGACATGGCGATCATCAACTTCGCCAACCCTGACATGGTCGGGCACACGGGGAATGTCCCTGCTGCTATCAAGGCGGTGGAGTTCATTGATCAGTGCGTCGATCAAGTTGTCGAAAAAGTGCTCTCCCTCGGAGGCCAGCTGCTCATCACTGCTGACCACGGGAACTGTGAAAAAATGATCGGTGAGGACGGCAAGCCGCACACCGCTCACACGACAAACCCGGTGCACCTCATCTACGTGGCACCCGATGCGGCAGGGAAAACTCTGGAGAACGGCATCCTCGCCGATATCGCGCCGACCATGCTTCACCTCATGGGAGTGGAGCAACCGGCTGAAATGACCGGTAAGGTGCTTGTTTAATCAGAAGCACTCTGGCCGAAGGTCTCGATGCTGTGGTGGAAAGTCGTAGCATTGAGTCCTGTTCGGACCAGCCGGGCATCGACGCCGATCGCCTGGACATCGATGATGTTGCGCTGCTCATCGTCGAAAAAGAGCATTTCGGAGTAGGGGACGCCACTCTCTGCCTGAATGCGGGAGAAGTGGCGCGTCTTCTCGCTGGGGTAAATCTCCTGGAAAGGGAAGCGGACGGGTAAATCCATCAGCTGAAGTAGCTCTCTCGCCCAATCAGGCTCTGTCGTCCGCGACGCTAGTGCCATGGGGATGTTGTTGGCATCGCACCAGTCGAGGATCTCCGGGACGTCTTCATACAGCCGCATGATTTCATCGCGTTGATCATAGATTTTTCCCCCCTCCAGCTTGTAGGGCGGTGACGAGCAATCTACCCAGACCCCGCCGCAGTCCCAGAGCGTGAAATCCAGATCAAATACGATGAGCGAGGGGGTAGTCGTCATAGAGCTGCGAGAGGTATAGGATAACCCTGGACCCGCATCCACACGGGATCCAGCGGGAGAAAATTGCTTGAAACGAGAGGTGACAGGCTCGTAATATACGCCGCCTGTTATGAGCCATTATTCAGAATATCTTGAGGAAATCGAAAGCCGCAAA
>JAHDFZ010000270.1 GCA_020627905.1 Verrucomicrobiota bacterium
AGACCCCGGGCTTGTGAGGCACCTCACGCAGCTTAGCCTTAAGATCATCTATGGGTTGGGTAGCCATGGGTTGGTAGCAGCTCTACGAACAAAAAGCGTAGCGGATACCGACAATTTTGCGAAAAGGCTCCTTTTGAAAGCGCCATATGGTTCTGGTCTAAGACGGCAAAAATCTGGTATGTTGCTTAATGCGCTGTTCCGTTTTCACTGTTTTATCTGCGGCTACTACGTGCCTCTCGCTTTCTGGCATGCGGGCCGGAGAGAAAGTCGATTTTGCCAATGAGGTCCGCCCAATCTTAAGCGCTAAATGCACAGGCTGCCATGGCGGGGTGAAACAGGCAGGCGGCGTTTCCTTCATCTTCCGTGATCAGGTGGTCGATTTCGAGGGCGAGTCAGGGAATCTAACGGTCGTAGCAGGGGACCTTGACGCCTCTGAGCTATTCTACCGCATCACGACAGATGATGAGACGGATCAGATGCCGCCGCGCGATGAGCATCCGGAGGGAATGACCGAAGAAGAGATCGACATCATCAAACGCTGGATCGAACAGGGTGCTGACTGGGGTGAGCACTGGTCTTTCCGGCCGATTGAGAATGCTCAGCCTGAGCGCAATTCAGCCTTTGCGACGAAAGCCCAGAATGATATCGACCATTTCATATTCGAGGCACTCGCCACCACCGAATTAGCACCCAGTGACAAGGCACATGCAGGTCGGTTGCTCCGGCGCCTGTCCCTCGATTTGACGGGCATCCCGCCTACCATCGACCAACTTGACGCTTTTGAGACCGCGTTCGCCAGGAGCGAAACAGCCGCGGTAGAGGCAGCTGTCGACCGCCTGCTGAACGAGAAAGCCTTCGGCGAAAAGTGGGCCTCCATGTGGCTCGACACCATTCGCTATGCCGACTCGCGCGGGCTGGGCGTCGACAGGCGACGCACGGTCTGGCCGTATCGAGATTGGATAATCCGCAGTTTCAACAAGGACCTTCCATTTGATCAATTCACAACAAAGCAGCTGGCGGGCGACCTGCTGCCCAATCCCTCTATGGAGGACCTGATCGCCACCGCCGCCCATCGGAACACTCAAACAAACGAGGAGGGTGGCACCGATGATGAAGAATTCCGCATCGAGGCAGTCATGGACCGCATGAGCACGACCTGGCAGACATGGGGAGCCATGACCTTCGGTTGCGTGCAGTGTCACGATCACCCCTACGAGCCCTTCCGTCATGATGAGTATTTTGAATTCATGTCGTTCTTCAACAACACCGCTGACTCGGATATCTCAGGGGACAAACCCGTCATGCGCGTGCCCCTGGATCCGGGATCCTACGAAAACTACCACCAGTTAGAGCAACGGAGAATCAATATGGCCGAGAAATTGTGGTCACATGGCATGGCCGTGAACGAAAAAACCAAATGGATCACACCAGCTGACCTCAACGCCGTATCGGAAAAGGGGGCTACCCTTACCATTTCCAACGATTCTGATGGACAAGCGTTTTACCACCTCGAAGGGGCCGCGAAAAAAGCGGATACCTACCATCTTAGCTTCTCGGCTGCCGGAGGAGATCCGATCACAGCACTCCGCCTGAAGGCTAGCCCCAAGGACCTAGAGACAGGTCTGCGAGACTCAGACTGGGGCTTCCTCATCACATCGCTCAAGGCTTCCGTCACAGATGTCGAAGGAAATCAGCTGAGGGAAATAGAATTTGCGGCAAGCCTCGCTGACACACCGACACGTCTCGATGATTCGAAGCAAGTAATCGGCCCCAACGGGCGCAACTGGGGCGTCTACACCCGCATCAACCACGAGCGGTGGATCAATCTGATCCCAACAGAGCCGATATCCCTGCAACCGAGAGAGATGGTCCGTCTGTCCCCCATGTTCAATTCATTTTACCTAGCCAGTTTCCCCATGGTGATCCGGCGTGGAACAGTGGAATACAGCAACGATCCGGCCTGGACCGATTGGGCCGCCAACGATCATCGGATCGAACTGCGAAAGGAATTTCTCGCCATCTCCAAAGAGCAGCAGAAGGTCAAAACGGTTGAAGTCCCGATCATGCAGGAGCGCCCTGATCGTCTGTCAAGACCGACCCACGTCTTCGCTCGTGGCAATTTCCTGACCAAGGAGCACCAGGTCGGCAGCGGCCTGCCTGACGAGCTCACGAAAACCGTTCCGTTTACCGTCGAAGGTGACCAACCTACGCGACTGGATATGGCCCGCTGGTGGACCGATCCACGACACCCGCTCACCGCGCGCGTTTTTGTGAATCGGATCTGGCAGCAGATTTTCGGAGTCGGGCTGGTCGCTACTCTTGAGGATTTCGGCACCTCTGGGGAAAAACCGTCTCACCCCGAGCTGCTGGACTATCTGGCCCATCGCTACATCCACGAGCACGGCTGGCAGATGAAGCCGCTCATTCGCGACATCGTCACCAGCTATGCCTACCAGCAGGCCAGCCACTCGACGGAATTGCAGAAGAAGGTCGACCCGGCCAACCGACTGCTTTCCCGTGGACCACGGACTCGCCTGAATGCCGAAGCCATCCGGGACAATGCTCTTGCCGTCGGCGGTCTTCTTTCTACCAAAGCCTATGGCCAGCCCGTGCACCCGCCGATTCCGACAGGCGTCTGGAAGCCTTTCGTAAAAGACGAGTGGGACACCCCGAAAAAAGGTGACCCCGATCGCTACCGCCGATCTCTCTACACCTACATGAAACGGTCAATCCCCTTCCCCACGTTCGCCACCTTCGATGCTCCGAGTCGGGAATTCTGCGCCCCCCGCCGCTTGAATTCGAACACTCCCCTACAAGCTCTTTTTACCCTCAACGATGAGACATTTGCTGAGGCTGCAGCAGGACTTGCTCGGGTCATGAAATACCAGACGGAGGGCTCTCTGGCCCAGCGGCTCGATAAAGCCCATCGCCTGAGCACGGGCCGGCCGATCCCACCGGGGGTCGAGCGCGAACTTACCGAATTATTCCAGACGATGGAGGCGCTTTATGCAGAGGATCCCTCCCTCAAGAAGGATTTCGCCGGAACACCCGATGGCGCTGCCTACACCGTCGTTGCCAAGGTCCTACTCAACCTCGACGAGAGTTTCACCAAGTAATTATAAACCTGTCGCAAACTATGAAAATCGAATCCCTACAGCACGAGCTTTTCAGATCGCAGCTCGAAGCCGATACACGCCGACAGTTTCTCAAATCCTGCTCGACAGGACTTGGTGGCTTCTTCCTAGGCTCCCAACTGATGGGTGCCGCTGGCGGACAAAAGCGGAACGATGCAGACCCTCTGGCTCAGCTGCCGACACCTCATTCAGGAAAGGTAAAACGAGTCATCTATCTCCACATGATTGGAGCGCCCAGTCAGCTCGAGCTTTTTGATTACAAGCCGGAGCTGAAGAAGCTGGATGGGAAAGCATGTCCCTCTGAATTCCTTGAAGGCAAGCGCTTCGCCTTCATCCAGGGCACTCCCATGATGATGGGTCCGCAGGCGAATTTTTCACAACATGGGCATTCTGGAGCCTGGATCTCCGACCGCCTGCCGCACCTCGCTCAGCACGCAGATGATCTGACCTTCATCAAATCGATGCAGACCGATCAGTTTAACCACGGTCCTGCCCAACTAATGGTGCACACCGGCAAGGCACAGATGGGCGCGCCGTCCATCGGATCATGGGTGACCTGGGGCATGGGGACAGAAAACTCAGACGTCCCGGGATTCATGGTTCTTCTGTCAGGTGGCCGCCTTCCACGAGTCGGCAAAGCTCTCTGGAGCGCCGGCTTTCTCCCCTCCGTCTACCAGGGCGTGCAGTGCCGCTCCGTTGGAGATCCTGTGTTGAACATCTCCAACCCTGCCGGGAACACCCGCGAGGTGCGGCGGATGGCTCTCGACACGCTCAACCGCATCAACCAGCAGAGCTACGACGAGTTCGGTGACCCTGAGACGCTGACTCGGATCTCTCAATACGAGATGGCCTATCGTATGCAGGCAGCCGTGCCCGAGCTGATGTCCATCAAAGAGGAGCCCCAGTATATCCACGAGATGTATGGAACAGAGCCAGGCAAAGAAAGCTTCGCGAACAACTGTCTGCTCGCTCGTCGACTCATCGAGAAGGGCGTCCGCTATGTGCAGCTCTTCGACTGGGGTTGGGACTCCCACGGCTCAAGCAAAAACGAAGCGCTCAACCATGGCTTCATCGACAAGTGTAAGCAGGTCGATCGCCCGATCTCAGCTCTGTTGACTGACCTTAAACAGAGGGGGCTGCTTGAGGATACGT
>JAHDFZ010000271.1:0-319 GCA_020627905.1 Verrucomicrobiota bacterium
ATGAATGGGAGGATTTTATAACTACTGACTTGCGGGAAATTAAAACCCCAGAGCAGGCCGTGGATTTCAGGAAGCGGGCTACCTACGGAAGGCTTTCCCTTGTTGAGGGCGATGGAAAGCGCGTGACGCCAGAGGATCGATTTCAGGGAGAATACCTGGCGCGCGCCTCGGAGCTTTCTCTGCCCATGCGTGATACACACTTCCTGCGCAAGTTTGGTCAATCCGACAAGGAGATCATCGAGAACAGCTTCACTTACGGATCTACCCCGCAAGTGATGACCATGATGAATGGCAAGATCACCAATGATCTGCTTACGAA
>JAHDFZ010000271.1:329-4276 GCA_020627905.1 Verrucomicrobiota bacterium
TCACTTACGGATCTACCAGTGATGACCATGATGAAAGATCACCAATGATCTGATTACGAATCCTGAGGCCTACCTCATTAAAGAGATCGCTAACGGCCGCGGCTCGAAGCGTGGGAAAATTGATAAAATGTTTCTCAGTATCCTCGGCCGCTATCCTTCCTCGGAGGAAAAATCGAAGGCGCAATCCGGAATGCGTGTTCGGGACAAATCAATCTCAGATGAGGCCGCAGAAGCAAAAGGGATCGGCAGTGTCGTCTGGGCACTGGTCAACACGCGCGAGTTCCTCTTCATTCAGTAATTTAAGCAACGAAACGATAACACCTATCTATCTATGAATGTGAACTACAAGAAATGGGATGGCCTGAGCCGTCGATCATTCGTTAAAAATACGGCAAGGACTGCCCTGGGAGTGAGCATCCTCCCCTATGCCAACCCGAATGAGGTCCTTGCGGCCTCCGGTGGTAAAGCAGAACACTGTATCTTCTTTTACATGGGGGGCGCGATGTCCCATATGGAGACGTTTGATCCGAAGCCCGGCACTGAAACGGGAGGGAAGACCAGCGCCATCGACACGGGAATTGCAGGGATCAAATTTGCTGAATATCTGCCGAATCTCGCCAAGCGAGCGAAGGACATCGCCGTCATTCGCTCAATGACGCAGAAGACCGGGGATCACCAGGATGCACGCTACTGGCTTACGACGAGTTATCAGCCGAGGTCTACCATCGTTCACCCATCCATGGGGGCTTGGGGGCAACGCCTCCAGGGAAAGAGGTTAGAAACCCTGCCTGACAGTGTGATCATTGGGAATTCCAATAACCACCCTGGCCCTGGCTTTTTCGGCCCGACTTATGCCCCTCTGCCTGTGGCTGATCCGGATGTGGGGATCGATAACATCGGCTTCGCCCGTGGAGTGAATGAGGATCTTTTCGAAAAGCGTCTGGAACTCATGAATACCTTCGACGCAGGGTTTCGCAGCAAGTTTCAGCATGATGAAGTGAAATCCTACACACAGTATTATGATGAGACGCTCAAGCTGATGCAGAGTGAGGATCTGGAGCAGTTCGATCTTTCGAAAGAACCTGATTACCAGAAGAAAACTCAGCGTTACGGCAATACGCGGGTCGGGAAGGGTGCCATGCTTGCTAAGCGCCTTATCAAAGCCGGCGTCCGTTTCGTAGAGGTCGGTCATGGCGGCTGGGATATGCACGACGAACTCTGGGATAGGATTGAGGGCAAGACGAATCCTATCGATATGGCCCTTTCTGCTCTGATTGATGATCTAAAGGCGGAAGGTCTGTTTGATAAGACTGTCATCGCTCTCGCAACCGAATTCGGCCGGACGCCGGTCATCAATGTCAACGGCGGCCGCGATCACCACCCGCGTTGCTTTTCTGCTATGCTGGCCGGTGGTGGCATCCAGGGTGGTCAGGTTTATGGTGCTTCTGACGAAGCCGGGAACGGAGTCAAAGAAAACCCGGTGGAGCCGAAAGACTTTAATGCGACGATCGCTCATGCCATGGGGCTGGACCTGAACAAGGTGGTCTATTCCCCGACAGGGCGGCCATTCCTCATTGCAGGGCATACCCACGACAAGGCAACCGATTCGATCGTCACCGAAGGCAAACCGATCATGCCACTCTTCAGCTAGAGCCGACTTTAATCAGCCAACGATTAACCGTAAAGCCGCCCTCGCATCCAGGGGGCGGTATTTTTTTGCCTAATTAATAAGCATGTGTTGATTTTATACTTTTCTTTACCATTTGAGCGGCTATCATTTGTTTTTTGAACAAGATTCTGCTCGAAAAATGTCTGCTTCCGTCCCCTCAATCGAACAGGATGCCAACCATCAGGCGGCTGCGGCAAACGAAGGTATCTTAGTGATCGAGGGGCAGAGCACCACGCCTCTTGGTCCGCGGATCGTTTTTGCGAACGACCTCGCCTGCCAAATGACAGGATTTCAGCTCTTTGAACTCCAGGGAGCGCCCTTTGGCCTGATTTATGAGCCTAGTGATTTGAAGAGTCTCCTGCGCAAGTTGCCCGCGATCGCCGAAAGTGAGCGTTATTTCTGGATGGAGCGTGATGTGGTCGGACGAGGCGGCAAGCGCGAACGAGCTTACTGGACGATTCGGAAAAGTGACTCGTCGACGAAACAGACAGCGCCAGAGTTTCTGATCACACTCCTGCCTCTTGGGTGGTCGCCCTCTGAGAGTGAGCCAGTGGTGGTGAAAGACGAAAAAGAGAGCAGCCAAACCCCTCTGGCAGCTGAAAAGGAGGAAGAATCTAAAATAGATCCGACAGATCAATCGGTAGAGGAGTCCCCGGCTGCGCAGCATCATGATGCGCCTGCGATGCCAGCTGATCCAGTTCCCTCTGCAGAGGTGAGAGAAGTTTCGAATGAGCTGGAGCCGGAGAGGCCTTCGCCGGACCCGGCTGAAAGATCGGGTGATATAGCAGAAGTTTCCGGCCATGAGCTAACAGCGATGCGGCTGCAGACCCTCAGCCTGGCGGCCGGTGGAATCGCTCACGACTTTCGCAATGCGCTGCAGACGATTCGTTCCAGTCTTGAGATGGCTTCCTGTGCAATGTCTGAGCCGAAAGCTCTCGATGAAGCGCTTTCCGATGCGACAGAAGCCCTTCAGGATGCAGAACTACTGGCTGGCGAGATGATCGCCTTCTCCAGAGGTGGAGAGGCGGAAACGAAGATTGTGCGACTTCCTGAGCTGATTCGCCGCATTGCTACCGTCTGCACAGCGGGCACCAATATCCAGTGCTCACTCTCCTTTGCGCGCGAGCTGCCAGCCATCCATGCTCGAGCCAATCAGCTCTATCAGGTCTTTCAGAACCTGCTGGTCAATGCCTGCCAGGCGACCCCGAATGCACAGGGAATGATCGAGGTGAAAGGCGGTAAGGCTTCCTTCACCAATCAGAATCGTTTCGGTATGCCGGCGGGTGACTTCGCCGCCGTTTCCATCCGTGACCGGGGACATGGGATCCCACCGGAACTCATGGAGCGGATCTTTGAGCCTCATTTCACAACGAAAAAAGATGGCTCAGGCCTTGGTCTGGCAACCTGTAAGACGATCGTCGAGTCACATGGTGGGCAGATTCATGTGTTTTCTCAGAAAGGAGCCGGAACGGAGTTCCTGCTCTTTTTCCCTGCCATCGAGGATGAGAGCAATCTGGAGCAGGCTGAGAAAAACCAGGCCTCTCTTCAGGACTATCGGAAGTCTGCGCCTCGCCAGATTAATAAAAAGGCACACGTTCTTGTTGTCGATGATGACAAGCGAGTGCTGAAGGCTACGGAGAAGCTTCTGGAGCGCACCGGATATACGGTGACAGCCCGGCTCGACGGTCGGTCCGGTATCGAGGCCTATCAGTCAGCACTGCAGAGCAGCAACCCGATTGATATCGTCCTGCTCGACATGACGCTCCCGGGCGGCCTATGTGGAGATGAAGTCTTGAGTGAGCTAAGAGGCTTGGGGACCAGGCTCCCTGTGATTGCTACCAGCGGTTATGTGGAAAAGGCGGATCATGAAATCTTCCTGGAGCGTGGCTACCAGGCAGCACTCCCGAAACCATACGGAATTGCCGAGCTGAGTGCGATGATTGAGGAGACTCTCCAGCAGGCTCGGTAAGAGTTGCTGGTCCCCGGATCGATGTTCCCCAGTTTGGAAAAGGCTTGAACGGTCGTGCCACCGTGTCACACTCCGAGGGGGAGCATGTTCCTACTGCAGATGCTCCAACCCAAACCTTACCGTGCCTGGCCTGATAGGGCCTAGACTCATCATGAGCGAAACAACTACTTCCAGACAACCTCTCAAACACGGGCAGGATCTTGTGCTCGCTTCCAAGGCTCTGGAGGGAGACCCTGACGCCGTGGCGAGATTTCAGTCGGAATTCCAGCCCATGCTCGAGCGCGTCATGATGTCGAAAGGCCTCCCTCA
>JAHDFZ010000021.1:0-8700 GCA_020627905.1 Verrucomicrobiota bacterium
GCTCGATCGAGAACTGATCGTAGGGCATGTCCTCATTCAGAGCATTGATCACCCAGTCTCGGTAAGGCCAGATCGACCGCGGTCGGTCCTTCTCGTATCCATTGGTATCTGCGTAGCGCGCGAGGTCCAGCCACTCACGCGCCCACTTCTCCCCATAGGCTGGTGAGGCCAGAAACTCATCGATCAGTTTGTCCCAAGCAGTATTAAAATCACGTTCTGCTGCAGCTACGAATCTCTCGGTTTCCGCTACTGTAGGCGGCAGTCCCCGCAGATCGAAAGAGAGACGACGGATAAGAGTATAGAGATCCGCCCTTCCGTTCGGCTCCAGGCCCATCTCTTTCTGCCGGGCATCGATCATTTGGTCGATCGGGTTGGTGGCAGGGTCGACCGCAGGAGCTGAAGGAGGCACGAACGCCCAATGTTCCTCATACTTCGCTCCTTGGTTGATCCAGGTCCGGATGAGGTCGATTTCTTCCGCTGTGAAGGGTTTCTTATTCGACTCCGGCGGTGGCATGAGGTCATCTACGTCATCCGTGATCATGCGCATGAACGCCTCGCTCGCCTCCGCATCACCTGGGACGATCGCCTGGTATCCACCGAGATCCTGCGTGGCCTCGACGAATGATGATAAGCCGAGATCGGCATCCTGCTTCTCCTGATCAAACCCGTGACAGGCGAAGCACCGGTCACTCAGCAGAGGCCGGATCTGGGTGGAGTAATCGATTTCGACCTCTTCTCCAAAAGCTGAAGAGGTGAACCCGACAATGGCGACGGCGAGAGGAATCAGGCGAGTGTCTTGAACTTTCATCTCCAGCAATTTCTCTCGATTTGTATTGGCGTGCTTGGATGAGGGAGATAAGATTTGGTAAAATCCCGTCAAAATACAGAATCGCGCCATTCGATTTCCTTCCCAGCCCCTCCTGCTATGGACCAATCCTTTGCTCAGCAGCTCCGCTCCCCCCAGGAAGTGACCAAACTCTTTGACCTTCTGCCAGAAGCCTACTGTTTTGCGAAAGACAAAAGCGGGAAATTCACCTTTGCGAACCGCGCACTCCTCCATGCCATCGGCTTGCAGAAGGCCAGTGAGCTTTTAGGAAAAACTGACTATGATTTCTTCGACGCCGCCCTGGCAGACGAGTATGTCGGAGAGGACAGACTCGTCATGCAGACCCGGGAGACACTGGTCGACCGCGTGTGGCTCGTTCCCAACATGGACGGCACGCTGCACTGGTATCTGTCCAGTAAGATGCCGCTCTTCGATGCAGCCGATCAGGTGATCGGGATCGCCGGCATCATGCGTGACTTCGAGCGCGCCGGGCAGGCAGTCGGCCCCTACCGCGACATCTCCCCCGTTCTTTCCTACATTCAGACCAATTACCATCAGCGTATCTCTACCGATGAAATGGCGGCTCAGATCAACACCTCATCGAGCACGCTGGAACGGCGCTTTCGAAATCTCTTCCAGATGAGTCCCGCGACCTACCTTCAGCGCGTGCGACTGCATGCCGCTCGGCGTTTGCTGACCGAGACGAAGGAGGAGCTCAGTGTCATCGCCGTCGAATGTGGATTTTACGACCAGAGCCACTTCACAAAGGTCTTCCGAGGCATGTATGGCAAAACTCCACGCGCTTTTCGCAAGGATTGGAGAGAAGCAGCCTCCCTGCATACACCTGGCGGGGTGGGTAAAAAAAATCCGGCAAGCCGATAAGCTTGCCGGATGGAAACTACCCTGGGCGAAAACACGCCCTGGATAGATGATGTTAAATCTGATTAATAAGGTCCGTAGTAAGGGCGCTGGTTGCGCTTATTCTGTCCCATTACACCGCCAGCTACACCGCCGATGGCACCACCGATGAGAGCACCCTCGGCGCGATCACCGTCACCAGCGGCCAGGGCACCGATCGCGGCACCAGCTGCTGCACCAGTAAGAGCGCTGTTCTGCTGAGGCGTTGTGCCGTTGCAGCTGACAAGGAAGAGAGAGGCCGCAGCCACACAACTAAGAGCAATTTTTGTTTTCATAGCAATTATAGTAAGAGGTTTCTTGAATACTTAATCAAGCTTAAATTTCTCGCGAAATCGTGGGCTGATACGGTAACTTAGACGAATCCAAGTCCCAAAACAGTCACCGGGAATGCACTTTTTTGGTTTTTTCTCACGAAGAAGCATCTATCAGACGTCTATGACTGAGCGCTGGCGCTACCAATCCGGCTGAATCCATACTTTCTATTATGCTGATGAAATCGTTACCACCTCTCGCCTTAACGGTGGCTCTTGCATCGCTCCTGCTGCTCTCCACGAGCTGCCGATCGATCGATCCGCAGACAGGTGCTGTGCAACGAGCGAATCTTTATTCACCGGAAAAAGAGATCGCTCTTGGTTTAACCGAGTTCCGCAAGATTAAGAGTCAGAAGCGGATCTCGACGAATCCGACCTACAACGCACAGCTCGAACGCGTAGGCGCTCGTCTGGCAAAGGTCATGCCGCTACCCGGAGCGGAGTGGGAGTTTGTCGTTTTCGAGGATTCCAGCCCGAATGCCTTCGCGCTTCCTGGCGGTAAAGTCGGCATCCACACAGGACTGTTCCCTATCACCAAAAACGATGCCGGTCTGGCCGCTGTAGTCGGTCATGAGGTAGCACACGTCGTGGCGCGACACTCCGGTCAGCGCCTGACTAACGCCACCCTCTCCACCGCTGCCGTCCTCGGGGCGAACGTGGCACTCAATCGCAGTGACATTGACAACAAAGCCGCCACCGCAGCAGTCGCCGGTGCCGCCTTCCTGAACCAGCAGAGATTCAGCCGCGTGCAGGAGCTCGAGGCAGATCGGCTGGGCATGCTCTACATGGCCCGCGCTGGCTACGACCCACGAGAGGCAGTCCGCCTGTGGGAGAGATTCGCCCAATGGCGGCAGCAGAATCAGCGCGGCCCCCGAACTCCCGGGATGCTCAGCACACACCCTGTCGATGAACGCCGCATGGCCGATCTGCAAGCCGCTCTGCCAGAGGCGATGGCCCTCTATCGCCAGAGCCAGTAGGATGATGCCTGTCACGGAAAAAAGAACGCAGCGGCGGGACCTCTTCACCCGCGTGAAGGCACTGAGCGCGGCTGAGAAAGCAGCAAAATCTACCGCCATCTGCGAAACTCTCGCCCGGAATGAGGCCGTCCGGCAGGCGGAGCTGATCTGCAGCTTTGCAGCTCTCGACTCCGAGCCGGATCTCTCCGATCTTGTCAGGCAGTTTCCAGAGAAGGAATGGGCTTTCGCCAGCTTCTCTGACGCTGAGACGCTTTGCTTTCGCATCGTTTCGGACGAAGCAGATCTGGTGCAGGGCGACTTCGGTATCCTTACCCCCTCCCCTGAGTGCGCGGAAGCTGCCTACGCAGATATTGATCTCGTGCTGACGCCCGGCGTCGGGTTTGATCCGGAGAGCGGGCACCGCCTCGGCAGAGGAAAGGGCCACTACGACCGGTTCTTCGATCGCCTCAGTGAAAAGGTAGAGAGGGTTGGTGTCTGCTTCGCCACACAACTGACTGATGTCGCGACAGAATCCCATGATATTGCTATGCACACGCTGGTTACCGAAGAAGGGCTGCTCGAGATCAAAACACCGAGCGAAATGTCGTGAAGGTCGATTTTCTCATTATCGGGCAGGGACTTGCCGGCTCCCTCTTCGCTCTGCACGCCATTGAGCGCGGTCAGCGCGTCCTCGTCATTGATCGCGATGAGGCGGAGACCAGCTCACGTGTCGCCGCCGGGCTGATCACCCCGATTGCCGGTGGCCGCTTTCACCTACCCGCCTCTCTGCCCACGCGACTGGCCTATGCCTCCCTGTGGTATGAACGCTACGAATCAGCTCTGGAAGCCTCATTCTTTCACCCCACCCCGATTGCGCGCCTCTTCCAGAACGAAGCAGAAAAGCAGCGCTGGGAGGACAAAATAGCCGATCCCGCCGAAGCAGCAAAACTGGATGGCTTCTGGCAGCCCCTACCTGACACTTACAAAGAAAACCCTGGCATTGCTCGCCAGCACGGAGGCTTCCTCATGCAGAAAGGAGGCTGGATGGATCTGCCAGCCTTTCTCGATGCCACACAGCGCTTCCTTCTCGCCCGCCTCTCCTACGCCATCGCCGAATTTGATAGCCGGGAACTGAAGGTGACAAGCTCCGGAGCACGCTGGGAAAATGTCGAGGCTGCTCAGGTTATCTTCGCTCAGGGCTGGCAGGCCGACTGCAATCGCTTTTTCGACTGGCTCCCCATGAATGCCGCGAAAGGAGAAATCCTCGAGCTGTCAGCACCTGATTTACAACCTGACGATACGATCCTCAATTCCGGTGGCTGGGCCATCCCCACACGAAACGGCCGCTGGCGAGTCGGCTCCACCTACGACCACAACTTCGAGGATGTATCGACCACAGAAGCCGGGCGGCTCGCTGTTCTGCAGAAATTCCACAGCATGGTCGACGTCGACTTTGCTATGATCAGCCATCGTGCTGCGGTCCGGCCCATCATCAGACGCAGCACCCCCTTCATCGGGCGGCACCCCCAGCACCCCCAGCTAGCGCTTCTCAATGGCTTCGGGTCGAAAGGGGTAATCAACGGCCCCTGGTTTGCCAAGCTTCTGCTCGCCCACCTCCTTGATGGAGCAGAGATACCGATGGAGAATGATCTCGCAATCTTGTTGTAGCGATCATTCGTGCGGGAGAGCCGGAAAAATCCTTCCTTTTCCTGCAAGCTTCCTCTACCGTCAGGGAACCGTGAGTCTCTCACCCTCCAGCACTCGATCACAGCCTGCTCGTTCCTTTAGTTGGATTGCGCTGGTAGTTCTGCTGCTTCTCGGAGGCGTGGCATCCTTCGCGCAAGGGGCAAACTTCCCCGCCACAACGAGCCACAAATCGCCCCCACGGCTGAGCGAGCCATGTTCGCTGAATTCGAATGCTGCGCGTTTACCATCACGACAGCCCCTCCACAGACAAGAAGCAAGCTGGTCGCCGAACCTCTTTCATCATCCCCCTGCCGACGCTGGCTACCATTACGACGCCGCTACGAATCGTAGTGTCTGCGGGTCGGCCGAATCCGCCGAAACGCTTGCTGCCTCAGGCTTTCGCAGTTTGTCCGCCACCGAATTCGTCATCGGCCAAGTAGGCAATTCGCACCAGCGCATTTTGCCTGTCCCCAAGATCGCGGTTCACACAGTATCGATCATAAGAATGTCATGTAGTGAGTTCGTGCAACTATGACTGACGTCCGACGGAAAGCTGCCAGCTGATGAATCCCCGCTGGGAAAATGAAGTGATTAGGATAGCGAAAATTGAATGAAATCGAAAGTTACCGCATCTGTCCTCGTTCTGTTGTTTGGCGCGTTTGGTTTATTTTATTCCGTCCGTCTTGACTGGGGAAAAATCATTGTCGCATCTGTGCTAGGAAGTGCCTTTATCATTGTTGGGATTTCGACAGTCAACACGCACTTTAAAGTCACTCAAATTTGCATTTTCATGTCAGGCCTTGTTTTCAACCTATGGCCATTAATTGTTGTTCTTCTGCGAAAACAGGAACATTCCAGCCCCAACTGACATCATAAGGGAAGGCGTATCGTAAAGCGGAGCGGTCAGAAAATCCCAAAGCCCCCTTCTCTCCGCAAGATCCCTTTTTCTTGAGAGAAGATGTTAACATAACAAGCCGTTCCGCCAATTCGTATTTTGTGGGAACGCTCAAAATTGGGCAAATTGGACTCATGACAAAAATCTTTTGTTTCATAGCAGCAGTTGGGGTCTCTTTGATCTCTTGGAGTGGGCTTGTGGCTCAAGAAACTACGCCAATTCTCCCTGAGGGATGGGATCCGGTAGCGGAGGCGAATCAGGTGATGGATCGCCTCATCACAGTAACGGGCCCTGAGGTGAAGGGCGCGCATGATGCCGAGATGGCAATTGTCGACCGTCACGCCTACATCGTAGCAGAAGTTGACGAGCACCACTCGGGCGAGAGTGCGGCAAAACCATGGATTTATAGCACTCTTTCTGTTGTGTCTCTTGATACGCTAGAGTTGGAGGAAATCTTGCCTATTGCGAAAGGAGAGCAGATTTTTAAAAATGAAACTCTTCCAGTAGGTTCGGTATTTGTTCCACGCATTTTGCAAATTTCTGACGATACCCTTCGTTGCTACTTTGCCAGTGAGATGCCGGGTAAGAGACAGTCTCAAACCTGGTATCGGGATTTTGACCTGAGTTCACGCATCTTTGAACCGACAATCCATTTGGCGTATTTAAAGACGGCCGCTGGCACCTTTCCGATGCAGCCAAAGTATCTCTATGAAGATGCCCAGCGATTTGGGTTTTCCAAAAAGCCAAAAGACTTTGGTCTCTATTTATTCGACTCGTTCAAAGAGTTTGATGGGAAGCTCTACGTAGCGATTAATAATTATCCGGGGCGTCAGAATGCACTAGCCTTGGTCCATGATGACTTCAAAACGTTTGAGGTGCTTGGCCACATGAACGAGCCGCAGAAGTATGCGCTGTCTGAGCCGGCTGTCAATCAGCTGCCAGATGGCACATGGATAGCGATCATTCGTGTCGATGGAGGAAATTATCGCTTCTCAACAAGCGAAGATGGGAGAGTTTGGACCGAGAGCGTAGTGTTGCCGTTTGTGTCCAATGGGGCGAGCTCGAAACCTACATTCGATAAGATTAACGGTCTCTACTATCTCGGGTGGCAGGTGAAGCGCGATATAAATGGTGCGAATCGGAGTGTGTTTTATCTCGATGTCTCTCGCGATGCCAAAACGTGGGAGCGGAAATACCAGTTTGAGACGGAGAATTCTTTTCAATACCCCACCTTTCGTCAGCATGGTGACGATGTTTGGCTAACTGTCACACAGGGTGATGAATCCAAGAGTCGAAAAGAGCGGATCATGTTCGGGAAGCTGGAAACACGGAAATAACATAAAACGCGATAAGAAGAATGAACCGCTTGTCCAATTCAAGGGTCGCTGCTTAGTCAGAAAGGGCAAGCGAGACATCTTTCGTCAGAACGGACTTGCCTAGCTAGGCGTCACCGCTGAAGCGAGGAGCGGTGCTGCCTCGAGTGCTGGCGAAGGTCTAAGCCTGTCACTCATCATAATAGCGTCGCTTCGTCCCCCCTACCTTCACACAGCTTTAAAAAGTCAAAAGGGTCGGGCGGCATCTTTCGTGAAGAGACCCTCCCCTCACCCGACCTAGAGGCCCCTTCGGACAGGGGAAATGCTAGACAGCCGTGCGGACCGGCACTTGCGAATGCCGAAGGGCGCTTGTCCGTCACGGACGCAGGCGCACCCAGGGATGGCTAGTGGACGCGACCAACCACCTTTGTCGCCAGAAGCGCTGAGGGCCAGCCCCAAAATCGACACTTTTCGCGCAACTCTTTCAGCGCTTCCGCGTTCTATTCTCTAGTTCGTTCAAAACCTCCAGACAGCTCCTCTGCATGAAGCTTTCCCCCTCTCTTCTCTTTGTTTTATTCCTGCAAGCAGTCCCTCACCTAGCGGCTGAAGAATACACGCGTGACCAAGTCATCTTTTTCGAAACGCATATCCGCCCGGCTCTCGCGGAGCATTGCTATCGCTGCCACTCAAAGGACGGCGACTCGATCAAGGGGGGACTGGTGCTGGATACGCGAGCCTCTACCCGCGCCGGTGGCGACATCGGACCTGCGGTCGTCCCTTTCGAACCAGAGAGCAGCCTGCTCCTGGAGGCGATATCTTACGAAGATCCGGACATGGAGATGCCGCCAAAGTATCAGCTGGATGCAAAAACGGTGGCCCTTTTCCGCGAATGGATCGAAATGGGAGCACCGGCCCCCCGAGAGGCGGAGCTGGATCCATCCGTGCCGGATGGCTACACAAATACCATCGACTACGAAACAGGACGGGAACACTGGTCGTTCCGACCTGTGAAGCTTCCCACGATTCCAGAATCTCAGTCTGAAAATCCAGTGGATGCTTTTATCCAGCAGTCGCTGGAAAGATTTCAGGACCAGCGGATGCCTACACGCTCTATCGGCGTCTGAGCTACGACCTTACAGGCCTGCCACCTATTCCGGCCGACGTAAAGGCTTTTACCACTGCCTTTGCAGCTGATCCCCAGAAGGCGGTAGAGGAGGCAAGTCTGGCGATGATGACTTCGACGAGCTTTGGGGAGAAATGGGGGCGCCACTGGCTGGATGTCGCTCGCTATGGCGAGTCCACGGGGCGCGATCACAATGTGACCTATCCTCATGCCTGGCGCTACCGTGATTATGTGATTGATAGCTTCAATGAGAACAAGCCTTTCGACCAGTTTCTCACGGAACAGATCGCAGGGGACCTCCTCGAGCCGGATACTGCAGAAGAACGCGATGCGGCGAACATCGCCACGACTTTTCTCGCCATGGGTCCGAAAGCCGTCAACGAAGGCAGCGGACGCCAGTTCCGATTCGACGTAGTTGATGAGCAAATCGATGTGACGACGCAGGCTTTCCTGGCCTCGACGGTATCCTGCGCCCGATGCCATGATCACAAGTTCGATCCGGTATCGATGAGCGACTACTACGCGATGGCTGGCATTTTCCTCAGCAGCGAGACGCTCTACGGGACTGCGCGCTCTTCACAGAATCGGCGTCCGACGGAGCTGATCGCTCTGGAAACAGCCTCGGCTGGGGCGAGTGCGCTCTCCGATGCTGATCTTCTGCAGACCGAAATG
>JAHDFZ010000021.1:8710-19410 GCA_020627905.1 Verrucomicrobiota bacterium
GCCAGGCCGAGGTGCGGGAACAAATCGGGCAGCTGGGTCGTGGGACGGATGAAGCCCTCAAGCTGCGCCCCGTCGCCCTGACACTGCGTAACCGCATCGGCGTGCTTGAGAAACGTCTGGAAAGCTACGATGCCGAAGGCCAGGCGAAGGCGCTGAGCATGGGAATGCGCGAGGGTTCCGAAGTGTTTGATACCCCCATCCTCATACGCGGTGAGGAAGAGCACCCCACTGAGGAAAGCGTAGCACGCGGATTTCTGGAGGTTATCTCTCTCAGCAGCACGCCATCGATACCCGAAGAAGCTAGTGGACGGCTCGAACTCGCGCAGTGGATGACCGCCCCGGATCATCCGCTGACCAGTCGAGTGATCGCCAATCGGGTCTGGGCCTGGATATTCGGCAGCGGCCTGGCCAACCAGGTCGACAACTTCGGGGTCTCCGGTGAGGCCCCCACCCACCCTGAGCTGCTCGATTTTCTCGCGGCCTATCTCATGCATAAGGACTGGTCGCTGAAGTCTCTCATCTACACCATTGTCACCTCTGAGACCTATCGCCAGTCATCCACCTATCACGAGGCAAACTTCCTCATCGATCCAGAGAATGACTATCACTGGCGGGCGAATCCCAGCCGCCTGCAGGCAGAAGCCCTGCGCGACAGCATCCTCAGCCTGTCCGGCCAGTTGGATCCCAGTCGCCCCACGACATCCGTGGTGCAGGAGGCTGGAGATGGGATCCTGGGGCGCAATCTGGTGCGTGCGGATGAGGTGAATGCCGAAAACCCCTACCGCTCGGTCTACCTGCCGGTCCTCCGAGGCTTCCTCCCGGATTCACTGGCACTCTTCGATTTTCCTGATCCTTCGATCATCAGCGGGCAGCGGGAGGTCACCTCCGTCCCTTCCCAGGCGCTCTACATGATGAACTCGAGTTTTCTGCAGGAGCACGCAGCAAGTTTCGCAGAGCGGATGGCGCAGCAGACGGCCAACGATCGCACAGAGATGATCCGTCAGGCTTTCCTACACGCTCTCGGGCGGCCGGCTTCAGCGGATGAGGTCGCCATGACTCAGCGCTTCCTAACAGCTTTCGCAGAAACTGCTTCCTCGCAGGGCATCGATGATCCAGGAGGAGCGGCTTTCTCCTCCTTCTGCCAATCCCTCCTCACCAGCGCTGAGTTTCAATACAAAAACTAAGCCCCTTCTCCAGACCATCATGAACACACGACGCAACTTCCTCAGTCAATCAGCTTCCGGCTTCGGGATGCTCGCTTTCAGTGCGCTATCGACAATGGCTTCCGGTCGATCCATTCTCCGCGCTGCCGAGGCTACCAATCCCCTGGCCCCGAAAGTCCCGCCCCTCCCGGCTCGGGCAAAGCGTGTCATCTTTCTCTCGATGACTGGTGGCCCCTCTCATGTCGACACCTTCGATCACAAACCTCGACTCAATGAGGATAGTGGCCAGACCTACCAGGGAGCTGCGAAATGGCTGGGATCTCCCTTTTCATTCGAGCGCCAGGGGAAGAGCGGCCTGCCCATATCCGAGCTTTTCCCCCACGTGGGCAAACATGCCGACGATCTGTGCCTCGTGAACAGCATGCACACGGATATCCCGAATCACCCGCAGGCGCAGACGCAGCTGCTGACGGGTAATTTCCAATTTGTCCGGCCATCCTTGGGCGCCTGGACTCTCTATGGTCTCGGGACAGAAAACGAAAGCCTACCGGGCTTTGTAACCCTCGCCCCGCCGGCGGGAGCCAACCGATCCGGCAGCTCCTTCCTACCGGCTATCTACCAGGGGACTCCCATCGGCAAGCAATCCCGCGCCCGCACCCGTCAGGCTGGAACAGGTGAAAGCCCGATCCCAAACCTACAAAATAAAAGCCTGTCTCCCGAGCTGCAGCGCATGCAGCTGGATTACCTCAACGGCCTGAATCGTGCGAAACTGGCGAAAGACGCCTACAACCCGCAGGTGGAGGGCCTGATCGAGAGCTATGAGCTGGCTTTCCGCATGCAGACCGCCCTGCCTGATGTGCTGGATCTCAACGCCGAGTCAGCGGCGACAAAGGCTCTCTACGGTATCGATGAGACAGCAACAGCGGAATTTGGTAAGCAGTGTCTCTCGGCACGCCGTCTGGCCGAGGCCGGGGTGCGCTTTATCCAGCTCAATAGCCCGGGCTGGGATCACCACCGCAATCTAGAGGCGAACATGCGCAACAGCTGTGGTAGTATCGACAAGCCGATCGCTGGCCTGCTGGCCGACCTGAAACAGCGGGATATGCTGAAAGACACCCTTGTCATCTGGGCCGGAGAGTTCGGGCGGACTCCCTATGGACAAAGCTCGAATGGTCGTGATCACAATCACCGTGGTTTCTCCCTCTGGATGGCGGGAGGCGGCGTTCAGGGCGGACTGCGCTATGGCGAGACCGATGATTATGGGCACAAAGCGGTGGCGGACAAAGTCCATATCCACGACTGGCATGCGACGATCCTGCACCTACTCGGCCTGGATCACGAAAAACTCACCTACCGCTACGCTGGGCGCGATTTCCGCCTCACCGATGTCAGCGGTGAAGTGGTTTCGGGCATCCTCGCGTAGCTGCTCGCAGCTTTGAGAAAGATCGGGCTGCAGGCAGAAGGGGGCGCTAAAAACCCCTTGCAAAAGGCCTAGGTCAGGTAAAAACTCCCGTGACAGGGCACCGTCCCTGTTGCCCTGGAGGTAGATCCTGCGGTTCTCGATCCCGAGTCCGCAACCAATTCACGACGCTTGCGTGATGCCGGTCTTTCTACCCCACCCCTATCGGCTCTGAGGTGTTGCTGTTGTCTATCGCCTGACAAAAAGAGCTGTTCAAATTTTCGTTCCATGCCCGAGCCGTTTTGCGTTCCCGCGCGATCGGCCTACTGCCACCTTTGCTCACCTCGCAGGAGATCCCTGCGGCCTTTCTCTCTACGACACCTGTCTTATGTGCCCCACAGATTCGCCCGAAGAACTTCCTTTGACCGAAGAAAGCAGCCCTGCTGCGGAAGCCACCGAGGCCCCGAAAAAGAAAGTCACCCGAAAGGCAGCTGCCAAGAAAAAGAGCGTTAGGAAAAAGGCTGCCAAGAAAAAGACCGCTGTAAAGGCCGAGGAAACTAAAGCGGAAGCAGCAGAGGACGCCCCACCTAAAAAGTCTGCCCGCAAGAAAACAGCGCGGAAGAAGGTGGCGAAAGCGAAAGAGGAGACAGACGCGGAAGAAGCCCCGGAGCGGAAAGAAGAGAAGGGAGATGATGATCGCCCAGCACTCTCGAAGGAAGAAATCCGCGAGGCGAAGCGGCAGCGTTATCTCGAAAAGAAACAGAAAGACCGTGAACGCGAGGCAGAAGCTCTCGCCGCTGCCGAGCCTGTAGAGGCGGAAGGCATGGTGGAAGTATCTCCAAAGGGGTTCGCCTTTCTGCGCGAAAAGCGGAATGCCTACAAGCAGTCGCCGCAGGATGTTTTCATCACTCCGGAGTATGTGCGTAACTATGGCCTGCGCGACGGTCTCATCGTCAAAGGCATCTCCAAGAAAGGAGTCCGCGGTCCGCAGATGGTCGAGCTACAGACGATCAACGGTGCCGAGCCGGAAGAATACGCCAATCTCCCCTTCTTTGAGGAACTCACTGCAATCAATCCCGATCGTGCTCTCCGCCTGGAGACCGAGTCGACAAGGCTTACGACACGGGTGATCGATCTCATGTCTCCCATCGGTCGCGGTCAGCGAGGCCTCATCGTTGCACCTCCGCGGACAGGTAAAACCACCCTGCTCCAACACATCGCTGAGGGAGTGCAGAAGAATTACGATGAGGAAGTGCATCTGATGGTTGTCCTCATCGATGAGCGTCCCGAGGAAGTTACCCACTTCCGCCACAGCTTCCCCGACGTGGAGATCTACTCCAGCTCGAACGACAGCGACTCGAAGGAGCACGCACGCGTAGCTCTGCTGGCGATCGAACGGGCGAAACGTCTCGTGGAGGCCGGCGAGCATGTGCTCATTCTCATGGACTCGATCACTCGATTGGCTCGTGCGTTCAACAGCCAGATGCGTGGTGGCAAGCGGGGAACTGCCAGCGGTGGTCTTGTCGTGGGCGCCCTTGAGGTCCCCCGCCGTATTTTCGCGGCAGCGCGGAACACCCGTGAAGCGGGTTCGCTGACCATCATCGCCACGGCTCTCATCGAGACGAACAGCAAGGCTGATGAGGCCATCTTTCAGGAATTTAAAGGGACAGGCAACATGGAGCTGGTGCTCGATCGGAGCATTGCTCAAAACTACGTCTACCCTGCTGTGGACATTCACCGATCAGGCACCCGACGCGAGGAGTTGCTCCTGGCGCCTCACGCGCTGGAGAAAGTTTACATCCTGCGCCGCGGCCTGGGTAATTATCGCCAGGTGGACGCCATGGAGTGGCTGCTGCGGAATATGCAGAAGTATCCCTCTAACGCGCAAATGCTTCTCGATATCAAGACGAGTAGCGGCCGCGGGTAGTGGGGATGGCGGCTCTGGATCAGCGGCTGGGCTTTTGCCTTGTGGCGGGGCTTTCGCCTCGCGACTGAAGTCGCGATTCCATAGCTTGGCTGGGGAGTAGCGAATTGATTCGCGAACATCGTCTGGCCGGGACCACTTGGCTTTCGCATGTGCGAATGAATTCGCACGTCCAGAGCTCAAATCATGCGCGCTATGAACCAGCGACTTCAGTCGCGGACGTCATCTGGCCGGGACGATCGGTATAGGCGCCGGACTTTCGCCTGTGCGAATGAATTCGCTTCTCCCCAGCTCGCATCGCTCACGCTTGATGTTTCAGCTTCTCCTCGTAGACCGCTTCCTTGAAACCTACCCAGGCGTCCAGTGTTTGCTCTTTGTCTGACCTGAGGAGTGCAAACGGCCGCTTGATGAGATTCCCATTTTCAGCCAGCTCTGCCAGCGCCTCCGCCGTCGACATTTCAGAGAGGCGATCTTTGTAACCTCCAGAGCGATAGTCCTGACCTGAGGTATTGAAGAGCTTCCGAGCTTCCCCACCCACCCGATCACACGCCGCCTGCAGATCTGCCAGCGACGGTGGTGTTTCGCGGATGGCGATTTCGGAGAACTCGATCCCCTGCTCCTCACACCAGGACTTTGCTTTGCGACAGCTGGTGCAGGTTTTCAGGACGTAGAGAGTGAGTTTCATAAGGTCGGATGGTTTGACAGTGGGTTGACAAAGCCTGAGAGGTTGTGACAATCAGAGTCCCATGGCAAGCGCATCTTTTTCTGTTCCCCGCTGGTTCGACCTTCACACTCACTTTCGACAGGGCCCAAGCCTCCGGACCTACATCTCTGACCACCTCTCCATGGGCTGCGCTGGTGCTTTGGCCATGCCGAATACGATCCCTCCCATGAGCCGGATCGCCGGGCCCGAGACGAAAGAGGCCCGCAGCATCGAGTCCTATCAGGCGGAACTCAAGGATGCCGGCGCTCATGCATTCGAAAAACTCATCACTCCCCTCTACCTGACTCGCGAAACGACTGCTGCTGACATCCACGAGGGGAAAAAATCAGGCTTACTGGAAGCCGCAAAATACTCTCCACCGCACGGCACGACGAACGCTGACTTCGGCGTGCCGATGGAGGAATGGCTCGGTGGAGACGTTTTTCGCGCTATGGAGGAGACAGGCACCGTTCTCTGCATCCATGGCGAAGATCACACGCTGATGGGGGCAGACTATTTTGATGCTGAAACCAATGCAGAGGAGCGCTTCTACAAGGAAATGATGCCTCGATTGGTCGAGACACATCCGAATCTCCGCATCACCTGCGAGCACCTCACTACCAAAGAAGCTGTTGAATTTGTTTCGTCCTCCGGCCCTAACGTGGCCGCCACAATCACTCCCCAGCACCTGCTTCTGACGGTGGGAACTCTTTTGCAGGGACTTAACTATCACCTTTATTGTCTCCCGTTGGTAAAGTTCGAACAGGACCGAGATGCTTTGCGCCAGGCGATCGCTGAACCAGGTCAGACAAAATTCTTTGCGGGGACCGATAGCGCTCCTCACCAGAACAAAGTGCTGGACGGCAAGTGCGCTGCTGGCTGCTATACAAGCGGATGCGCTCCTCAGCTCTATGCCATGATTTTTGAGGAAGCAGGAGTCGACCTTAACAGCAGTGAGGGAATCGAGTCCTTTCGTGCGTTTTTATCGACAAACGGACCGCTTCATTACGACTTCCCTGCATCTGAGAAAACCTTCACGCTCACGAAATCATCGGAGCCCCTCCCGCTACCAGCTCCAAGCGAAACGCCAGATGGCAGCGTGATCCCCATGCCCACCGGTCTTAACATACCGCTTACGTGGTCGCTCGATCTGGGCTGAGCGGTTGTCTAGACCAGTCGCGCTTTCCTCTCAGAAGATAGATCAACCATCAGATCATCTGCCAGGCTTTCGATATTCCAGAGCAGGCGCTCTTCGTCGGTATCGGATGCGAGGTCAAGCTTCGCCTGGGTGTGGAACAGGGTCCCACCCGCCCAGGGAGCCTCCTTACAATCTGTCGAGAGTTCGACGACATTCACCCCGCTCTCAGCCAGGAGATGAGAGATGGAGGAAACGATCCCGGTCCGGTCCTGCCCGATGATCTCCAGATGCACCCTCCGCTCCTCGTCAGTAGTCGCGTGAGAATCGAGAGCGGAACTTCGATGCAGAACGTCAACCTTGACTCCCGGCCGAGTCGCCGCCACTCGCTCCAAAGATTCCTCGAACTCCGCCACTCGATCGCGTGCCAGCGAGATTTGCACGATGCCTACGAACTGACCGGATAAGGTGGTCATTCGACTGGACTGCCAGTTTCCATTGACGGACTGCACAGCTGCCGAGACTGATTCGACTACCCCCGGCTCGTCCCTCCCTATCACGTTGAAGATGAGCGTCTCCTGCATGTTTTGGTTCTACCAAAACATCATACAATTTGTCCAGCTTATGTGGCAGAAATTTTCTTTTGCAGAAGGAGCGTTAATCCAAAACATCCTAACGCTAGCCCACTAGCCAGTCTATCGACGAAGAAAAGCGCGGCCGCATCGTAGAGACATATGCCGGCTAGCGCGAGCGAAACTCCCTGTGGGATTGCTTCACGGAAGGTTCTTCGCACCTTAGAGATCCACGCCCAGATCGCAATGACGGCGATCCCGATCGAAGCGTAAGTGAGCGCATCTCCGGGCAAGCTGCGACTCGTGAAAAGCGGATAGAGCACCGGTAGGGTCAGCAATAGGCCACCGAGGCGGAGTTTCCATTTTGCTCCGTGTTGCGCCTCATCCCGGCTCAGATGCTCATACCGAGCGAACAAGGTGAGACCCGCAATGTAAAGTAGCGATGCGCAAGCCAGTAACACGATGGTGGTAGATGGTGCAAAACGCACCTCCTGCAATGGAGCAGCGCTCGCCGCCAGAAGGATCACTAGCGCGCGACACGCCCCCATGATCAGGACCGATCCCGCCCATCTTTTGTGCAGCCAATTGTAAAGACCGATCGCCAGCGTTAGCGCAATACAGAGATAGAGGCTTGCACCGGCCACTGAATGAGCCACGAAGCCCCCGGCAACGACGAGCCCGAGAACGGTCTTTTCCACATCTTGCTTGCGGATCCGCCCACTGGGGATCGGCCTGTCCGGCGCGTGCTCACGATCCCATTCCGCGTCCACGACGTCGTTCATCATCATTCCACCGATGTAGAGAAACGAGACGGCGATGATCAGAAATCCAAGCTCCACGCTCCAGGGACCACCGGAGACAAACCATCCCAGAAGGACGTTTGTCCAAACAGTCGGCAGGTTGGATACACGACCAAGATCAAGCAGTGTGCGGAATAAACCTGGGATTGTCGAGGCCATATAATCGGTCAACCGCTAAATGAGCTAAGAGGGCGGCTGGAAAGTGGCAACTCTACAAGGATTCGAACCTTGACAAACAGAACCAAAATCTGTTGTGCTACCGTTACACCATAGAGTTTTCTCGGGGGCAGCGATTGTAAGCGGCCACCCTATTATTTCAAGCGAGAAGTTTCGATAGCTTGAAATTTTTTTCCTCCCACGAAGGAGAAACCCGGCTCGCCGGTTAGCAGCCGCAGCTACCACCGCCACTGCCTCCGCAGCAGCCACCCTGTGGGGCTTCCAGCTCTTCCGGTGTTGGGAGGCGACCAAACTCCAGAGTCTTCGAAACGTGCATAGAAATCTGCTGCGCGATCCCGTTCATGGCCGCTTCGGCTGTCATGAAAGAGCCTGTGATTGAGTCTTCCTTGAGAGCGGTCAGCGTGTCCGTGTATTCATTGATATCGGCATCCGTCAGCTCTCCCGCCTGCTGCTTCTGCTGGAGGAGTTCACTGAGTTCGTGGAAGTGCTGGTAGCGGGATTTCGCCTCGTCATCCGAAAAGAAGGCGCGGATCTTTGAGGTGTTTTCATGGAACTCAGGAGAGTCGAGGAGGAGCTCGCAGAGTTCACGGGTCTTTTCAAGGATCGCTGAGTTGGGGGACAAAACTTGCATATGTTTTCAGAATACGCTGGGAAACGGCGTTGCGCAACCGCCGCCCCCTCAACAAAAAGAACCGCTGAGCACAAGTTATTTCGAGCCCGCCTCTCGTGACGGTTTGCCATAAATCAGCCAGAGATTCCGGAGATAGATCCCCCATCCTGTGCATTGCCCGAGGAAGCCAACGATCTCTTTCCGCCAGATAAAGTAAATCATGAGCATGGAGGCTCCGAGCAAACTCAGCCACCAGAAGGCGGTGGGGACGATGGAGGCCTTCGCCCGTTCACTGGCCCACCACTGCACGATCATGCGGCCCATAAAGACCGCCTGCCCGAGCAGTCCAAACACGACCCAGAACACACCCGTAGGCGAGGTCACATCGAGCAAGCGCAGGATGGGGTTTAGCGGCCGCTGTCGCTCCGCCAGTTCTGCCAGCAGTTCTTCGCCCGTGAACTCGTAGGTCATGCCGCTGTCCTCGAACACAGCCACCTGCCTACCGTCACGTTCCTGGATATCGACAGACGAAAGGCGATCGGAAAGGTCAAACGGCGGCTCAAGCGATCCGCCCGGTTTTTTCACGACTCCGGTGGAGACAAGAAGCAACCAGGCAAAAATCGGGCCCACCGTGAGGACAGCAGCCGTCCAGAGCAAAGAGCGCTGCGTGCGTTTCATGCGGCGTTCTCCTAGCTGGTATTGGTCACGCGGTGCGCAGTTTTCGCGTCACCACCTTAAGTCCGCAGAGGGCCATTACCGTTCCGAGCAGGGCCATGAAGAGCGCGAAAAGAGTGTGGAAGGGTGTAAAGGCTTTGAATCCAAAGGTCTGCTCAACTTCCTCCGGCGTCAGCCCTTTGGGCACTCGTCCACCGTCTTCTGGAGAAACAGCGCTCAGCCGCTCATAGAACTTCGCTCCGAAATCGGGATTGATCGCAAAAAAGTAAAGACAGAATCCCAGAAACACGACAGCAATAGTCCCCAGCGCCATAATGGCTCCTGTCTGGACACCGTCGCGCGCCTGGAGATCCCCTCGTGCCTCGACGACCTTCGGACCGTGTAGTTTAAGGATCCCCATCGCTGAGCCGAGAAAGACCAGCCCCATGCTCACCATCGCTGCAAGCTGAAGCCCGAACGGCCCCCGATCATGCCAGCCCATGAAGAACGTTCCGTTCCACCACAGCTGACTGACAGCCCCGATTGCACATCCCCAGAGAAGTTCCCGTTTCATGCTGTGCCCTATAGCCCGACGGCGTGCGTGATCAAGTCGAAAGGCGGTGGGGCACACTTACAGACTACACTCGCGATGGTGTGATTGGGCCCTGGCAGAGGCAGGAGATCCGAACTGCATGTAAGCACGAGCCCTTAAAATGATGCAGGTGCATATCTGTCCAGAAGACATCAACTCTTAAACTGCCAAATCAGGCACAAAACCCCTGCCTCCGATTAGATCGTGACATCATTACGCACCCGTTTCTAACGCACAAATCTGGAAAAATCCGGTAAACTGGTGGCTCGCTGTGTAAAAAATATGCAAACAAAACCCTTCTTTCTTGCAACGGCGCTCGGCGTCTGCAGTTCTCTTTTCTCTCCCTGTAATCAGGCCACGGCTGCCGAGGAGCCCTTCACCCTGAAAGCAGACGACATGGTCGCTTTCGTGGGAAACACCTTTGTCGAGCGTGCACGCCTCTACGGTGAACTGGAGGCGGCTCTCCAACTGGCGGCCGGACCGCAGGCGGCAGCCACGAAATTCCGAAATCTAGGGTGGAGTGGCGACTCGGTTTTCAATGATTCGCGCTCCTACTTCGACTCTCCAGCGGGCGGTCGAGATCGGATGGTGAAAGTGACTCAGGAAATCGAACCATCGGTCCTTTTCCTCGCCTACGGCACCGAGGCGGCCCTCTCTGTCGACCAGGGGTGGACTAATGAGCCCAAGGTAGCGGAGACCTCAGCTGCTGGCAAACAATCAAGCCTGGGTGCTTTCCTCGACGGCTATCAGCAGAAGATCGACCGTCTCAAGGAAGCCGCGGGTGACAGTCTGCGCGAGATCGTGCTGCTTTCCCCTCCTCCGCTGGAAAATCTCGGCGCTCCTCTACCGGACCACACAGCAAACAACAAAATCCTCGCCGCCTTTCGCGACGGCATCCGTGAGCTGGCTGCCACCAACGAGATTCGCTTTGTCGACTTGTTTCAGCTGATGGGTGGTGATGACTTCTCTGG
>JAHDFZ010000021.1:19464-25686 GCA_020627905.1 Verrucomicrobiota bacterium
CGGCGTGCACCTCAATGAGGCCGGCTACACAAAGGCAGCAACCCTGATCGCCGCCGATCTTTTCCTGGACAGTGCGCAACCAGACGAGAAGACCCTCTCAAAACTCAAAGAGCTTCACATTGAAAAGAACCGTCTCTTCTTTCACCGCTGGCGCCCAGCCAACGAGACCTACCTGTTCCTGTTCCGCAAACACGAGCAGGGGCAGAATGCCAAAGAAATCCCTCAATTCGACCCGTTGATAGCTGCTGAAGAAGAGCAGATCGCAGAACTTCTCGCCTCGTCCACCCAGCCCGACGCCTAACCCCCTTCACTCACCGACCCTAACCAGCCAAACAATGAAGAAATCCCTTCTCACCCCTATCGGCACAGCGACCGCTGCGCTGCTCGCCTTCGCCACCGCAGATGCACAGCGCAAGAGCGAAGAAGTTCCTGACACGGCTGTCCAGGCGCAGCTGGATGCTTTCAGCCTCATTGAGGGCGCCGAAATTAATCTCTTTGCCCAGGAGCCGCTGGTAGCCAACCCGGTCCACATGAACTGGGATCAGAACGGGCGACTCTGGGTCGTCTGCAGCCCTCTTTATCCGCACATCAAACCCGGCCAGGAAGATTCTGACAAGGTAGTCGTGCTTGAGGACACAGATGGCGATGGAGTGGCTGACTGGCACGCGACCTTTTCCGATGATCTGCACATTCCTACCGCTGTTCTCCCCGGCGACGGTGGAGTCTACGTGGCGAATGCCATCGAGATGCTCCACCTGAAAGACACAGATGGTGACTTCAAAGCGGATGAGACAAAAGTGCTTCTCTCCGGTTTCGGCACTGAGGATACCCACCACCTGCTGCACACCTTCCGCTGGGGGCCGGAGGGAGAGATCTGGATGAATCAATCCATCTACATCCACTCCCATGTCGAAACTCCCTATGGTGTGCGACGGCTGTTAGGTGGTGGTATGTGGACCTTCCGCCCCGAAACTCATCGGGCAGAAATCTACATGAAAGGTCTCATCAATCCATGGGGTCACGCCATCGACGAATATGGCCAGAGCTTCCTGACGGATGGTGCCGGGTCAGAGGGCATCAACTGGGTGTTCCCCAAGAGTGTCTTCAAAACGTCCCCCGGTGCGTCACGCACGCTGTCTGGACTGAACCCGGGCCAGCCTAAGCACTGTGGTGCCGAGTTCCTGACGAGCAGTCATGTGCCGGAGAACCTCAGCAGCTCAATCGCCGCTCCGGACTTCCGCGGAAACCGAATCAACACCTTCACCGTTTCCCCCAACGGGAGCACTTACATCTCATCCCAGGGAGAAGATCTCGTCTCATCCACGCACCGAGCTTTCCGCCCAATCGATATCAAGGTCGGACCCGACGGAGCAATCTACATCGCTGACTGGTATAACCCGATCATCCAGCATGGCGAGATCGACTTCCGCGACCCTCGCCGCGATACCGAGCATGGCCGTATCTGGCGCATCACCTTCAAAGGTCGCGACCTGACACCCTTTCAGGATCTCGATACCTTTTCCGAGTCGCAGCTCGTGGAGACTCTCAACTCTCCTGAGCCGCTGCATCGCCTGCTGGCGATGACGGAGCTGCGCATGCGTGATAAAGAAGCAGTGTTGGCTTCTCTCGACGCTGCGCAGGCACCATCGGGAGTGTCTACTGATCTCCATGATCAGCGCATGATGTGGGGACGTCAGGCGATCAATCGCTTCGATCCGGCAGGAGCAACAGCGCTGCTCGAGTCGGACACGCCACAGATCCGCTCGGCGGCACTCCGCTCTCTTTATTTCCGAGCAGAGGAGCATGAGGAAACGCTCACGGCAGCGAAGAAAGCAATCACCGATCCTGACATGCAGGTGCGGGTCTGGGGAGTCAGCCTCCTCAGCGAAGTAGACGCGTCAAATACACCCGCCCTTGCACTTAAGGCGCTCTCCGGGGTCGAAGCTGATGATCCGCTCGACTTCGCGGTCTGGTCCCTCCTGCGGGAACATGTTGATCGCTGGGAGCCTCTGACGAAAGACGGTAATCCTTTTGCTTCAATTGATGATCTCCTCTACGCGGCACGCGCGGTAAACCGCCCGATCGCTCTTGACCAGATCACAAAAGCACTGGCTGAGGGCAGCTTCACCCGGGAGGGATCATTTGCTGATGCAGCTGATTTCATCACGCGCACCGGCGGTCCGAACCAACTTGCGACGATGCTCAAGGTAGCGACGGAGTCGGATATGAAGGACGCAGATCGGGTGACGCTCCTCGACGCTCTGGCCACCGCCAACAAGCTGCGTAAGCTCAAGCCGTCAGGTGATTTAACGACAGTCAGCAAACTGCTCTCATCAAAAGATAAGAATGTTTTTGCGGCGGCAGCCACCCTGGCAGGCGCCTGGAAGCTGGAGGACGTCAGGCCAGTGCTCGAGACGGCTTTCCTCACTGAGGATCAGGACGAGGCTGTCATGAACTCGGCTGCGGAAGCTCTTGCCAAGCTCGGAACAGAGAAAACACTAACGTTCTTCATCGCGCAGGCAAAATCAGGGAAAACCAATAAACAAGTCAAGTCGCTCGCTTTGAAAGGCCTAATCCAGTCAGCGCCTATCCGTTCAGCGCCACTCGCCGTGAGTTTCTTCAGTTCTCTAGGGGAAACAGCTGACGACTTCGATGTTTTTGGTGCCTTCCTGCAGAACCAGAAGCGTGCTGAGCTGCTCACCGCCTCTCTGTCAGAGAAGATTCTGCCGAAAGAGTTTGCACGACAAGCCCTGCAGAAAGCTAGCTCGGCTCCCATCGACTCTGCCGCCCTCGTGAAGGCTCTGCAAACAGCAGGAGATATCAAGCCGATGAAGATGAACCTCACACCTGAGGAGATGAACGCCATGATGGTGGCGGTCGAGGAAACAGGCGACCCACATCGTGGCCAGGAGGTGTATCGCCGCAACAGTCTCCAATGCATCGTGTGTCACGCCATCGGCAACTCCGGGGGCATCATTGGGCCAAATTTGGTGAGCATCGGCTCCAGCGCACCGGTTGACTACCTGATCAACTCTCTGCTGCTGCCGAGTGAAAAGATCAAGGAAGGCTACCACACGACACTCGTGACTCTTAAAGATGGCACTGCGTATGCAGGTGCTGTCGCTCGGGAAGATGCGAATGAGCTGGTCATCCGCGATGCGGGAGGGAATGAACATCGTATCGCCAAAGACAGCATCGCCTCAAACATCATCAGCCCCGTCTCACTGATGCCGGCAGGGTTGACGATGCAATTGCGCGAGGATGAGTTCGTAGATCTCGTGGCGTTCCTTGCTGAGCTCGGGCGCGACGGGGATTTCAAAACACCTACGAACCGATTCCTACGCAACTGGGAGGCGCTGCTACCTAATGATGCGACTCGCGATGCCTACGGATTCTACGGACCGGCAGGGTTGCTGGGCGACGAGGAGGCCTACCAGTGGATACCCACCGTCTCGCTAGTCGGCGGAGGGCTGCCCGCAGGCGAACTGGAGGGCTTGATCGGACGAGGTCGGGGCAAGTTGAACTCCTACCGCACAAAAATTAAAGCTACGTCCGACACAGAACTCAAACTCCGAGTCTTTGGCCCGTTAGCTCAACTAAACGCCTATGTAGGAGATACGGAAATCGATCTACCAGAAGATGGCACCTCGGCAACCGTCAGCCTTCCCGTCGACTCTGGCGAGCATCAGATCGGCCTCGTCTACAGAAACCTGGGCGACACTGAGACGCCCTTCGGGATCGAAATCCTCAATGAGCCTAGCGCTGTCTCTTTCGACTAATCTTCTTCTGACATCAAATCTATGAACACATTTTCAACGATCGCTTTAGCTACTCTTACGGCCTTGACGGCAGCATCCCTGCAGGCTCAGCCGGCGAAAAAACCTCAGAAACCGAAAACCCTGAAGTTCGAAACCCTACAGCTGCATAAAGACCTCAATGAGGGAGCTGCTATTGGTGATATCAATGGAGATGGCCACTTGGACGTCACCGCTGGTGAATACTGGTATGCCGGGCCGGACATGAAGCAATACCCGGTGCGAACGCTGGGCATGCTCAAAGATACTCACATGCAGAACAACAGTGAGCATCTGATGGACGTGGACGGAGACGGTGACCTGGATATCGTCTCCGGCGCATTCACCTACACGGAAGTCAACTGGTATGAAAACCTTGGAAAAGACTACGACAAGCCCTGGCCGGAGCACTTGTTTTTCGACTGCGAGACCACGTGTAACGAAGCCACGATGCTCTTCGATCTAGACGGAGACGGCGTTGAGGATTGGCTGACGGCGTGCTGGATCGAAGATTCCCCGATGATCGTCTTTCAAATCAAAAAAGACGAGAATGGCAAGCTAACTCCGATTAAGCACCTCATCGGAGAGGGAGCTGCCTCCCGGCAGGAGGGCTCCAACGGACATGGCATCGCCGTGGGAGATATCAACGGAGACGGAATGAACGATATTGCCTTCACTCAGGGGTGGTATGAATGCCCGGCTGAGGGGCCTTTCAGCGGCAAGCCCTGGAAGCTTCATCGCGATTTCGATCTACCCAAGGCCAGTGCCCCTTTTCTCATCTTTGATGTCAATGGCGATGGGAAGAACGATATGATCTGGGGTGACGGACACAACTATGGGCTTTACTGGGAAGAGCAGCAAGAGCCTCAGCCGGACGGCTCAACCACATGGCGTCAGCATCTAATCAATAAAACATTGTCTCAATTGCATGCGCTCGTCTGGGCAGACATTGACAATGATGGGGCCGATGAGTTGATCACTGGAAAACGCTACTACGGCCACAACGGCCGTGATCCCGGGGCTGATGACAAAACAGAGATACTCTACTTCGACTTTGATCAGGAACGTCAGGCATTCTATCGTCGCGTCATCTCCAGCACACCTGCTGGCGGCCCGGGCGTGGGTCTGCAGATTCAGGTAGCAGACATCGATAAAAACGGCTGGAAAGACGTCGTGGTGCCTGGGAAAAGCGGCACACACGTGATCTGGAATCAGGGCTTCCCTGAGGGTTCTCAATAAGCTTGATAAATACCCATATTGGCAATACAACTTATATTGTCATGGGAATTCCGTTTCACTTTATTCGCAGTTTACTTGTGCTCGCCTTCGTATTTGTCCCTGACTTAGGCAATACACAGGACAGCCGAGTCTGGACAGAAGCAGAGACGAACCGACAAATTAAAGCCAAACTCGCACGTTTGGAGGGCGATGAAGCACTCCTAATACTCAAAGGAGGACGGTCTGTCCGGGTGCCCGTTGATCGGCTTTCGAAGAGCGATATTCTTTACCTCCAAGAGCTTGGTGAAATTCAGAAGCCAAGTCAAGCAGAAGCCCTTTCTGAAGAAATAGCCAAAAGACTCCAAATTGCCAGACTTGGAAAGGTTTTAAAAGAAGCGGACTTTTCCAAACCTCTTTCAGCAGAAGATGGCTGGGTGCATGGAAATGGCGAATGGAAGTCTGAAGGCGGGATTCTGGCGGGCGCTGAGAGGCCAGAGCAAAACCATGTTGCCGCCTGTCTCTGGCGCAATCCTCTTCAGGATGTGGTAGCTGCTGTTGAATTCCGAGTCTCGGGGGCCGATCAGGTAATGTTCCGCTTCGATGCCGAGAAAGGGCACCTGGGTGGTTTTAGCATATCCCCTACAAAAGGAAGAATAACGGTAGCCAAACAAAATTATACACGCACACCGGCCACGCCTCCTGGATGGCTTCACTCTGAACTATACGAAGTTGAAGAGAACCGCTGGTATTCCGTAATCGTGGAGTCAATAGGAGATACCTGGGTTTGCCATCTAGATGATCACGTCATTCGCGGAAGTGACGATGCATGTGCGCTGCCCAAGAAGACATTCGGCTTTGTAGTGGCCAATCAAAAAGCCGAGTTTCGGAACCTAGTGATCTGGGAAGCGAGCTCAGCTGACTGACCTTCCCAGGAATATCCAAGTAGACCCGCTCCTCTAGCGACATGGCAGGGGGAGGAGGTGAGGCTTTTCTTGAGCTAACAAGCGAGGCTTTCGCTAGACATTCACCACTGGCAAACATTGCCTTGAAAACCCTTTCAAGTGCGCCAGTTTCCAGTGATTTATGAAATATGTTTTCGTTAATTTGTGTCCATTCCGAACAAGTATAGGTGAAAGTGTTGATGTTTTATTTGTTAAATAATTTGTTCTTGTCGTTTCATACATATCTTCTTTCATTTAAATCAGTTTAA
>JAHDFZ010000022.1 GCA_020627905.1 Verrucomicrobiota bacterium
CAGGAGCAGGGCTCCCTGCAGATAAGATGTAGCTCGGAAGGTCTGAATTTTTGTTTTCGCGGAGGAACTCTTCCTTTTCGATCTGGTATTCCTCTAGGGTGGGATGGTTGAACTCGGAATGCGTCTCGATTCGATTCAGGTGCTTTCTGATCGACTGCTCGGCCAGTTGCTGCAGGCGAGCATCGATGGTCGTGTAAATCTGGTAACCGCCTTTGGCTACGGACTCGGAACCAAGCAGGTGTTCCACCTCCTGCCGCACCTGGTCGTAGGCGAAAGCGGAGCGACCTGTGATGTTTTTACGCGCTTCGGTGATGATCTCCGACTTCTGGAACCGATCACGATCGGTCTCGCTGATCATTTCCTCGATGCTCATCCGGTTGAGAACGTGATTTCTCCAGCGCTTGGATGTCTCCGGAAAAGTGCGCGGAGATCGGTGATAGGGGTTCGGGATCGCTGCGGCTAGAGTGGCGGCCTCTGGAATGGTGAGCTGCGAGGCTTTTTTGCCGAAATAGCCCTCTGCGGCTGCTTCCACACCATAATAGCCGCTGCCAAAGTAGATCCGGTTCACATACAGCTCGAGGATACGGTCTTTGTCGCCGATTTCCTTCTCGATCCGGTTCGCTAGAAATCCTTCCGTGATTTTACGGCTGATCGTCCGGTCGCTCAGGTCAAAGGTGCTGCGGGCGAGTTGCTGGGTAAGGGTAGATGCACCCTGATTGAGCTCTCCCGATTTCAGGCCGATATAAGCGGCCCGCAGAACACCCATGTAGTCTACCCCAGTGTGCTCGAAGTAGCGGCTATCCTCTGCTGCGACGAGGGCGTTGATGAAGTTTTGAGAGACTTCAGAGAAAGGAACAGGGCGTCGATTCTGGACGAAAATCCGTCCGAGCTCCTCTCCGTTCCGGTCGAAGATGCGGCTTGCTAGCTCCACCTTCGAGAGTTCTCCGAGATCGAACCCATACGCCTTATCATAGCGGGGTTTGCAGTAAATGTAGGCTGCAATGGCTCCGACGACGGCGAGCAGGAGGCAGAAAGCACCTGTAAACCCCGCGAACTTGAGCCAGAAGAAAAAGCGGCGCTTGCGACGCTCCCGCTTTTCCGTCCATTCATCTCTGACAACAGGGTTCCCGTCTACGTGGATGTATTCGGAATCACCAGAGAAGAGATCTTCGTTGGGATCAGGTTCGTTAGGGTTCAAGATAAAAAACAGTTAATGATTGAGAGGATCGTCAGGTCCGGCTACATCTGCCGGACCCAGAGGCATGGAGCGAAAATCCCCTTCCTACAATACTCATTTTTCACAAGATATCTTTCGGAGAATCAGGGAAAAACAGCGAGAGTGCGTGTCGTTTGAGACCTTCATGGAGTGGGCTCTTTACGACGAAACGTGGGGGTATTACACGGATGTCGCTGAGCGGTCCGTAGGGCGTTCAGGAGACTTTTATACCAGTGTTTCGGTGGGGGACGTTTTCGGGAGGTTGATAAGTCACAAAATTCGTAACTTTTCTTCTGATCACTTTGATCAGGATAAAGAGGTCGTGATTGTTGAGCAGGGCGCCCATCAGGGACAGCTGGCAGCTGATATCGTTCGGGAGCTATCAGCTGCGACAGAACATGAGATGTCGTTCCGCTACCGGATCATCGAGGCGAGGCCTGGCGTTCGCGCGGCGATCGAGGAATTCCTCACCGATCACCTGACGAAACGTCAGATTTCCCTCGTTGATATCGTCGCCACGGCAGCGGAGGCAGCAGCACCGCAGGGGATTTTCCTGTGCAATGAGCTTCTCGACGCCTTTCCCGTCAGGCGTTTTGTCCGTTCTGGGGCGAGTTGGGTAGAGCAGTCTGTCGGGATTGATGAGAGTTCTGCTGAAGTGCCTTTTCGCTGGGTGAACTCTCAGGATTCTCCAGAGCGTTTTGCTGAATGGTTGCCCGAAGGTGATCCACAGGATTGGGCCGAGGGATACGAGACAGAGATCTGCCCCGCCATCTCGCCGTGGATGCGGGAGACTTCTCGATTGTTCAAGACGGGTGCCTTCTGGGTGATCGACTACGGTTTTACATCCGAGGAATACTTTGCCCCCTCGCGGAAACGAGGAACCCTGCGAGCGTATCGGGACCACAAAATGACCGAGGATGTCCTGAGCTACCCTGGTGAGCAGGACCTGACGGCTCATGTGAATTTCACTCATCTCAGGAGAGAGGCTGAGGCCTGCGGGCTGAGCAACTATCAGCTCCGGGACCAACATCACGTGCTCATCGAGGCTGGGCGCGAATGGCTGCTCGGTATGGAGGGGCGCATTCCCGACCGGCGGGTCGCGAAAGATCTGCGGCAGTTCAAGACCCTCACTCATCCCAGCCTGATGGGACGGCAGTTCAAATGGGCGGAAATGACCGTGGGGCTGTGAATTGTCACTCACGTAACGGAAGCGGCGCGGGGAGGTGGAATTCATTCCCATTGCGAAAGCTTTGAGCGCATAGCCCAAAATTGCCAGCGTGCCGAGCGGCACCCGTCTATGGAATCGCGACTTCAGTCGCGAGCCGGAAGCTAAGGTCGCGAGCAAAAGAACTTCCAGCGCTGTGTGACAAGTCCTCAAACGACCATATTTTCGGATATGTGGAGGCCGTATCATAAACCTAGGAGACCGTTTAAAACTATGCGAACGATGATGAGAGACAATATCAGTTCCGGTTTCGGCGCAGCTGAGGGAGCTGTGACTACTCTCACCCTTCGGGCTGCAGCCCTGATTCCGTCTGGCCGCGTTCCTCGTCGCTCAGGTAGCTTTGGCTACCATCGCTCCTCGCGCCTTGCCAGTCGAAAACAGGGCTGCATTCATCGCTCACCTAGTTTTAAACGGCCTCCTAGCGCACAGGGCTTTCGCTATGCGACTGAAGTCACACGTCCATAGCTCGCAGCCTCGCCCATTTCTCGAGCTGCTGGACGTGAGCCGTATAGCAAAAGGCGCACACTCCGCTACTTGGGGATCACCGCGCTCTGCCTTTAGGCCATTCCGATTTAGCCGAACCGCATCGACCATGCGCTACCTCACCTGAAGCACGGTCGGCACCGAAAGCGCTCCGGTGGGGCTGACATGCCGGACCGAAAAAGCCGACGGCTGCCCCGGCAGCAAAAGGTTCTGCTGCTCGGCTCGGATGAGCGGCAGCGTCCTCCAGCTGCGCCCTTCCTTGACCTGCACCAGTTTCCAGCGGGCCTGCTGAGCGCCTGCCTGAAAGTCGAGCCTGATGCTGCCGCCTTCTACGGATGGCGAGAGGTAGACGGGGCTTGGCGTGGCGCTGCCCAGCCAGGGGCTGGCCGGCACCAGTGCAGGCTGCTGGTAGGACTGGGGTAGCGCGTTGCGCAGACCGCCTTTGTTCTCTTTTAGAGCCTTGATGCTCCAGTGCAGATGCCCGGGGCCCATGGGAGAGCGGTGTTTCCGTGTCAGATCGATCTGGCGCAGCATCTCTGAGGCCGGGCGGCCGGGGTCTTCCTTGCTCATGACGCGGCTGGATGCGATACCGGGCCAGAGGTGGCGCTTCTTTGAGTTCTGCCCATTCCACCATTCCACCAGGGTGCGGAAGCTCTGCTCCGGCGGGTCGATCCGCCAGTAGAGCTGAGGGGAGAAATAGTCCACCCAACCCTGCTGAAGCCACTTCCGCGAATCGGCAGCCAAATGGTCGTAGGCATCCAGACGAGCCTCCGTCGTGCGCGGAATGCCGGGTTTCCAGATGCCGAACGGGCTGATGCCTACTTTCACCCAGGGCTTGATGGCCTTCGTGCTGGTATACATCTCCGAGACGAAGCGATCGATCTGACTCCTCCGCCAGTCCTTGAGGCTCAGTCGTCCGCCACCGGAGCGGTAACGCTGGTAGGTGCGGGAATCGTCGAACTGATCGTAGGCCACCTTGTTCACAAACTTCGGATAGGGGTAGAAATAGTCGTCGATGTGGATGGCATCGATGTCGTAACGGCGCGTCACATCGTTCATCACCTGAATCGCGCGCTGACGGGCAAGGTCCGTCCCCGGGTTCACCCATTTCTGCGTGCCGGAGCTGAGGATGGCTCCCGAGTGTCGCTTCGTGATATGATTGCTTGTCTTAATGGAGCTCTCCGACGCGCTGGCGCGGAAGGGGTTGAACCACGCATGCATCTCCAGCCCCCGCTTGTGCGCCTCCTTCGTGGCGAACTGCAGCGGATCGTATCCATCGCTCGGGCCTACGCCCATGCGCCCGGACAGCCAGTAGGACCAGGGCTCGATGGATGAGCGATACAGCGCATCGCACTCCGTGCGCACCTGCAGGATGACTGCGTTCAGGCCGGACTGAGCGGCTAGATCCAGCAGCTGAACCATCTCTGCCCGCTGCTGGGCACCCGATAGGCCGCGGCGCGATGGCCAGTCGATATTGTGCACCGTAGCGATCCAGGCCCCTCGAAACTCCCGCATCGGTTCGGGTGGCTTCTCTTTAGAGGGGGCAAAATCGAGCGCGAAAGAAGGAGCGCCTACAAGACCTAGAAGGAGGAGCGGGAGCAGGGATTTCATGGTGTGGGCTGTTTTAGACGGGGCTACCGACCGAGTTCGATACGGATGCCTCCCGATCTTGGGTCGCGGCGCACATTACCCCCACCCAGGTGCTTCTGCAGAAGAGGGGCGAGCAGATCGCGCACCACGTCCGGCTGCTGCCGTTGCTGGCGAGCAGGCGGAAGGGGAGGTCCCGCGAGGATCTCCGGCTGACTGTAGGAGTAACTCCGCTGATTCACCTGTGAGCCGTAGCGACCCTGGGCCGGGTAGGTGCCGAACTGCAGTGGCAGGCTTTGCAGGTTCAGACCATTCTGACGGAGCTTTTCATCCAATCCTAAGTGGCGGATGAATCCGGCAATCTGCTGAATCTTTGTGATGTTCTGTGATCCGCGGATCAGGCCATTGAGCTGCTGAGGGTTCCGAGCCAGATGAGGTGCGTAGTTCGGTTGCTGCAGGTGGTTTTTCGGAAGGAAGACATAACTATCAGCGGGAATGCGCAGGCGCTGGTCTACGTCTGATTGAAACGAGTGCTGCCCGCAGGAATTTGGAGGCAGAGGGGCCCAGCCTACCCAGTTGTCATTCTTCCTCCACGATACCCAGCCCGGAGACCACTCCGTATCGGGGAACCAGAGCCAACCGTTCTGCGGGTCGCGCGCCCAGCGGCCATAGTGAGTCGTTGCCCAGCCATGCGGCTCGGCGGAATTCCACGTGGGGCCCACGTCTGTCTGCACCCAGCGGCCGTTACTGTAGGGGTGCCAGTTCGGATCTCGCCCTTGCGACGGGGCAAAGAGATTGCCGAACTGAGGCGAGCGCAGCCACTGGCCGAGACGGGCGAGAGGCTCGTAGAAATAGGACACATCCCCCACATTCTGCGGTTGCCCCTGGATGCCGCGTGGTTGATAGGCGGGTTGCGGCTGGACCGATGGTGCCGGCGCGACCTGGATCTGCGGGCGCGGGGCTGGCGCGTTCACCTGATTGCGCAGAGCGGCGATTTCCGCCTGTAGCGCCGCGATCTGGGCCTGCTCAGCCGCCTTCGCCTGCTGGGCGGCGGCGGTAGCTTCGCGAGATGCTTTTTCCTGCTTCAGGCGCTCCAGCTCAGCTTGCAGTTGAGCTACTTCGCTAGGTGCCTGGGGAGCAGGCTGAGCAGAGGTGTATGGCGTGGCTGAGTAGGTTGCCTCTTTGGACTTTGAGTCCTGAGCGGCCAGCAGTTCTGCCTGAGCAGCTTGCGCCTGGGCGAGTTCGGCTCGCAGTCGAGCGACTTCCTGGCTCTCCGCCACCTTTTCTGCGAGAGTCGGTGCAGAGGGTTGTGGTGGCGGTTGCTGCGACCTCTGAGAGTGATCCGGCGGCGGTGGTGCGTCCCCTCCGCATTGAGTGAGGAGTAGCCCAGCCAGGCTGGTAACGATAGGAATGATGCATTTCGGGAGCTTCATAGGTGTCAGAGAGTAGGCGATATCCGAGCTTGTGCGAAGAGAAAACAATCTCATCCAGATGAGAAATCAGCCTAGCTTTTGTAATCGCTCTCCTGGCAGACGAGTCATATGTTCTGCTTATGGAACAAACTCATAGCAAAGCCATCGGCTACATTCTCTGGATCTTCGGCATTTTCGGATCGCATCGGTTCTACTTCGGTCGGCCCGTCTCGGGGACCATCTACTTTTTCACGGCAGGCCTCTTCCTTATTGGCTGGCTGGTTGATCTTTTCCTCATCCCTCATCTTGAGCGCACTGCCAAGCTTCGCTACGAAACGGGAGCCATCGACTACACGATCGCCTGGATTCTCCTGACCTTTCTCGGAGTCTTCGGGGTGCACCGCTTCTACCAGCGCAAGTGGTGGACCGGGATTCTCTACCTGATCAGCGGTGGACTACTGGGAGTGGGTGTGATCTACGACTACCTGACGCTCAACAGCCAGATCAGCGAGCAGAATCGGTATACGGAGAGGATGGCGTTGGCCTAAGGAGTCACATATTCCGAACTTAAAAAGCGGCCGCCAAAATCGAGGTTTACGAACCAGGCGGCAGCTGATCGATCAGGGGACACTGTGACAGTCACCAAATCACCATGGTGGGAAAAACCAATAGAGTCTGACATCCAGTCAGCCTTAGCGGAGTGTCCGTCTTCCTTAGTGAAGTGAAGAGTCGCCCCGACTGGCGCTCTAGAAACCACGAAGGTGATTTCGTAGGAATCGCCGCTCCTCGTCAGGCTCTTCTGCCAACCCCAGGGCTGCCCGGACTCGACAACGCTGCGGGCAAAGTCATAGGACTCCGGTCTGCGCCATGCAGCTTCATGGCTATGTCCCATGTCAGGGATTAGAGATATTTGTCTCGGACCTGTTGTCCTGCGGTAGGTGTCAGCAAATTGAGCCATGGGGAAGTGGGTATCCCCTGTCCACGAATACCAAAAGGTAGGTATCTTTACTGATGTCATCCGCAGCGAGGCGTCCCAGATTTCCTGGTAGACTGTATGGCCTGCTAGTGCTCGACCGTATTGGTTAGGTGCCTGTGCCAGGCTCCCGCATCCGTAGGTGGGGATCGCGAAACAAAATCGATCATCGATACCAATGAGTGTGCTGGTGATAATGCCTCCCCATGAAACGCCCATGACGCCGATTGCTTCGGAGTCGATCCGTTGATCGTTCCTCAGTAGGTTGTGGGCCTGAATACCTGCGGCGACCGCGTGGAACATCCATTGGTCTGCTACGGGCCGATCAGAGTCTCCGAAGATCCCTTGCCTTGCTGGTCCAGGGTGAGAATGGCGTTTCCATCGACCCACTGAGTCTTCCTCCTCTTTGGCGAGTTCGTCTGTTTGACCTTCTACTGCGATACTGATAGCCGCGAACCCCCGTTCATTCCATTGCCTCACCCATTCACGAAAGGCTGTGCCGCCACCGCCATGAATCAGGACGATACCGGGCACAGGGGTGTCCGATTTTGGGATGCCTCGGATCGCAAAAATCTTTGTTGGCTTGCCGCCATAGCTGACGCCAGCCAAAAACAGTCTTTGCTGAGCCACGACAATGTTAGGTTCAAGAACCTCTACCTGTGGCGATTTATTCGCCCTCGAGAGGGCAACAAGGGGCTTGATCGGATTTTCAGCATTTACGGAAGCAAAAGCCAGAAATACGAGCAGGCTGCAAAAGTGAAAATTTGGCTTTTTCTTCATTGTCTCTTGAGTGATGCGAGGGGGTGGAGAGAGCCGCCGCCAACTCGAAAGAAAGACGAAAAATCAAACAAAAATCAATCCTTTTCGTCAAAGGTGGCTGCGCGATTGGCCGCTGAATCTGAGTTTCGTGGCGAGTGATTTCATGTTTGTTGCTCCTATGGCAGCTTTTTCATGGATCATGCGTTTTTACTCGGGGCTCATCTGTTTGATCTGTTTTATCTTTGCGCCTTCTTCAGCTGGGCAAAAGCCAAACATCATCCTCTGTATGACAGATGATCAAGGGTGGGGAGACATCGGCTATCGAAGCTCATTTCTGAAGACCCCCCATCTCGATGAGATGGCCCGACAGGGAGCCCGATTGGATCGTTTCTATGCTCAACCGACATGCTCGCCCGCACGTGGGAGTGTGATGACGGGAAAAGATCCCAATCGCTTCCTCGGCTTTCATCCAGGGTTTGACTTGCCCCTTTCAGAAAAAACCATAGCAGAATTTCTCAGCGATGAGGGATACGCGACTGGCCTATTTGGGAAGTGGCATCTCGGTGGGATACAGATGAATCTCGATTACACCGGTGCTGGGGTTCCGGAAGAATTTGATCGCCTGCCGCGCCATCCCGGCAATCAGGGGTTCCAGAAGTGGAAGGCTGCTGGCAATCACTTCAATATGGATCCTGTCCGAGTTTACGAGGATGGCTTGAGGTCAGGTCGAATCGCAGGAGAATCCTCTCAGCTAACGATGGATTGGTCCCTCGATTTCATCCGTGAACAAGTGGAAGCTGGTAAGCCGTTCCTGTGTGTCATCTGGTTTTCATCTCCTCATGCTCCCTGGGAAACGAGCGAGAAAGATTCAGCGCCTTATCAGAACAAAGGCCGTTGGGCTGGTCACTATGGCGAGATAGTGGCCTTGGATCGAGAAATGGGAAGATTGCGGAAAGAGCTCCGTGAGCTGGATATCGCTCAGGATACCATGCTCTGGTTTTCGAGTGACAATGGAGGAGTAACCCCTCACCAGAACGGTGGCCTACGAGGAGCGAAGGGGAACCTGCTCGAGGGAGGTATCAGGGTTCCTGCCATGGTGGAATGGCCAGGTAAGATCGAACCATCTATTGTTAAAGCAGTCGGATCGACCAATGATATCGCCCCGACTGTTCTGAGTGCGGTAGGCGTAGAGGTAACCAGCGGGGATTTCGACGGGGTCGACTTGATGCCCGTTCTCGAAGGAAAGTCTTCGACTCGTAGCCAGCCTTTGCTGATGCGGACGAGCTCGCGGCCTGATGGTGCTGTCATCTCGGAAGCGATTATTTCCGAGCAATGGAAACTCATTCGTGGGACCATCGAATGGAAACGTAAAGACCCGGATGTATTGGCTTCGCCTCAGCTATATGATCTGCAAGCTGATCCCTCGGAGGAAAATGACCTTGCTTCGAGCCATCCTGAGAAAGTTGCCGAACTGCAGAAGCTGGTGGACGTCTACAGGGAGTCGGTAGAAGAAGACATTGATCGTTGGCCAGCGGGCGTTAAAACGAGAAGAGAAGGTGGTGGGCGCTACGAGCTCTATCAGCCGAAAATCGAGCGCCACACCATATACCAAAGTTCTGTCCCTAAAGAATTCGGCAAAAAGGCTCGGATAAAAGCTCCGAGCTCCGAAACGGCACCGCTTCCCTACAACCACACTGCCTCGCTAGCCTTCTTTGATGGCAAGTTTCATTGCATCTGGCAGGGCACGCAGATCGACCTGAGGGAAAATCAGAAGGGCCAAAGGTTGTGGCTTTCGACGAGCAAGGACTTCGAAAATTGGAGCTTCCCGGAGCCTTTTGTTGCGCAGGGACCAACGGCAGTAGATGGGCCGGGAGTGCAAAAGCAGCCCGGGATGCTGAAATACTCTGAGAGCGAGCTGTGGGTCGTCTGGCATCACCATGGAGGTGATGACCGGGGGCTATACTTTTCCAGGAAGAAAAAAGGCTCCGAAGTCTGGGAGAATCGAAAGCTCTGGGTCGAGACAGAAATCGGAGGTAGGACCCTTGTTACCTATCCTACGCAGGACGGGTGGAAATTCACCAATGGACGAGTCGTTTTTCCTTGTGTCTTCATCAGTAAGGACTCTGGCAAAGCTGTCCGCTTCGGAGGTGCCGTCTACACAGATAACGGCGGAGAAACATGGAAGGTATCCAATCTATTCAGGAATCCAGATACCAGTGTAGAGACGTGGGAGCCATTCATTTATGAACAGCAGGATGGAGATGTGAGGGTGTTTGCCAGATCGCCGTTTTTTGAAACGACGACTGGCAAGGGAGCCCGTGATGGAGAGGATCTAAGATTTAATGGGTTCACTCAGCGATCCTGGATGGAGGGAGTAAGCGAGCGCCCGTGGGTTGGCAGGATCCCAGGACAGAGATTTGTGATGCTGAAGCATGATGCCTATGGGGCAAATGCAAATTTCGGAGGGCTTCGGCATAATCTGGCTCTGGCATTCAGTCGCAGCGGAAAAGACGATTTCTTGTTTGGTCCTGCCATTTCGGAGGCAGACACAGGTCGGTGGAACTACTGGTCCGCCGCCTACGCTCAGGGCTGTATCGTCGACGATGCGCTCTACGTTGCCTATTCGAATACGACGCCACGTGGGCACCACAACACGCCGCGATCCATCATCGGAGTGAAAGTTTCATCACTCCCTCTCGCTGATCAGAATTATCTATTCCCTCGGGCTCGGCAGATGTATAGCCTCCGCCGCTATCGGGATGGGAAGGGTGTCCTGCGACCTTATTCAGAAGACATTTGGCATGAGTTACCGCGGGCAGAGTTGCCAACCTTCCAGCAGGACGGATCGCGACAGTATGTGCATTTCGGGAATGGCTCTTCCGCTGGGATAGAGTTTCCAAAAGATGCCCTCAGAGATCAGATTCTTGATATCGATGTGACGGTTCGTCTCGATGAGATACAGCAACACGCAATTAATCGATATCCTGATCGACCCGCTGGAAACCTGACGATTTTGACAATCGGTGACAAAAACCCCATCCGCGTCGCCTACAAGCCGAATGCTGGCGATAGGCTCTGGCTCTTTGATGGCTGGAGATGGCAGCGAATGGATGGATTCGTGCCCGACCAATGGAATCGATTGCGCATTAGGGTTTCTCCGGACGGCACTGCTCTTCGTATCAATGAAGGAAGAGAATCGAGTTTTAGAGGAGCTGTGCTTCCTCGAAACCCTGTAACGTATTTTGGTGAGGGTGTCATCGAGGAGCCGTTTGATGGGCGTCCGCCCAATGTTCCCATCAATAACCTCGGCTCGAAATGGCGCATTGAGCTTGATACTCTAAAAATCAAATGACCGTCTTTCGCATTATCCAATACCTGATTCCATTTCATTTCAGTGTCGCTGCCTTTGGCTGGACACCCCAAAGAGATATTGAGCCTGCATCTAATCAATCCAATTCTGATCAGGGCAAGGAGAGATCATTTTTTGCTACTGGGGCAACGCCAGTCCTCATCGTTCGGGATCCTCTCGATGCCTCTTCCAAGAACGTTTTCGAAGTAACACTCTCCGGCCTGTCGACTGCGCCATCTCCGTTTCTGAGATGGCAGACGTCCGAAGGGGGCAACGCCAAAAAACAGAAGAAAATTCTGTCTGTGACGTCCATGGGCGGTGGTGGATTTCTACTGACTGCGGATTTGTCTGGCCATCCACTGTGGACTGGAGAGGTTCGCAACTTACAGCTTGTGCTGGGCTATCAAGGCAAGCCGCTAGAAGCGAAGAGTTCTTTCGGGATCACTTATCCCCATTGGGACTACGTGGAGAAGCCCATGCCGAAAAGGGCTCGCAATCACAATGGGTCACTGAAGCTCGCCACCTACTTTTCGGAGGGGGCCGTGGTCCAACATAGTAAAAATGTGAAAGTATGGGGATCGGGACCTGCTGGCAGCGTCGTGTCGGCTCGTTGGGGAGACGGAGACGTTGTAACAGCGGCCGCAGATGAATCTGGAGTTTGGCGTGTTACCATGCCTGCGCTTGAGCCGGGAGGACCGTATCAGCTCACTGTCACCTGTCGCGATGAGGAGGTTGTGGTCAGTGATATTCAGGCGGGAGTTGTCTGGGTATGTGCGGGGCAATCAAATATGTTATATCGAATGGATACTGATCCGGATGATCGTAAGTTGGCTCAGGAGTCCAGTTTGCCGCTGTTGCGACAGTTTTCAGCGCGTCTCGAGGTGGCTGATAGCCCACAGCTCGATAATGCGGGATACGCAACCGGTCCATGGTATCGAGCTGATAATGCTAAGCAATCCTTGCGGTTCTCGTCAGTATCCTATCATTTCGGCAAAGGTCTGTATGAACATCTCGGAATGCCGGTGGGTATCATCACTATCGCATGGGGCGGGACGCCTGCGAGTGCTTTTACGCGACCTGATCTCATGGAGGACAGGTCTGACTTCGAATACGTATGGGAGAGGTGGGACAAGATTCAGAAGGCACGGCCCAATGCGCAAAAGCAATATGACGCGGCTCTTAGCACCTGGAAGAAGAACGGGAGAAATGGGCAGCGACCGAAGCCGCCTGCCTCTTTGCGGAAGAGCTGGCAGCCGGGCGGCGTTTATCATGCGATGGTTGCTCCGTTTTTCCCTGTGCAGATCGAAGGTGTCGTCTACTATCAGGCGGAGAGCAACTCTACAAATCCCGAGCCGTTCGCGGATCTTCTAAGCGCATTGATGCAGAGTTGGCGACAGGGATGGAATAATCCAAAGATGCCTTTTTACTTCGTGCAGCTGCCTCGATACGAGACGGAGCAGAATTGGGCCCTCACTCGCCAGGCCCAGTTGGTCGCGACTCAACGCAACGAGAACGCCTGGCTATCGGTGCAGATCGATCAGGGAGAGCGTGATGATATCCACCCCAAGAACAAAAGGGTCATTGGAGAGAGACTAGCCAACCAGGTTGCCCATATTGGTTATGGAAAAACAGAGTTGCCGATAGCGCCTGTTTATCTTGAGGCACGACCTGTGGACGGCGGTCTTGCATGCCGCTTTGAGACCTATGGATCAGCTTTGATGAGTCGGGGTGGTCCTCTTAACCATTTTGAGATAGCTGGGGCGGACAAGGCATTCGTCCCTGCAGAAGCTGAAGTGACGGGTCCTAACGAGGTATATGTAAGTTCTAGTGCGATCAAAAGCCCTCAGTTTGTTCGCTATGCCTGGGCGAATTTCCCGGACGATCCTAATCTCGTTTCTGCGGAGGGTTTGCCAGTTTCGCCTTTTTCCAGCGAGTCCTGGAGTGACAGATAGCACCGTTGCTCTACATAGATAAGTTCTTTCCGGTGTTATAAGTATTTGAGTATCTGAAAAGATGCTAGAAACGAATCTTTTGGAGTGTTGCTCCAAAGTCGTGAATTCCAAACTCGCTACCTTCTCGTAATCAAAAGGAATGCAAGAGGTCGAATATGTCAAAACAGGAAATAAGGACTAACGCTAGCTTGCGCGAGAATTTTCGTTGAATTGATTTCCTGTAAGGCGTATAAAGGGAGGAATACCCATAGGGGGAAGTGAATATAAATGAGAACGAGTAGTATACGGAAGAGTTTTACATGTTTAGTGATCGCGAAAATTTATCTCGCATGTTCGCCAGCAGGTTTTTCACAAGATGAATCTGGTATATTTCATCCAGACTATTCACTGAAGATTCCAAAAGAGTTAAAACGGGTTCGGAAGCGGACGACGTCAGAAAACTATCACTGGTTGACCAATGTAAAAGATATCCCAATGAATCAGCAGGGGCATCAGTCAGACATCACGAGGATCATTTTTCACGATGGAAAATATCATATGTGGTGGCTAAACTTGGGCGATGCAGAGGAGTTGCAGGCTGAGGGGCTGTCGAGAGTCTTATATTGCCAGTCGGTGGATGCTAAGTCGTGGACCGCAGTTAACTATCTTCCGCTTGGAGAGAAGGGGTCGGCGTATGATTTAAACATCGAGCAGGCGAATGTCATCCTCCATGAGGATAGGTTCTATCTTTTCTCGAGTGGTTATACGACGAATAGGAAAAAATACGGTGGAGAGCGGACCGGTGTTTTCTGCCTTACGGCGGAACGTCCTGAGGGACCGTGGGTGCCAAGTGGCGCGGGGATCCTCATTGATCGAGAGTTTGGTGACCCTGAAGCCTGGGATCATTACTGGGTCCTGAACCCTTTGCCTATTCAGGTGGACGGAAAATGGCACATCTATTATAAAGGGTATAAGGAACGGAAATCACCCACGAACAACGGCGTAGCTATCTCCGATAATCTGTTGGGCCCTTATGAGAAGCATGATAAGAACCCGCTTCTAAAAGGACACGGGCATTTTGCCTTTCATTACAAAAACGGTATCGTGATGATACCCCACTATCAGTGGTGGATGCATTGGTCACGGGATGGGATTCATTTTGCTCCAATCGTAAATGACAAGGCTCATGTGTTTCGTTTCGGAGCGATCTTTCTTGAGAACGACCCACTGGTCGGCGGAACGGGAGAGTCAGCTCAGCCAGGAACGTATTGGGGATTTGAGACAGTTCGTAAGCTGATCGGCGTTCCCGAAAACCCGAGATCGGTAGAATATGACGTTGACCGGTTTGAGTGGTTGATTCCGTAATTGGTCACAGCGTTTGTAAGTCCGCTGATCTGGAGTCTAGGGGGGCATCTGATAAAGTATAGATCCTTTGGGGGGGCTGCTGTTGATACATCGCTTGCATTTGCCTCTTTGCATAGCCAGAGTTGGGCAAATCGAGTATGATTGATGCCTTACAAGCCCTCCTCCCCGCCGTTCCGGTGGCTGCCATCGCGGTCTACGTGATCCTTACGGTGGTCGTCATTGCCTTTTTCCGCGAGTGGGGCACGCCGGATGTGGTTGCTTTGGCGGCCCTCGCGGCAATTCTCGCGCTGGGGATCGTGCCGCTGGATGATCGAGTGAGTGAAGACGGAACGCTAAGCCGAGGTCTCTTCTCGATCTTCAGTAACGGCGCGCCGATGACCATTGCGGCGATGTTTGTCCTCAGTGCCGGTCTGGAGCGGACCGGAGCGATCGATGCGCTTGGTCGATTGTTTTCGCGGTTGGCGGGGAAAAGCATGCTGCGGGTGATGTTCGTCATGATGACGATGGTGGCGATCCTGTCAGCCTTCATCAACAACACGCCCATCGTCGCAGTATTCCTGCCTATCGTGCTCGCGCATGCGCGGCTGGAGAACCTCTCGGCTTCCAAACTGCTGATCCCGCTTTCCTTTGCCTCGATTCTCGGGGGCACCTGCACCCTGACGGGGACATCGACGAACCTGATCATTGATGGTGTGGCGCAGGAGAACGGTCTTGAGCCTTTTGGAATGTTTGAGCTGGCAAAGCTGGGGGTCATCTATGGCGTGATTGGTTTCGTCTATCTGCTGACCATCGGACGCAAACTGCTGCCGGAGCGCAGTGCCCTGAGTCAGCTCTTTGACCCCGGCGAAGCGCGGGAGGTGCTTACGCAGTTCCAGGTTGAGCCAGGCTCGCCTCTCGTCGGGAAAACCCTGGTGGAGAGTTTTCTCAAAGATTACCCGAAGGCTCGTGTGATGGAGGTGCGTCGCCGAGGACGCACCCTGAATACCCCGCTTGATGAGCTGATGATCCACGAAAAGGATCGCCTACTCGTGACCATGCACGGGGAGAGCCTGTCCACCGTGCGCGAAGAGCAGGGGGTGAAATTCGAAGGCGACGACAGCCTGATGCTCACTCAGCTGGAGACGCGGGAGCTGAAGCTGCTGGAGGGCATTATCGGTCCTCGGTCTGCCATGGTAGGGAAGAATCTGAAAGAGATCGGCTTTCGGCGGAATTTCGGTGTAAATGTGTTGGCGGTGCATCGACAAGGGGTGAATCTGCGGGCGGACTTCAGCACCATCCGTCTGGCCTTCGGTGACACACTGTTCATGGAAGGTCCGCCCGAGGCTTTCTCCAAGCTGCGTGAGCAGCAGGATTTTATCTCTCTGTCCGATCTGCCGGAGCGGAAGGTGAATAAGAAAAAAGTCGGGGTGGGGGCAGCGATCGCGGCGGGCTTCATTCTCATGGCTTCGTTTAAGGTGCTTCCGATCGTATCGCTGGCCATCCTGGCGGCGGTGGCAATGATTCTTTTCCGCTGCCTGACGGCTCAGCAGGCTTATGAGGCGGTGCAGTGGAATATCATCTTTCTCATTTTTGGCATGCTGGGCCTCGGCCTCGCGATGGCAGAATCCGGTGGCGCGCAGTTGCTGGTCGATGGGATCATGAGTCTCATCGGCGGGTTTTCGCCCTTCGTCATTCTCTCAGTCATTTATCTGCTGAGCTCCATTCTGACAGAGTTGATCAGCAACAATGCGGTGGCGGCTCTGCTGACGCCGATTGTCATCAAGATGGCGGCGGTTATCGAATATCAGGGAGAGATGGGCGTCGATCCCCGTCCCTTCATCGTCGCCATGATGTTTGGCTGTAGCGCCAGTTTTGCGACGCCGATCGGCTATCAGACAAATACCTATGTGTATGGAGCCGGGGGGTATCGCTTCAATGACTTCCCGAAGGTCGGGGTGCCGCTGAACCTTCTGCTCTGGATCATCGCTTCCTTCCTCATACCCCTATTCTGGGATTTCTAATCATGTCATCTGAAGACCTGAAAACCCTGCTAGCCCTGCTGCAGAAGCGGATCGCTGTCATCTCTGATCCCATGCGCGAGACTGATCCTGATAAGCATCTTGCGATGCTGCAGGAGGCCTCTGAGGCGATCATGGCCTGGGAGGCGGAGCATAAGGCGTCCTGCAAGCCGAGACTGCGGCACTTTCTTGAAAACTGCAGCTACACGAAGGCTGAGGCCTGGGTGGCGGAGGAGTTGGGTTTGTGAGTTTGAGAGGCCTGGGATCGCCGACGTCCGTGACGGACAAGCCCCGTCGGCATTTTCTAGCAGGGGCATGGCTTGTGAATGCCGACGAGGACGTCGGCGGTCCCGGGGACAGGCTTGCGTGGTGCCGCGCGTCAACTGCTCTCGATGGAGGCGTAGACGTTGCGGAAGTCTGCTTTTGCCAGGTCGCTCTTGTGAATGACAAAGAAAAGCTCCCCGGCGTCCCAGAAGTTGAAGCCGCAGTTGTTGTCGGAGTGGACTTTCAGGAGCACCATCCAGTCCTCGGGATTGCCTTTGAACTTCAGCGCGGCCTGCTCCTGCGGTGACTCATGCTGGGTGAAGACGTAGTCGTTGATGCTATGGTGGGCGTCTGCGTAAAAGGTCTTGTTCCACTCTGCTGTGATTCCTTTCTTGCCCAGCTTTTTTGCAACCTCGTCACGCTGGTTCTGTTCGGAATAGGATTCGTAGTCGTCGTGGTCGTAATCCTGGAGGTTGGCTAGTTCGGGTGCGTCGACCAGGCTATACCAGTAATCATCAGCGTAGAAGGCGGGAAGACTGACCATAGGACTGGCCTCGACTTGGAAGGGGCGATAGGGCTCGTCCAGGTCAGAGAGATTCAATGTTATGTCTTCCAGTTCCGATGCCGAAACGAGATCTGTATTCTCCGGATGATAGATGACGCGGCAGGCGAAACTCTCTTCATCCTCAATGAAGAAGTAGAGCATGCCCTCTCGTGGCAGATACTCTTGCAGCGGAGTCAGCTCGCTGCAGTTCAGCTGGCCGATGAAGATGAGATGCTGTCCGGTGTTGTCTTCCAATGTCGGGTAAGTCATGCCGGCAGGGAGGTCGGGGAGACCGCCTATGCGGGTATTCCCCAGTGTTGCGTATTTATCTGGCTTGGTTGTGGCAAGGCAGACCGAGCGGAGAGCTAATTGTGAAAGGGCGTGATGATGCTTTTCAAGCGCGGAGCCCTTGATCGCCTTCGCAAGGGTGGCCGCAGAATTTTCATCCTCCGCTGCCAGAAAAAGGCTCTCATCTGCAGCTTCCACAACCTTGCCGTCAGCATTGCGATAGCGATAGTCGAAAAGGCGCCGCTTGTCCTCAATGTCGAGCGTGATGTCGGCGATCGCGTCGGTTCCTGCGGGGAGCGACTGCCACGGATTGTGGGAAAGGTCAGCGGAGCGCAGACTGGGTTGAGTGACCAGCGCCTGCGGCAAGGTAGTCAGCCGGTTGTGCTCAAAGGCGAAACGTTCGAGCTTCGGGAGGTCAACGTCCTCAGGGAGTTGGTTGAGCTGGTTTCGTCCAGCATAGAGGAATTTCAGTTCAGGAAGGCGCAAGAGGCTTGCGGGAAGGGTCGTCAGTTGATTATTGAGGACAAAAACCTGGTGGAGTTTTGTCAGGCTTTCGAAACAATCAGGAAGCTCAGTGATGCTGGTATTGGCGATGTGCAGTTCCTCCAGTTCGCTTAACTGGGCAAGCTCTGGACTGATCTCTGTGAGCGCTGATACGGAGCGCTCTGGGCGATGCCGGTCAGCGACGATCTGCAGGCTTTTCAGCTTGCAGAAGGCGAGGATTTCTTTGGGGAAGGCTGCCTCCTGCCAATCGTGGATCTTCAGATGCTGGAGGATCAGACGATCCGCTGATCTGGCTTCAGTGAGAGTGAAACCATAGTGGCTCCAGTCAATGTCCGAGGGATCGAGTTTTTTGTATAGGCGGACTGGGACAAGGGTCTTTTCATCATAGGATTTGCGCAGCACTCCCTCGATGGCTACCCACGTTTCTGCGAACGTCACTTTGCCATGAAAGTCGAGCGGGCAGCCATTGACTCGTAAGTGGAGGAAGTGCGGCGTCCCGGATTTTCCTTCCTCGAAGTCGAACACCCCGACTGGCCCCGCAGGGCTGAATACTTCCGGGACGCTGATCTGAAACGCGATTTCATCATCGGCTAGTTCATAGCCATATTCGAGGATGGCAGAGCGCTCCTTCTTTTTTCCGCCTGCTACTTTGATGTGAATATTGGCAACCAGTTGTCGGCTATGCTGGGCGACTTGCCAGCGGCAGGGCTCGTCGCTGAAGTTGATCCGAAAAGCCCCCAGCTCGGCCACTTCCGTGCTGAGGGGAAGTCCGGCCCCTTGGTTCCCTCTGGTTCGGACGCTTCCTCGGTCAGCGATTTCTGATATTCCGCTTCGCTGTCTCGGGTGTCCGCGGCGAGAGCCTTCTCCCAGTCAGTAGGGGTTCCAGTGATCTTCACGCTGTCCACGAATGAGTCGAAGACGTCTTCCTGATCGGTAGGTGAATCGGTCTCGCAGACCCATTGCAGGTCGGCACAGAAGCCGCCATCGAGAGGGATCAGCAGATTCCGGTAGGTGACACGTAAGCGCTGACCAGAGAGCTCCGTGTCGGTTTTCTGGTCCACTCGCAATCTGCCATCTTCCTCCTCAGAGCGCACAACCTCGCTCTGATAGCCGGCCGTCCAGGTGGCGTATTTTCCCAGCAGCGTCTTGCCGGAGCAGGTCTCGATATTGTCGAGTCGGGTAAGTGTGGCCGAGGCGAAAACGGGCTGGAATCTGGCACTCTCGGAGGGGTCGCCGATCCGCATAAAGGTGCGCGCCTGTCGTTCGACGACAAAGCCCGAGGGGATTTCGAGTTCGATCACTGCATCATCCATGCAGCAGCATAAGCGAAATCCTAGATGACTGCGGCAAGTTTATCAAAAGGGAGCGTCTCCCTGGGAGCGCCGACGTCCTCGTCGGCATTCGCCTTGCGAGTGCGTATTCATGTTCTCCCCCAGAGCGGCAGAGCTTGAGAAGAGCCGGGCTTGAGAAATGCCGACGGGGCTGGTCCGTCACGGACGTCGGCGGTCCCAGGGCACGGCTTGGGAAATATCAGCGCCTCCCACACTTACTCCGGCAAGTTGATACCGGGAGCGATCTCCTGACCGGGGCCGGAGGGAGCTGCGGCGGCTTCCTCTTCTTCGCTGACGAGCAGCTCTGCACGATCTTTCATGAGAGAGTCTACCTGGAAGCTTCGCACAAGGAAGGTGTGGCCATCCAGCTTCTGCTCTCGGGCGAGCTTCTGCTTGAGAGCGTCGAGATCGGCTGCGAATTCAGCGTCAAGCTTCTGCTTTTCTTCATCGCTTTCTTCCTCTCCCTCTTTGCGAGATTCCTTAAATTTTCCGGTCACCTTGACGGTCATGGGCATCTCATTGAGATCGTTTTTCTCGCCTACTTTGATGGTGTAGGAGAAGCCATCAAAGGTGCGGATGATGAAAGTGCCCTGATCGACTGGTTTGACGGCATCACCTGTCAGCACATCCTCCATGCTGGCGTTGGAAAGTGCATTCTTCATGGCGGCTACCTTGCTTTGATCGAGTTCCTCACCCTCTTTGGCATCGGCGAGCACGAAGTCGGCATCAGCAGCAGGGCGTCTCAGTTTCCAGCCGTTCTCCTTGGCCACGGGCCGCCATTCGATGAACTGCACGCCGTCCACGGCGAAGAACTCTTTACTGATCCACTCGGTGGGATCGAGCTCGACATCGCTGAAGGTATTGCCGACGAGGTAGACGAAGTTCTGGTCACCCCGCTTCACATACCGCCCGGCATCCGTAGTCGCCATGCCACCGCCAAATGGACTGGGACGATTTTCCTGTCGCTCATAGACAGAGCCGAGCAGGAGGCTGGCCAGTGGTTGGCCCTGCCCGTCAGAGAAGCTGATAAGCGTTCCGGCATCTTCTCCTGCGCCTTCGGCAGTCGGATCGATGAGATTCAGCCGACCGTAGGCTTCTTTAGCCACGGGGACCGTTTGGGCGACGTCGAGATCCCAGACAGCACGAAGGGTTTCGACGATGCGGGTGATCTCTGCCGGATAGCCTTCGCGCTCCGCCACCTCCCAGGCAGCCGTGCCGCGAGTGAGGGTCAGGGAGTCATCCGGTGCAGTGATCTCGATTTTGCCTACCTGGTTGATCGGAAAGTCATCGAAGACTTTTTCTTTTTCGAGAGAGGCCTCGACTTGCTTGATGCCTTCACCGGGCTTGATGAAGTTCACAAGGACCGCAACGGCGGCGACGACGAGGAGGGCGATGAATAGACGGGTGAGAGTTTTTGTTCCCATGGATGGACTGGTTTGGTGGGAGTAAAAAGGGAGGGTGAAACAGGGTTAGCGGGCGGCGGTGCTGCGTCGGCGTGAGATGGCGAAGAAGACGCCGAAGATGACGAGGACGGCCGGAATGATCAGCGTGTTGCCGAGTTTGTAGATAGATATCTTCTGGCGGAACTCTTTCGCCGAGGCTTTCTGGATTTCGCGAATGCGTTTGCCGGTGATGACTTCCTTTTCACGCAGTTCCATGACTTTCTGCTGCACCTCAGGGCTCAGCATGGCTTCGTTGATATCGCCGGGAGTGTTTGCCATGATGCCCTGAAGTTCTGCCTCTGTGGCCTGCATTTCTTCCTCGAAACTGGCCAGCTCGGCCTGGAATTTCTTCTCTGTCTCCATCTTCCACTCGTTCTGCTTGATGAACGGGCGTCGGACGGACTGGCGGCTGCGGATCTGCATGAGATTCACATCGCCGCTAAGCATGTCTACAGCGTTGGCAAAAAGCTCGGTGTTCTGGTTGAGAATCTGAGGAATCCGAATGCCGAAGCCCTGAATCTCCTGAATACGCACGACGTTTGTGTCGTAGATAAAGTCCACATCAGAGATGAGCAGCACGCGTCCTGGCTCGGATGATTCGGTGAGAGCGGCGGGCGTTGCCGCTTCCTCAGTGGCCTCTGCTTCAGCAGCTTCCCCATTTTCCTCGCCGTCTTCAGAAGCCTCTTCCGCCTCTTCAACCGCGGCAGGGTCGCCATCAGGAAAGGCAGTCGAGAAGGTCCCGGTCAGCTGAGCGATCAGTGCGCGAGATTCACCATGAGGTGCGAATTTCTCACGCAGACGGTCGACGCCACCCTCAGTCGTAGGATCCGCGTCGAAGGGGTCGACCAACTGGTTGGCGGGCGAGGACTGGATAAGAGTCGCATATTCGATTCCCTCTTTTTTCTCGAACTCAAAGGCTCCCGGAGTGAGGGCGTTGAGCTGAGTCATCTTGCTGGTGATCATGCTGTCTTTTCCAGCTGCAGATACCGCCTCGGCATTGAGAGTAAGAAAGGTCGGAGAGAAGTTTCCACGCTGCAGGATCTCGGTGGCGTAAGAAACATCTGCTAACACCTGGTTGGCATCATATTTCACACCCCACGCGCTGAAGAGCGTGTCGAGATCAGAGGTCGGAGGGACAGTGCTCTGTGGTGGCATGCCGGGCATCTGAGGCTGTCCACCGCCGAGGGCACGAGAATAAAAGAAGTTCGGATCGACCATGACGAGCAGATCCCCCCCAGCGAGGAGGTATTGATCAATGGCGAACTGTGCCTCCGGTGTGATGTCGTAGGGGTGGACGACGAGGAGGGCCGATGTGTCCTCGGGGATTTCTGTAGCTGTGGCCGGGATGGTCTCCACCTGATAGTTTTCCTGCAGTTGCTGGAGGAAAAACCAGGGCTGCTTAGGGGGAGCCTGGAAATTTCCGCTGAACCCGCCGGCGACCTCCATGCTTGTCATGACGGTGATGAGCTTCTTCTCCGTGCTGTGGACAGACGAGATCATCTGGCTTAGCTCATATTCGAGAGATGTCTCAGGAATGGCGGCAATGAAAGGCATCGTCTCCTCGTTAAGGAGGGACTTGGCCGTGAGGCCGAAGAAGATCTCGTTCATCGTCTCTGGAGACTGCCCCCGCTGCAGGCCTGCGAGGATCGCCGCATCCTCGGCATCGGTATCCGGCTCGGGATTTAGCTTTTCCACCGTCAGCATTTTGACATTCTGCTCTTCGAATTCGCCCTGCTCGTTGGGCAGAGTCAGCTCCCGTGATGGGGCGTGGCGCACATATTCGTTGAGCAGATCCTCAAAGCGCTGGGTGCGGGCGCGCTCGGCGGGGCTCATAACATCTGCACTGTCGGTGACGAAGTAGCGAATCGAAACAGGGGTCTCGAGGCTGTTGAGAATATTCTTAGTGCCTTCCGAAAGGGTGTAGGCATTGTTCTCCGTCAAGTCAGCACGCAGGGCAAACTTCTGCACGATGAAGTTCACAAGAAGCGCGATGACAAACACGATTGCAAGACCGATGAGGGCAGCGCTTTTGCGAGTTAGGCTGGGGCTGGAAGATGAGTCACTCATGGGGAGTTTCTGAAGAAGAAAGATGAATGGGGGAAGGTTAGGCACGCTTGACGCGTAGAACGACGGATGTGGCGATGAGGCAGACGACGATGAAGCTGATGAAGAACACGATGTCGCGAATGTTGAGCACACCTTTAGCGAGTTCTGTGAAATGAGGCATCATGCCGAGACTGTAGAAAAACTGGAGGACTGGTTTGGTGAATTCGAATGGCCCCGTAATGTTCATGATGAAGTCAGCGATCGGCGGCAGTCCGATGAGCCAGAGGGTGAGGCAGATGAAAACGCTGACCAGCAGCGCTACCAGCTGGCTGCGCGTCATCGCTGAAATAACGGAAGTCACCGCGAGGAAGCAGAGCGATACAAAGTAGGTAGCGATGAAGCCGGAGAGAATGACGCCATTATCGGGATCGCCGAGATAGTTGATGGTCCAGACGATGGGGAAAGAAAGAACGAGCATGCCGAAGAGAACGACGGCAGCGGCGAGGAATTTCCCGAGAATACCATGCCAGGGCGACAGCGGCATGGTGAGCAGAAGTTCAAGCGTGCCTTGGCGCTGCTCCTCCGACCACAGGCGCATGCCGACGGCAGGGGCGATGAGCACGAGATACCAGGGCAGGTATTGAAAGTAAGGCATGTAGAGACTGGCCTCGCCTGATTCGAGGACGCCCAGGTAGAAGAAAGTCAATCCGTTAGAAACGAGCAGGAAAACCACGAACAGCACATAGGCGATGGGCGACGTGAAGTAACTCGTCAGCTCGCGTTTGAAGATGGTGCGCACCTCGCGCGGCAGCAGCTGAAGGGTGATGATGAAGACCGCGCTGACGATGAGCACGGGAATGGCAAAGTCTTTGAGGAGAACGGCAAAAGCTTCCATAAGAGGTGTTTTGGTAGAAGATGGGATGAAGCAGATGAGAGGACTTACTCTTCGTTGTCGGACTTGGTGATTTCGCGGAAAAGCTCGTCAAGTCGACCTTCTTCCATACGCAGTTCTCGCAGCTCGCCGCCTTTCTCAGTGACCAGTTTGGCAAGGGCTGCTGCCAGCTTGTCTTTCTTTCCTTTGTCAGGAAACACCCGAAGGGCGATTCCCTCTTCGTAGAGAGCCGGAACGGAGTCCGTGGACTTCACCTCGGAGAGTTTTTCGATCTCTTTGATGAGCACTTGTTTTTCGACTCCATCAACGCGGAGGATGGCAGAACCGGCATTCTTCGACTTGTTCTTAAGCTGGTCGGGTGTGCCGTCGGCGATGATCTTGCCTCGGTCGATGATGACAGCGCGCGTGCAGGAGGCCTCGACCTCTTCAAGAATGTGGGTGGAGAAGATGATCGCCTTGGTTTTGCCCATGCGCTTGATGAGCTGGCGGACCTCGTGCTTCTGATTTGGGTCCAGACCATCGGTTGGCTCATCGAGGATGAGGACTTCCGGGTCGTGGATGATCGACTGGGCGAAGCAGGTGCGGTGACGGAAACCTTTTGAAAGCGTTTCGATGCTCTGGTGGCGCACTTTTTCGAGAAAGGTCGTGGCGATAGCCTTGTCGACCGCTTCTTTAATCTCACCCTTCGGCACGCCGCGCATCTCGGCGGAGAACTTGAGGAAGGCCTCTACTGTCATGTCCGAGTAGAGTGGAGCGGACTCGGGCAGGTAGCCGATCTTCGATTTGGCGGCGATCTCGTCTCCCTCGACATCGCTACCGCCGATGGAGATGCTGCCTTCCGTCGCTGGGAGGAAGCCTGTCACCATGCGCATGGTGGTCGACTTGCCGGCACCGTTCGGTCCGAGGAATCCGAGCACTTCTCCCTTTTTGACCGTGAAGGAAATGCCGTCGACGGCCAGCTTCGAGCCGAAACTCTTATGTAAATTTTTGACTTCAATCATCCGTTGAATTCGATGAGGGGTTTTTTGAAAACGTGCGTAAAAGCGAAGGCCTGGGAAGGTCTTGTTTGAAAAAAACGCGGCGGGAACCAAGCCTTTCCTGACAGCGCTGCAAGTAGAAATTCGCCGCATACTCGGCTGTAATGGGTGCAGCTGAGACTCGCTGGATTTCGCGTTGAAAAGTCATACGCTCTCGCGTTCGCTCTCGGTATGAAATTGATCAGTTGGAACGTCAATGGCATTCGCGCCGTGTTGAAGAAGAACTTCGCCGAGTTTCTCGAATCCTGTGATGCTGACGTCGTCCTGCTGCAGGAGGTAAAAGCGGAGCAGGACCAGGTAGATTACCCCTTTGCCGAAAAGGGCTGGCATGTAGCCTGGAATCCCGCTGTCAAAAAAGGCTACTCCGGGGTAGCGGTGCTCAGTCGGGCTGAGCCTCTCTCGGTCACGAAAGGAATCGGTGAAGAGGTCCATGACCAGGAGGGGCGCGTGCTGACCGTGGAGTTCGAATCTGTCTATGTCGTGGGGGTCTACACGCCGAACGCACAGAATGAGCTGAAGCGACTGGATTACCGTATGGAGTGGAATGCGGCCTTCCTGCGCTACGTCCAGGAGTTGGAGAAGAGTAAGCCGGTGATTTTCGGCGGTGATTTAAATGTGGCGCATCAGGAGATCGACCTCGCGCGGCCGAAGGCGAATCGCAAAAGTGCGGGGTTCTCCGATGAAGAGCGGGCTGGCTTCGATGAGATTGTCGGGGCCGGATTTGTCGACAGCTTCCGGCACTTTCATCCCGATGCCGAGGAGCGCTACAGCTGGTGGAGCTATCGTGGCGGTGCCAGAGCCCGGAATGTCGGCTGGCGGATTGATTACTTCTGCGTCAGCGCGGCGCTGAAGGATCAGCTGGTTGGTGCTGATATTCTGGATCAGGTGATGGGATCAGACCACTGTCCCGTTGCGGTAGAAGTAAACGTGTGAAGCCGCGCCAGCCATGGACCGGCGACTTCAGTAGCGGCTGCATTAGCTTCGTGCTGTGCGGCAGGGCTTCCGGTGTGCGACTGAAGTCGCACGTCCATAGTAGGAG
>JAHDFZ010000023.1:0-15364 GCA_020627905.1 Verrucomicrobiota bacterium
GAATCAGTCCACGAACCAACTCGCCGCGCAGCGGCTTAGTTCAACAAGTCGTGGCACATCAACGCGCTACGCGCGTGAGTGCACTTAAACGTTCTCTCTGAAAATATGCCCGTGCACCAATACAGCGAGCAGGCGGAGTTGAGAAGGTATCTCTGGGCTCATTTCTCCGTTATCTGCACCGAGGCTGAGCGAAGGATTTACAAGGCGTATCTCGGACGTCAAAAGGCGGCGAATTCACGTTCACAGGACAAGATGCTCAGGAAGATGTTTGGGGACTGGGATGACGCCCATATCGCTTCGGAACTTCGCGACGGATTCGATGCGTTCACGGATCGAGTTTTGCAGCGAATTGACAGTGAGTGTCCCGAGCTATTCTACCTGAACAGATGCGAAGCTTGCGGCCATCTCGTCGCAACACCCAAGGCATGTATCTGCGGTTGGTGCGGCCATGAGTGGTTTTCGCGGCGCGAAGAGCAAGAGAGGATTGCCGAGGACACGAGCAACCGCGCAGAACAAGACCTGAGAGAACCTCAAAGATAGCTTTGGGCGATAGCCCCGAAGCTGTCAGTTGTCGAGCGTGCAACGAGCTGAGGATCAATAAGCGCGGTCTCGCAGCAAATTGATTGACTCCCTTCGCCCGAATTCTTAGCCTTGCATCAAGGCCCGGCTTCCGTATCGGCTGTTATGCCTACAATTTTCTGAATAAAATTAAATACACGATACTACCATTGCTGGCTTTATTCACCTGCCTGGGTTGTAGCGAATCACAACAAAAAGGTGAATCCACAAGCACGGGGCGAGTGATCCAGGTTGAATCCGGTGATGCAGAGATGGAGGCCGCCATGCAGGCTGCCAGGGATTCATTCGATGCGTTCTGGGATGAGGTATCTGCTGACCGTGAGCGGGCAGTTTCGTCCTTGGATAGTGCGATGCTGAAGGTGTATTTTGCGGATGCGTCAGCGCCTGATGATGGCGAGCATTTGTGGGTATCAGAGGTGGCTTTCGATGGGAGTGAGATATCTGGCGTTGTGGCAAATGACCCGCTGCACCTATCGTATCCAAAGCTGGATGAGAGGGTTGCCTTTCCTCTTGATCGTCTGAGCGATTGGCTGATTGTCGATGATAGCAAAGCGAAAGGAGCGTATACGGTTCAGTTGCTAAGAGCGCGGATGACCCCATCTGAGCGGGCGGAACACGACTCGCATTATCCGTTTGAGTTTGCTCCTTTGAAATAGGCCTCGGAGATCATCTAGGGACAAGCATACTATCCATTTTGCAGACGTCAGCTTTGCTAGGGAGGGGGCTGCCTTGGCTGAGAGGGCGGAGTCTCTGAAATGCCGACGGGGCTTGTCCGTCACGGATGCCAGCGTTCCCGGGGACAGTGCCGCATTGGTAGATGGAGGCGGCTTCCTTTGTCCGTCATGGATGTCAGCGTTCCCAGGAAGATGACTGCATAGGTCGAAAGACATAGCTTCTGCCATCGCCGCGATGTGGCAAACATTCGCCCCGTCCTTTATGCCCTTTGCGAAAATCGCTTCCTCGTGTAAAAAAATTACGTATGGCGACGGATTTAGCAATCGATGACGATTTACTTAACAAAGCTCTCGAACTTGGGGGGAAGAAGACCAAGAAGGACACCGTCAACGAGGCTTTGAAAGAGTTCATCGTTCGGAGAGAACGGAAGAAGGTTTTAGACCTCTTCGGCACGGTCGAATATTTTGAAGACTACGACCCAAAGGCATCGCGACGCAAATAGTGGCCATCGTAGATTCTGACCTGTGGTCTGAAGCCCTCTGAAGAAGAGTAATGTCCCGCCCGCCATTGGAGAAGTGCTCGCGCACCAGGCAGTCACGATTCGAACATAGGTCAATAATTCTCCATGAAGTCTGAAGAGAACGAGCTGGTGGATCTTATTGATGCTGCGTGGCACTTCGAGTGCCCTCCCGTCCATAAGGTTTCGGTGGACACGTATGATGATGAGGGAACCCAGCAGCACTTCTGGAGGACTGAGTGGAGGGACCATTCAGTGAAGATGCTTAGACAGCACGAATCTGCGTTAGTTTTTTTCACTCCCGAAGCCTACCATTATTACCTACCTGCGTTCATAATTGTCGCAGTCGTCGAGCCCGAAGAGGCAGACGTCATTCTCGATGGAATCATCTTCTCGTTGAATCGCGCTTTCTTGGGAGATGGACTACCAGATGTGATTTCGCTGTTTTCGCAGCAGCAGAGGGAGGCTCTTGCGTCATATGTTGAATACTCCAGGCACCATCCCGCCTCTAGGGAGCACGACTCGTTGATTGAGATTCTGCGGAGAATTAAAAATGCCGACATCGAAGATTGTTTTGGATGCTGAACTGGATGCTTTAAGCCTTTGAGCCAGAGCTCCATACGGATGTGGTCGTTTGTTGACCGTGCTCAGCTTCGCTTGGTAAGGAGAGCCTTTAGCGCTAGTAACTGTCCACGATCTGAATGCCCACGCTCTCTGAGGCGCTTTCCGTAAAGACAAAGCGATAGGCGGATCTGTTGGCAGAATCAGCATTCTCAAAGAATACATCGACTTGCGTCCCCTGATCTGTGTTCGTTACACGGTGATCGGTCAGCCTGGCGTTTGTGTCGCTCTGAGGAAAGAGAATCGTGATCAATTCGACGGGACCGGTGGCTTCGCAGGTGAATTCAGCCCATGGGCCTTTTGCTTGCTTGCCTGATTTGTCTTGTCGCTTCTCGAAAAGGTTGGCTGTCGCCTCTTCAGGCCAGGTCAGGAAAGTCTCACAGATCTTATTTCCATCATCGGATAGAATGAACCCTTTCTGCTCTGATTCGTTGAAAGAGAACTGTTGTCCGATTTCCGTTTGCAAGGCCAGAGAATAGACGTTCGCACCCGATTGGCCCTGAGGCTGAATGCGATCCCGGACGATGAGAATGGGGTAGGGATCCCAGACCCACGCGAGGGAGCGATAGGCTGCCTCCGGGCGATTCTCGCTAAAAACGTTGCCGTAGGAGAAGGTGACACTGCCGGAGCGTTCGTCCTGCTTCAGGAAAGGGGTGCCCGCGCTGAATTGGGAGCCGCTGTCCTGCTGATTTTTCTTTCCCTGATAGGTGCCGTTGATCCCAATGGTGTTGTGCTGCCTGCCCGAGGCAAATCCAGCCCCTGGGTCGATAATCAGATTGTGGTCATTCCACGAAAAAGTGAATGATCCTTCATCAGACTGTCGCCAGACATGGGGATGATCCTGCCCTGCGGTGACGCTGATGTGTCCGTTACCTTTTTCTGATCTCCACTGCGAACTGACAAAGCCTGCATCGAAGGGGAAAAGATGCTGGCCTTGTGGCAGCTCTGACAGGTCGGCATCGACCTGTGGGTCTGCCCACAAAACCTGAAAGGCGGAGTTTGTCGGCAGCATGGACCAGGCCGGCACGTATCGGCCACTCTTCGGCATGCCCCAGCTCTCGCTGCCACCAAGTGCACGCTCGCCGTTCATGCGTAGCCAGAGACCGTAGAAGCGCTCTCGGCTGGCAGCGTCCATCTGGCTGGCCAGAAAGAAACCGCTGGAGGCGCGCATACTGGCGCGGCCGTCGGTGCCGTATTGCGAGTCAGCGACGAGGCGATGATCGCTCGGGCGCATCATGGCCTCAAGGTATCTTGTGAGGAGCAGAGCGTTGGTCCCTGAGGCCAGATTTTCTTCGGTGCGGCGCTCATATCCGTGTGCGAACAGGGTGGCATTTGTCAGACCATACTCAAGGTAGCCCATGCCCTCCTGGGTGTATCCTGTGGCATCGAGGCAATGGTCGAAGTAGCTACGAATTCTTCTCGCCCCGAAAGTGATCCAGTCTTCTTCGTTAAGCGCTAGCCCGGCCATACCGAGAGCACCGCTGCAGACGCCGTTCCAGTTCCAACCAGATCGCACGGGGTCATCAGTGGCCCAAGTGGAATCTTCGGCGTTTGTTTCAAGCGCCTCAGCAAAACGTCGTAAAGCAGTTTCGATCTTCTGGCGATTCTGTGGGGGGAGTGAGTCACCCACCAGCCCAAGAGTGATAGCAAGGCTGGCGGTCAGGCCGCCGAGTTGGAGACCTTTCAGCTCGGCGAGATCTATTTCACCATCAATGACTTGTTCGGCTGCTGAGAGCGTAAGGGATTCGGCATGTTTCAAAAAGCGCTCCTCTCCAGAGAGGAGGTAGGCCATGCCAAGCGGCGCAAAATGGTTGGAAGATTTGCGAGGTTGAAAGCTCTTTCCAGAGAACCAATCCCGATAGGGAGATGCCTCGAGTGATAGTAAACCATCTGCCTGCGCGATCAGTTTCTCCTCAGAGGCGCCGTCGAAAAGTTTTGCTGCCTTTTCTCTGAGAGCCGGGAGCTCTGACTCACCTAGCATCCATCCCTGAGCAACGCCAATGGAGGGAATGATCCAGAGAAGCGAAAAGAAGCACAGAGCGAATTTCCTATCGGACATAAGCTGGATGGCTGGATCGGTCCTGGCTGATCAATACCCTAGACCGTAGTCTTTCTGATAGGGCTTGCTATCAGGAGCCTTTCCGGCGCTGGGATCTGTCACGGGACCCATTGTCAGGCGCTGGCCATGCTGCAGCAGGCGGTAGCGCTGCTCGAGTCGCTCGCAGCAGGCAACGAACTCATGTGAGGTGACATTGGAGTGATCGAGTGTCTGGTAGCTGGAGGGGATGACGAGGCTGGTGCTGATGGCTTTGGCAAAGGTTGCTGCCTGGAAGCCGTTGAAGCTTTTGGAACCCTCGACCAGTGATTCGTCGCCGATGATGGGAAGGATCGCTAGATTGATGGGCCAGCGGCGTGCTTCTTTGATCAGGTTGGTATGCCAGATAGTTTCGCTCCCGTAAAAGATGGAGAAGGGGCCAAAGTTGATCACGTAGGAGAGGGCCTTGGAGTTGCCGCGTTCGTCGCGATAAATTTTCGGGGTGGCGGAGTTGATTCCGTGAAAGGTGAACGGGTTTACTTCCGCATAGGTGCCCGCGTTGATACCGAAGAGGTAAGGAGTGGAGCTGCCCATGGCATCCTCTACCTGGGATTCAATGCCTGCGGGCAGGCCGATGCGCAGCTGGGGGTTGGCGGCCCGGATGGGTAGGAGGGTGTCGATATCGTAGCGATCGGGGAAAGCTCCTGTGAGCAGGACGTAATCGATGTCGGTGAGGCTGAGGGGATCGACGACGTGCTCGGCGATGCGGTTGACCGGCTGCCGATCATCTCCGCTGGCTTTCGCTAAGGAATCAGAGAGGTAGGGATCAATGAGCAGGCTGTAGCCGTTCCATTTGATGAGAAAGCAGGCGTGGCCGAGCCACCACACGTGAATAGCACCCGTCACCCGGTCCGCCTGTAGGTAATCCTCGACAAATTCTTCGTTCTGCTGAATCGGCTCTATCATGCAATCTCGGGCGGCTTTTGCTTATGATGCAGCGGTTCTCGCTAGAAAACAACCCTTCTCTTAATGATCAGGAAATGAGGAAAATCTCGTGATCCTGTGTGCCGGGTTAGATGAGATGTGACGGTAAGAAAACCATCACTCCATGCTTGCCACGGAGGCAGAGGCTTTGATCCTCCGACCTGTCCACCTAAGCGCACTCTTTTTCTCCGAAATTCACTCCGTCTCCAGCGGCACTGTCCACTCGATGGGCGAGGCGAGAGGTAGGGGCTGTCCCTCTGCAGTTTCTCGCTTTTCGCCAACGGGATGGGTGAGGGTGAAGGAAATGACTTCAGCGCTCTCGGCTAGTCCCAATCCCGTGGAGCCGCTCTTGGGAAGGGGGAGGAACTGTGAGAATTCCCTTAGAACCCAATCGGCATCACGCGCTACGACGGTGAGGGATGATCCGCCAGGGATGGGCTTTTCTGGAAGGGGGATGATCACACGCTGGTTTGAGTGCTCCCCCGCGCCAACCGCCAGATAGCCTCTGCCGGCGGGCGTGTAGGCGTAGAAATCATCGACTCCGTCGCCGGTCAGGTCAGCGCAGACAAGTGATTCGGTCGCCTGGAAGAAGTTTGCACGAGCTGTTTTCTGAATCGGAATAAAGCCGAGTGAGCCACGGTTCCAGAGGATCTGGTTTTCGTGTCCTGCATCGGTAGCGATGAGTAGTTCTGGGAGGGAATCCCAATCGAGATCTGCCGCATCGATAGAAAGGATATGGGATGGAACTCGAGGCATCATTTGCTCGGTAGCATCGACAAACTTCTCGGCATCCCAGATGTAGATGGCCAGCTGCTCGCCAGCGTCTCCGCTGGAGGCCGGAGGTTCGAGTTCCTCAGCAGCGTCGGTTTCTGTCTCGATGGTTTCCTGGGGAGCGGGACGGGACCAGGCGATGAGGTCCTGTTCGGCATCTCCGTTGAGATCAAGAGAGAGTAGGTGGGTGAAGGAGCTGATCGCCCCGATGCCGAGCGATCGAGCAGGGCTTTCCATAAAAGGGAGCTCAGCATTGCGACCTGCCTGGTTGAGGAACATCTTCGAGCCGCCTGTATGTCGGCCGACGAATAAATCAGGCAGCTTGTCCTGATCGAAATCTCCCAAGGTCAGAGAGCTTGCTGATCCTGCGACCCATACGCCTAGCTCCCACGCTTGCTCCTGAAACTTCCCCGGCTGTGTCTGACAAAAAATCTGCAGAGGCTGATCCGCATAGCCGAGGGCAATATCCAGGCGATTGTCTGCGTCGAAATCAGCCCAGATGGCGTCCTGAAGGTCTCCAAAGCAGAGCAGGCCTGCCTCCTGAGTCACGTCGATAAAGACGCCATCTCCATCGTTTCGGACGAGAGAGAAGGGTTCGCCTGCCTCGCGCAGGATGAGCCAGTCATCGTCGCCATCCAGATCAAAATCAGCGGGGACGATTTCGCGACCTGCGGGAGCGACAACGGAGAGGTCTGTTGCGTTGAAGGTTTTCTCCTGTTCTGACCAGGTCCAGAGGGTCGAGCCGCCAGCGGTGAGCAGGCTCATTTTGTTGTCGTCTTTGGCGAGCCGGATCGCTGCACCAGGTCCATCCGGTGCGGTCAACCCTGTATCAGCGGCGCGAAAGCTGAGAGGGAAGGTATCCGACTCGGGGCTGAAATCGGTCTCCGCCTGCAGTCGGCGTGGCAGGATGTCATTTTCCTTACCGAGGGCATCGGTTGCGAGGAGGGCCAGCTGTTGGTCGTTCTCGGACCATTCGTGTGAGGATGGCTTGGCCTCCCAATAGTCGATGAGGGACTGCGCGGGTTTTTCGAACGCTTCGGTAGGCTCGATGGGAGGAGGGGTGAACGGTAGGGCGGCGGCGAAGGCAGCCTCGGGCGATAGCTCTGCTGGCTCAGAAATTTCTTCCTGACTTGTCGTTAGCTCTCCGAGAATGGAGCTGATCGAGTCAGCGTCAGAAAATTTCTTCAGTAGAGATCGGTCGGCCCGCACAGGTTTCGTGATGGGCCGCTCCTCGGGAAATGGTGCCTTCCGCCCGAGCACGATGAGGGCAATGATCGCTCCGGCGACAAGGCACAGGCCTATGGATGCCAGAAGCACAACTTTGCGCTTTTTCTGGTCGGCGTGTCGCGTGAGAATGCTTGCCATGGAGGGGGGCGATGGGAATTCCGAGGGGGATAAGGGGAAGAAATGCCGACTATAGAGAAGAAGATCGATAAATCGAGCGCTCAATTCAGACTAACCTATGGAAGAGGGTGGAGAATAGTTAGGAGACCGTTGAAAAACTATGCAAACGATGATGAGAGAAGACAGGATTTATAATTTCGACACAGCTGAAGGACTACTGATTGCTCTCACCCTCCGGGCCTCAACTCTGATTCCGTCTGGCTGCGTTCCTCGTTGCTCAGGTAGCTATGGCTACCATCGCTCCTCGCGCCTTGCTAGCCGAAAACATGGATGCGGTCATCGCTCACCTAGTTTTTCAAGGGTCTCCTAGCCGAAAAGATTTTTCGATTCAGGATAGATCCGGGTAAATGCCTCCTCCAGCAGGCTCTGGACATCTTTTTTGACATCTCCCAGCAGTTTCGGTTTTGTTTCAGCGTTTTCGCCCTTTTCCAGATCGAGCTTTTTCCATAGACGCTGCCAGTCTTTTTCACTCTGGCCGATGAGGTCGCGGATGGTCGACTCCCAGAGCTGTGGTGTGCGGGTGGGATCCTGCCAGATGCCACGACCGCGTCCGTAGTGGGAGATGGCGAGGTAGAGCAGCAGCATGACCTGCAGCTGCATGCTGAACTGAGAGAAGGTCCACCGCACCGAGTTGGACCCTGCCTGCGTGAGGTTGTAGCCTTTGGCGAGGGAGTAGCTGGTGGTGGCACCTAGAAGCATACCGACCATCGCGCCACCGCCGAATGTCAGACCATGGGCGATCAGATCAGCCGCGATACCGCCCAGCAGGCCGGAGGCAGCACCACCGATGACAGCGATCAGGGGTTCCTCTACCTCGCGTTTCACATCGAACTGTTCCTGTGAAGCCTTCGCCAGCTCGGATGCGGTTTCACCCGCCAAGCCCTGGAGTTCGATCAGATGGTTCACCGTGTCAGCAGTTCGTTTGGCGACCCGCTCCTGCATGCGCGTTTGCACTTCCTTAAGCTCAGCATCATTGCGGTTTTTTGTGATGAGGTTTTTCAGTTTCTGCGTGATGGGCTGGGGCTTGAGCTGCTCCTGATCGCTGGCGGTTTCGATGAGGAATTGAGCGATCAGGGCACAGCTTTCGCGAAAGGGGCGCAGGTTGCGCTCCGCGAGGGCATTCGTCAGCTCTTTGGCAGCTTTTCGCTTGTCTCCTTCGAGGATTTGAGTGGCTTTTTCGAGGAGGAGATGCTCCTGCGTCCAGCAACGGGTGAAGGCATCCAGCGTCGTCACGCCATGGATGTGGGAAAGATCGGCCAGTTTTTCCCGCCACTTCTGCTCGGCTTTCTGAGTTTCCTCTGGTGGAGCGTCCCCGGTCTGATTGAGCAGCACGAGGGTGGGCTTGCCGATCCAGGCGATGACCTCCAGCTCCAGCTCGACGAAGGGGAGCTGCTCGGCATCCTGCGAGCCATCGATCAGATAGAGGACGACGTCGGTTTCTTTCTGCACGTGGCGAATAGCCTCCTGACTGCACCAGAGAGATTTATCCTGGGTGCGGTCCCAGACCTGATGCAGGACCCAGCCGATAGGGTTTTTGCTGCTGCGCAGACGTTTCGCCAGTTTCCCGAGGTTCGCGCCGAAGCCTGGCGTGTCCCAGAGCTTCGCCACGGCTCCCGAGGGTGCCTCGATGAGAGCATGCGCCTCGGGAATAGTCGTGACGTGGGCGCTGTCTGCTACCTCGCCGATGTCCTCACGCAAGAGTGTGCGGGCAAGGGCGGTCTTGCCTACATTCGTGTGGGAGATCAGGCTGAGGACGACTTCTTCCTGGGGCATGGGGGCAATAAGAACACGCAGGTGCTCTTTCGCAAGGTTTTAGGGAGGAACGACGTAAGGTTGGCCGGCTGAGTATTTCACTGGCAGCAGCGGTTTTCCTACCGCTGTTTCTCATGCTTGGTGCGCCGGGCTAGCCGCGGGGTAGGAAAACCCGCCTCCCGGTGGCCGCTTCTTACTGGTGAGGCGTAGAGCGGGATTCTGGGACCAGCAGCTCCACCTGATCTGCTGAAAACAGTTTGTGCCAGGCACGCACGCGAGTGAGGCGGCGCTCACCAGCGTCACGGAGATGCTCGTTTTTGGCGTCAAAGGCCTGAGTTCTCAGGAGGATCTTCGTGTCTGGGTGCTGGGTCTGGAGTTTGCTGAAAAAGGCCCGGTGCGTTTCCTGCTCAGGTGTGGCTGAGAGCGAGAAAATGGCAAAATCTACCGATCCGTCGATGCAAAGGTCTTCGTCTTCCTCGCCGAAAGAGACGGTGCTGGCGACCTCCAGCTGCACTTTTCGCTCCTGTGTCTGGCTCAGGAATTCAGTCAATTCCGCCAGTTCTTCATCGTCGGGGGCTGTCGGGTAGGCGACACAGCGCAAGGTGCGAGTGACAGGTGCCGCCTCGTAGAGAATCCGGTCCCAGCCCGAAACGGGGAGTGATCGGTAAGATAGCGCGGCCTCTGCCTGCAGGCTGCGAAGGCGCCAGAGGAGGGCGAGGATGAGGCGAGGGATGCCCAGTAGCAGACCGACTGTCACAGCATACCAGTGGATCCATTGCTCGGCATTCTCACCGCTTGTCGAGGAAGCAGATGAGCGCTGTAGCGCATCCAGGGCATCCGCTGAGGGGAACTGATCACCCAGCAGCGAGACCGCTGGTTGAAATAAGGGAGCCAGAAAGCCGCGCAACTCTTCCCCGCTCTGGAAGAACGTGCTTTCCCAGACAACGCGGTATTCTGTGGAGATGCCGCGCGCATACAGTCCGATGACCGATCCAAGCGCGATGAGGACTGCCATCAAGTGGAGGGCGCTGCGCACTCGGCAGCGCAGAGGGAAGTGAAGTGTCTGCCACCATTTTTCCTGAAAGCTGGCGAGGCCGGGGTGATCTCCGGTGCTGCGATGCAATCGTGAAAGCAGACGCCGGATCCCGCATAACAGGGAATGGGAGAGCGGCGTCTTTTCCGTCCGAAAAAAGCTGAGAAGCCAGAGCACGAGGCTGATGAGGCAGGCGATGATGCTCCAGGCGATGAGGCCGAGGAGAGGCACGGAGAGCAGATTCACCTCCGAACTCGTATCCAGCTGATAGAGGAAGAACCCGATGATGACGGAAAGGGCAGCGAGAGGAAGAACGAGAAGGCGGAGCTGCCGGAAGGGATTGGTGTGTGATGCGATGCCCGCAAGGTCAGGATGGTCCGAGCGCCAATCCTCCAGGAGGTGGCGAGCGCGCTCTGTAAGATAGCGCTCCGGCTCCGCGACGGGGTCATGCTTCCCCTTGGCAGCGACCTGAGCAGACTTGCGCTCGGTCGCTGAAGGGAAATCCGGCGATTCCTGTTCCAGCTCGTGAACGAATAGAAGGGTTCGGAGGCGTTCCAGTTTGGTAGACATCGAGGAGAGGCCTACAGTGGCATAGAACGTCCGCTGGTAATAGCGAATTTGTCTGAGGGGGGGGGGGCTTTGGCACCGCTGGGCCCGACGAAATTCTCCGGCGAGCGGAGTCTCTGCTGTGCCGACGGGGCTTGTCCGTCACGGACGTCAGCGTTCCCAGGAAGTTCGCTGCGTTGGTGGGGAAGCTTTATCCAAAGGGAGAGCCATGCCGGGAGCGCCGACGTCCCAGTCGGCTTCACTGGCAGGTGAGCGGTCCTCACATATTGAGCGGAGTCTTTGCTATGCCGACGAGGCTTGTCCGTCACGGACGTCAGCGTTCCCAGGGGAGTTCGCTGCGTTGGTGGGGAAGCCTCGTTCGAAGGCGTTCCTAGGGAATGGACTTTCCTTAACGGATGCCCTGAGTATTCAGCTCAAGCGAGTAAAAGCCTGTTCGTGCCGTTACATAAAGCGTAGAGCCAACGAGCAGGCAGTTGGCTGGCTTTTCGGGAGGTGCGATGCGCAGCAGCTCTTTTCCTTCCGGGCTGAAGGCGAGGATCTCACCTTTCCAGGTCAGGTAGATATTTCCGTTGGTATCGACAGACATGCCATCGCTGCCTTCCTCGGCAAAAACGCGCTTGTTGGACACTTTCCCTCCGTCGACATCATAGGCAAATACCTGAGCCAGCTCGGTATCGGCCACGTAGAGCGTTTTTTCGTCCGGAGAGAGGATGACGCCATTCGGACGGCTCAGCTCCTTGTCAAGAAGGGCCAGCTTTCCTTTACGTGGTAGGTAGTAAAGTCCCTCAAAATTCAACTCCATGTCGTCACGGTTTCCATAGCGAGGGTCGGTGAAGAAATAACCTCCTGCACCATCCGGTGCGATGTCGTTCGGGCTGTTGAGCTTTTTGCCTTCAAATTCGCTGACAACAGTTTTTGCTTCCCCGCCGACGCTCCATCGAGTCACCGCACGAGACCCGCCCTCGCAGACCATGGCGGTCCCGGTTGGCTCAAAGAAAATTCCGTTTGCGCGGCCCGTTTCTTTCCGGGCCACCGAGGTCTCGCCGGACGCTGGGTCGTAGACGTGAGTGGTCTCGTTAGGAATGTCGTTGAAGTAAATCTTTCCGTTTGAGCCGAGTGCAGGTCCCTCGGTAAACTTGAAGCCGTCAGCGAGCTTGACGAATTCCGCGCCTTCTTTGACCAGAGACGCCGGAGTTGGCGCAGGGGCTGGCTGGACGGGACTACGGTAGTCAGTCGGTGTGTGCAGAAATTCGATGGATTTCACATGAATCTCGACGTCCTGCTTTCCGTGCAGTTGCAGGGCGAGCAGTCCGCTCTCAGGGCTCTTTTCATCATGCTTGATCTCGGCAATGGTCTGGTTGTTCAGCTGGGTAACGATGCGGCGTCCATGGGCGCTCACGACCATGACATTCCAGTCGTCTTTCAGGTAGGCTTTGTCAGCGAGTGCCTGCTCCGGCTTGACGACCCAACCGCCACCGCCGGTGAAGTAGAGCCCGCCGGCGCTTTTACCCTTAGAATCAATCTCAGCCTGATAGCCGAAGATCCCAGCAGGTTTGTCGGTCTTTTTCGCTCGGAAATACAGGCCGCTATTGCCCTGGGTGTTTTTGTAGGTGATGCGCACAGTGAAGTCGCCCTGGGCCTCGTCGAGGAAAAGAAGGGGATGACGCTCTTCGTCTTTCGTGGTTTTTCCAACAAGTATGCCGTCCTCGACCGACCATTTGCCTGCGATTGACTCATGAAAGCCTGTGAGATCTTTACCATTGAAAGCTGGCTTCCACTCGGATGTGCCTAGATCCTTCATGCGGATCCCGCGATATTTCACCCAGGGGCGGTCGTCGCGCTTGCCTACGCCATGGACCTGGAAGCCGATGAAGCCAGTCTGGGTCATGGCATCCACCAGATCAGCTGCCGGCACTCCGTTTAGGTAGGTGCAAACACGATCACCGATGAATTCCACTCTCACTTTGTTCCAATCATTCTGACGAATGGCGTAGCGAGCTGGTTCATTACCGACGTGACTGTCCAGCCAACCACGCCTTGCTTCATCAAAAATACCGGCTGTCCATCCGCGATGGGAGGGATCAATCTCGGACTGATAGCCGTGCACACGCCCGTCTTTGTAGCTATCGGTAGAATTCGAACGGATCTGCACCCCGCAGTTGAGGCTGGGGTCGATTTGGAACTCATATTCCAGAATGAAATCGCCAACCGTGAGGTCGGGACACAGGAAAGAGTTCAGTGTGTTGGGCACGGCGACACCTACGATGGCACCGTCTTTGACTGAGTATTCAGCCTTACCACCGCGCTGAATCCAGCTGTCGATGCTCTTGCCGTCGAATAAATCAATCCACTCCCCTGAACCGTGGTCGTCAGCACGCAAAGGCGCAGCGATCAGACAAATGGCTCCCAATAAACATGACAATTTCTGCATGATCTCAGCGTGCGTGTGGGCGGGTCACTCAGCAAGTGGCGTGTGTGATTGCGTAATTTTGCCCGCGAATTCGCGAGCGATTTCAGGATGATCGGCAGCGACATTGTTCTGCTCGGAAATGTCGGTTTTCAGGTCAAAGAGGATGATTGGACCATCAGGATTCTTGATCGTTCCGCGTCGGATGGCTTTCCACCTGTCGGTCACGATGCCTTCTTTCCCGCCTTTTTCCTTAAACTCCCAATAAAGAAATTCGCGTGGCTGCTGCTCTTTGCTGTCGCCCAGCAGGGTGGGGAGGAAGGAGATACCTGTGGTGTCATCGGGCAAAGGTGAACCTGTCAGCTCAGCGATTGTCGCGAAAACGTCCTCAAAACCACTGAGATGCTCTGTCACGGTATTGGCTGGAATCTGCTTCGGCCAGAAGGCAATCATCGGCACCCGCACGCCGCCCTCGGTGAGATCTCGCTTCATGCCGTTCAGGGGACCATTCGAGTTGAAAAACTCCATGGTGTGCTGGCCTTCCTGATGAGGACCGTTATCACTGGAGAAGGATGAGGGTGTTCTCCAGTTGTTCCGTCTGCTTGAGGGTTGTGCGGATTTTTCCGACGCTTTCATCCAGCATCTGCATCATTCGGGCGAAGCCCTTTTCGGGCTGTGGCCAGTCTTTTTTGGCAAATTCTCCATAGTTCGGGACTTCCATCCCGTCTTCGTAGGGAGGTCGGCCTGCCTCGTTATTAGTATGCGGCGTGTTGAGCGCGTAGTAGAGAAAGAAAGGGGCTTCACGATCCTTTTCGAGGAAGTTGAGCATTTCGGCCTCGATGAGATCCGGGGCGTAGTCTTTCTTTACGGTAGCTACGCCAGCTCCCTCTCTGATCCCTCCGACCTGAAACTCGGGCCCTAACCACGGTTCATCCTGTTCGTTCCGGAGTCGCACGACTTCTCCATTTCTGACGAGGAAGGATGGCCAGAAATTGTGGGCGTGGATGGTGTTTACGTAGCCGAAAAACTGGTCAAAGCCCTCGTCGTTGGGAGCTGTGTGTTTCAGAGGTTTGCCGACGCCCCATTTGCCGTAGGCACCTGTCTCGTATCCCGCTGCTTTCAGGGATTCAGCGATCGTCATCTCTCCTTCTGCAAGAAGAGCGTCAGCATTTCCGCGAATGGATGCGACGCCCGTGTGTTTGCCGGTGAGAAGAACGCAGCGAGAAGGGGCGCAGACGGTAGATCCGGAGTAGTGCCGAGTGAACTTCATGCCGCCACGTGCCAAGGCGTCGATATGCGGTGTTTTCAGCGTCGCCTGCCCATAGCAGCCGAGGTCTCCCCAGCCCAGGTCGTCAGCGAGGATGTAAATGATGTTTGGTTTTTGTATTTCGGCGCGGGCAGATTGCGAGCCGCAGAAAACGGTGACAGCGGCGAGGGCAATGCCACACAGCTGGGGAAGGGCTGATGAACGAATCTTAGTCATATCCGCAGTATGACTGCGAAGTCTAGACTTGGTCAAGGAAGCCGGGTAACGGTATCGCGTAGCGCTTTTGCCTGCCTGCCTCGGCAACACCACTTTGCGCTCTGTTAAAAGAGGGCTGTGATGGGCTTGCCCCCGTTTTGTTAAAAGAGGGCTGTGATGGGCTTGCCCCCGTTTCCAACAGTGAAGGGGCGGCCATTGGGAGCCATTTCCACGTGATCTGCAGGAAGTCCCATGGCATAGCTGATGGTGGCATGAAAGTCCTCAGGTGTGACGATGTTCTCAACCGCTGTCTGACCTAGGGAATCGGTCGAGCCATATTTCTGGCCGCCGCGAATGCCGCCGCCTGCGAGGAGGCAGGTGTAGCCGCGTGGATTGTGGTTTCGCCCAGCATATTTGTTGAGCTTCGCGCCCCGTCCGAACTCTGTTGTCAGCGCAATCAGCGTGGTGTCCAGTAGGCCTCTCTGCTTCAGATCGCTCACGAGGGCTGCGATGCCCTGGTCAGCATCTCGGGCGCGTCCGCCGATCTCATCGTAAAT
>JAHDFZ010000023.1:15374-25594 GCA_020627905.1 Verrucomicrobiota bacterium
GTCCCACATCCCATGTGAGAGAGTTACGCAACCAACTCCGGTTTCGACCAGTCTTCTGGCCAGGAGACAGCTAGAGCCGAAGCGTCCTTTCCCGTAGTCCTGCTTCGTCTTTTCGCTTTCATGCGAGAGATCGAATACGTCTAGATCGCTGCTCCGCATCAGCTTCACAGCATCAAAGTAGGCTTCGTGGTAATCCTTTGTCAGAGTGCTCGAGTAGTTTTCCTGAAACTCCTGGTTTAGTGCATTCGTGAGGGAAAAGCGTCTATCGAAACGCTCCTGGGACACTCCATCCAGAGTAGTCGAGTAGGAGATGCCTTCGTCAGGATCAGGAATGAGAAGGGCTCCGTGACTTCCGGGGAGGAATCCAGCGCCCAACCCGCTCGTTTCGGCTAGTTTGATGAATGACGGTATATCTCCTGATGCCTCTCCGCCGAGTCTGCTAATCCACGCTCCCATCTCAGGATGCAGCACCGTGCTGCGCCTCAGATAGGCTGTCCGCATCAGGTAGTCGGCATCCAGATGGATTCCCTGTGTGTGCTGCATCGAGTTAATCACAGCAAAGGCGTCCATCTGTTGGGCGAGCTTCGCGAAGTGTTTCCCGACCCTTATGCCATCAGCATTGCTCGCAATAGGCGATGAACCCTGATTTGCTTCTTTGTTGTCCTCCTTGATGTCGAAGGTATCGACATGGCTTATACCGCCCCTGAAGTTGATGAGAATTAAAGATTTGGCTTTTCCTTGAGGGGCTACGCTTTCAGCTTTGAGCCCCTCCATTCCCAGGTGAGGTAGGAAGTTCAGGCCGAGAAATTTTGCTGCCAAAAACTTCGCCATGCTCCGTCGGTCGAGGGAGTTGGCTTGCGTGATAGATTTGAAGTCCATAGGATTAGATGATGCAGGATTAACGTTTCAACTTGAACTCAGTTGTGTTGACGAGGGCCCAAAAAAGATCGGCAAAAGCACGCTCATGTTTTGCGAGAGAACTTCTGACTAGATAAAATTCCTCGGCTGTCGGGTTGCGACTCAGGACAGATTGGTAGGCGAGGGTAATCGTTTCCTTGTCCAAATTGACATTGCTGTGAATATGGCTGGCAAGCCGCGAATCTGAGTCCTTCATAAAGCCAGGACGCGTCGTGAAAAATCTCATGAAAAGTTCTTCGTTGTTCATGAGGTGGAGCGCCTGGGTGATCGTAGCCTCCTGCACGCTGTCATCGATGGTTTCACGAGTTGCCTGACCAAAAATCCCGAGGAACGTGTATGAATCCGATGGTGTGTGGTGTAAAGACGCACGCTGCTGGAAATCGATCTGCTTCCATCTGATTTCTTTTTCTGGAAGCTGGTTTGCTCGATCCGGGGAAGCTTTTTCCTTTAAGGGGCGGGTGTCCGTCGCGAAATCGAAACGCTCGGATCCCTCGCGTTCAGACATTTCCAGATAGACCACTCCAGACCTACTTAGAGTGGAATCTGCGACACCCTGATCGGGATCCGTCCTCCGCATGGCGATGAATGAGTCCCACATCTGCTCGGCAGAGAGTCGTTGCACGATGGGAGCGCCTAACGGCATCTCGCCGGGGGAGGGTGTGTCTATGGAAGTCCGCTGATAGGCTGCGGTATTGTAGAGCGTCTCGAGGAATAATTTTTGATCGTAGTCGAGACTCTTCATCAGATTTACGAGATACTGAGTAAGCTCCGGAATTGGACCCATATCGCTCTCAGATAAATTCAACATATCTCCAACCACTGGCACTCCAAAGACTCGCTCCCACAGCCGGTTGACGATTGTCTTCGTGAACATGGGGTTGTCCGGTGAGGTCATCCATTCTGCGAAATGGTGACGTGAATTGACATCTTTGAAGTCGTTGTGGCGATTGCGCCTTTTGATTTCGTTCTCGGTGCGCCAATCGACATCGATGTCCAGCGGAGCGGAGACGGCCGTGTAGTCAATGGTCACTTCTGGTCCAAATGGGGTGGCAGCATCAATGATGTCGCCGGGTTGTGCGTCGTCATAGATATAGGTGTCCGGCAGCGAAAGTCGACCAAAGCCGCCATTGAGAACCACGCCGCCGAGGGTTCCATAGTAATGGCCCTGGACGACTCTGCGATCTACTTTAGTGCCGTCCTTAAGGAGTAAGGAATCTATCCCGTCTACCATCTTGGCGCCAAACTCCTCGACAGCGTCCTCATATCCTGGGGCGGTATTGTGCACGACCAAGCCACTTAGGAAACCGAGTGTCTTGTAGAAGTCCATCTGCGTCCATTTGTCTGTCGGATGGTCATGACACTGGGCACAGGCCATGTCTGTCGCGAGGAAAAGCTGCATGGTTGTTGCCAATCTGTCCTCCGGCATGTTTCGGTCGCGGATGAAGTAACCTGCGGGGGCATCAGCTGGGTTGTCAGTATTGCCCTGACCTGTAAGCTGAGCTCTAACGAACTCATCATAAGGAATGTTGTCACGAATCGCCCCAAGCAACCAGTTGCGGTAAACGTCTGTCGTGAGCTTGTAGCGTTTATGCATGACTCGGAGCGCATCGAGCCATTGGTTGAGTGTATGACTAACGAAAGCGGGAGAGTCTAAAAGGTCGCTGATGAGTTCGTTTCGTCTGTCCGAGCTTTCAGATTCCATGAAAGCTTCATATTCGTCCAGGGTAGGAATCCTACCAGCAATGTCTAGGTAGGCTCGTCTCAGGAAGATATCGTCAGTGACCGTAACGCCGCGCTGTATTCCGCTTTCCTTTAAGTAGGTATCTAGAAATTTATCGACTTCAGCGCTGTGTTTCAACACCAGATCTGGATCCGCGAGGATGGCATCGCGACTCGAAGTCTCTGGAATGGTGCCAGGTGCGAATACTTGTCCAGAATACTCTTTTGCTACGAGTGAGCCTGTCCAGGGCGCACCTGCGTCTATCCATTGTTTCAAGAGGGTCTGCTCTCCCTTTGTGAGCGAAACGCCCTTTGTTGGCATGTGATCAGAATCATCTGGAGGAATGATCACCCTTTGGAAAAGAAGACTGTCAGACGCATTTTCAGGCACTAATGCCGGACCGCTTTCCCCGCCGGTGAGAGCGGCCTCCCGAGTGTCCAGCCGCAGCCCGCCTTTTTGTCTATCAGCACCATGGCATTCGATGCAGCGGCTTTCTAATATAGGCCGGATGTAGGTGGTAAAGGCAGAATCGAGGCTGGCTTGATTGTCACTCAATCCTTGAGTCGAGCAAAGAGTAAAGAGCGAAATAATGAGTAGGTTTCTCATGGAGCACATGTCAGTGAGGGAAATGATGGAGCTCTCCACGGGGCTACTGTGCCCGTTCAAGAGTGTCGACGAGGTTGACCTCAATCGCATCGAGGTAGTAGTCGGTTACCTCTTTTTCCGGGTGAAGCCGCCCTACGCCCAAAGAGACGACGATCGTCCTGGTGCCTGGCGGGATTTCGATCGAGGATTTAATCTCCTGCCATTCTAATAGCGACTCCTTTTTTGGAATGTGGTTCTGGATGACTTCCCGCAGCACTTGATCGTCGTAGTTTTCTCGATCCTGCCACACTTCCCTGAAATTCTCTGGCTCTTGACTGAAGGCAGCGAGATCGATCCGATAGGTGGGCCATTGGTCTGACGGAGCTGCAGCGAAAAAGGCTCTGACATCCAGAGTTCGGCTTTGTCCGTTCATACCGGGAGGATGATCGTTTAGGTCGATCAGGTATCGTGCAAAGGCGCACCGGGTGCCTGGTGTAGGGCTCAGTGCAGCTATCTTTTCGCCCTCGAGGGCTGTCAAACCATCCTCGGGAGTGATAGCAGTGACCGGGCCGAACCATCGGTTCGGCTGGAATGGGAAACGATTTCGGATGGATCGTTCAGAAATTTCGAAACTTTCGGAGGTGATTTGATGAGTTAGCTTACTGACAGGTTCAATTCGGGGGATAGCGTAAGCCCACACGATAGATGTGCTTAAAATTCCAACGATCAAAGCCGCAGCAGCGGCCCGGAAGCTGGGAAAGGAGTAAAACCTCTGTGAGTGAACTATCCTGTCCTCCTCTACAGGCAAGTGGTCGAGAGCGCTCTCTCGAATGTAGCTATCGATTCGGCTCGTTCTGAGGAATTCTCCGCGTAGGCTTTTGTTCGACCTTAAGAGCGCATCCAGCTCCGAAACTTCCGTTTCATCCGCGACTCCCATCAGATAGCTCTCAATGAGATCTTTTTTCTTGCCTGACTTATCCATAATTCTCGTAAGTTTTTAGTTTTCGCTCCATGCACTCGCGCAGCGTCGATCGGAGCCGCCCAACAAGTTTGTAGAGGCTGTTGGCTGTTCTGTTGGAGGCTTCGGCGAGTTCCTTGATCCCTCCGTCACGCAGGCTCGCAGTGAACACCAGCTCACGGTGCTCAGATTTCAGCTCCTGGAGACAGCTGTTGAGTGCTTTCCGCTCTTGCTGAAGCTCTTCGCCATTCATCGCGGTTGCTTCGTTGGCGAGCAGTTCGAGGGTTTCTTCGCTGAGCACGAGGCGATCGCGCGCAGCGTTCCTTCGTGCCCTGAGAGCTTCATAGCGGACAATGACCCGAGCCCAGGCGGGAAAGTCAGCTTCTGCCTCAAGCAGGTGAAGCTTGTTCCACATGACAACGCTGGCTTCTTGAAGCACATCATCAACTGCGGGCCAGTTGGGTAACAACGAGCGGGCGAAAATTCGCAGTTCGCGCTCGTGTCGCATGAACAGGCGCATGAAGTCAGCTTCGTGTGGGCGGCTTTTGGACATAGGGTCTACAACTCTACTTCCGTTATCGAGCCGACCTGCCAAACTTTTTTAGCAAAGTGGCCTATGAGATCGTTGAGAAACTATGCAAACGATGGTGAGAGACGATATGAACTATGATTCCGGCACAGCTGGAGGCGAAAAGGCTGCTCTAACCCTTGGTGCTGCAGCCCTGACTCCGTCTTGCTGCGTTCCTCGTTGTCATGTAGCTATGGCTATCATTGCGCCTTGCCAGCCGAAATCAGGGATGCAGTCATCGCTCACCTAGTTTCTCAATGGTCTCGTAGACATAGCGCGCACCCTTCTTCAGGTTCCCGTTTGGGGGGGCTGGTGAGCGCTTCTGGCCCGGATAAATGGTCACCCGCAGGTCGATCTGTAGATCACACATCTACTGCATCATATCAGAGGGCAGTGTTCGTTGCAGCCATTCTGAGCGATCGTCGGTGCCGAAGCCTAGATCAATGCCCCTTTCTTCGGCTTCCGACCAGAGCTTTTCGGCATTGCCCTGCAGAGTTGTTAAAACTCTGCAGAATTTCTGAATCAGAGCCATGGGATCGCAATAGTCGTCCGCCCCCTCAATCTCGAAACGCGCCAGGAAACCGGCGTCTCCATTCGGGCCGCAGTGCAGAAGGAACATATCCTTTTCGAGGACGTCTGCCAGCGGTCTCAGGTCGGAGGTGCTGATGACATCGAGATCAGCATTCATGAAACGTGGCATAGGCTTTTGGGAACAAACGGTCCTTTATTTCGGATTCTTGATGCCGCGCATTCGAACATCAATAGACAACTTTCTGCTCACTGGATTATCGAAACTCAAACGGATTTTCGACTTTGACTCCTGTATATTTGAAGTCTTCTACATTGCGCGTTGCGATGATCAGTGAATGCCTCAGTGCGGTCGCGGCGATCATGCTATCAGCACTTGGCAGACTTGTCCCTTCCCGTTCGCACCTCGCCTGTAGTTGTCCCCAAACGTTTGCAACCGAGGCATTGTAGCTAAGCACCCTGCCTCTCATTCTCCGCTTAAGTTCAGAAATCCAGGCTTGCAGAGAAAGCTGGCGACGCCCCTTCGGCAGGCGTTCGATGCCAAATTTGAGTTCCCCGAGCGTGATTGATGAAAGGTAGAGTTGACGCTCGTTATCGCGAAGCCATTGAACGACACCACTGTTCGGTTTGCGTTTCAGGCTTTCGCTCCAGATATTTGTATCGACTAAATAGGATGGCATGTCAGTCCTCTATAAGTGGGAGCCTAGGTAAATCCTGCTTCCTTGCTGGAACTTCAAAATCCGATGGAGCAGACAGAAGATGATCGACTAAGCCTGAATTCGGGGGTGTTGAGATCTGCCTGAGAACGATTGAATGATCGTCTTCCAAGGTGATTTCGAAGTCATCTCCGGGTTCCAGGCCTAGCGCTTCACGGACGGAGGCAGGCAAAACTACCTGGCCCTTCTGCGATAGAACAGTGGTCATGGGGTAAGATATTCCTACAGGTAACAAAGTCAAACTTCCTTCCTAGCAGCTGAGTAGTGGGTGCTGCTGGTCGCAATGCAATCTCACCTCAGCCCCTCAAGCCTCGTGTCCCACCAGGCTTCCCAGAGCGCGACCATCTCATCTTTCACCTCGGGCTTTTCATTGGCTAGATCAGTGATCTCTGTCGGATCCTCTTTCAGGTGGAACAGCTGCCAGGGCTGCTTGTGGGTTTTGACGATTTTCCATGGTCCTCGGCGCATCCCCAGGTCGTTTCGGTAAGCCCAGTAGAGGGGTGGCCGATCGCTGGTTTTCCGTTCTGTCAGGCTGTCGGTGAGAGAAATGCCCGGGAGTGTCTTGGGAGTGTCAGCCTGCGCCAGATCAAGAAGGGTAGGAACGATGTCCACAATATGACCGACTTGATCCGTCCAGCCTGCCTCCTGAATTCCCGCCGGCCAGTGGGCGAAGAAGGGAGTATTGCAGCCCCCCTCCAGAAAGCGCATTTTGTAGCCGGAAAAGGGTGTGTTGGATGCGTGCGCCCACGGTTTTCCCTGGGTGAGATAGCTTGTGACTTCCCAGGGTTTAGCTCCTTTGACCGTTGATCGATCGGCGGAGTCTTTTTCTGCGCCGTTGTCCGAGAGGAAGAGGATCAGGGTGTTCTCCGATGCCTTCATTTCATCCAGCTTTTTCATGACCCGTCCGATCTGACGGTCCATTCGGTCGATCATCGCCGCGTAAGCAGCCATCCGCATGGCCCAGTCAGCCTTTTCCGTCTGACTCAAGCTCGCCCATTCGGGAATGTCGGGATCTGTCGGTGGAAGCGGTGTGCTGGGGGTAATGACGCCGAGTTTCTTTTGCCTTTGGTAGCGCTGTCTGCGTAGCTCGTCCCATCCGGTGGTCTCGTAGAATTCCTGATACTTCGCGACTTCTTCTTTGCTGGCATGAAGTGGATAGTGTGGCGCTGTGTAGGCTAGGTAGAGAAAAAAGGGTTTCTCCGTGGTTACTTCTTCGTCGAGGAACTCAATCGCCGCTGAGGTAAAGGCATCTGTTGTATAGAAGTCAGGATCTTCAGGCGTGTAGGGAAGGAACTTCTTTGCATCTGTGGCCCATCGGCGCGGCTTTTTCTTGGCAGGCTCTGGTTCTCCGGGGCGAGCGTGGCCGGGGTTCCAGAAGTTGCAGCATCCGTCAGTCAGACCGTAGTAGCGTTGAAACCCCCGTTCATATGGCGTCTCTCCTGCGTGCCATTTGCCTGCCATTAGCGTTGTGTAGCCGGCGCCGGTGAGTCGCTCGCCAATGGTTTGTTTCAGATAGGGTTCTGCATCATGGGCTCCATTGTGGATCCACCATTCGCCTGTCAGGAGGGATGAGCGAGTGTGCTCGCATTTGGCATTGTTGTAAAAATTGCGAAATCTGATCCCTCCCGCTGCCAGTCTATCGAGGTTGGGGGTTTCGACCTCACCGCCATAGGCTCCGATGTCGGAGTAGCCCATGTCATCACACATGATGAGGACTACATTGGGACGCTCATCAGCCTGGGTAACAGCTGTAACGAGGAAACACGAAACGAGGAGGAGGAACCGAATCATCCCACTACAATATCGCGGCAGTAGCCTCGATCCAATGGCGTGATGATTCGTCGGTGTTGCGGGAAACGGTGTTCCAAACCAAGAGAGTCAATTTCCTTGTCTAGGCAAACGGCCCGTGGATGGCAAAGGTAATCCCCGGCACCTGAATGTTGACGAAGAGGGTCTTCCCGTCCGGGCTGAAGCAGGAGCCGGCGAACTCGCTGCTGTTGAAAGCATTCCTGGCAAAAGTGTGCAAGCGCCCGGATTCATCGACACGGCGGATGTAGCAGGGGGATTTTGTATCCTCGCAGATAAAGAGTTCGCGACTGCTGGGATTAATGCATAGGTTGTCCGCGTTCTGCAGAAGCTCAGAGTTTTCCGGTTGTAGGTAAAGCTCAAGAGTGTCCCCCTGAGGACCTGCCGCCGGGAAAATCCGGAAGATTTGTCCGTTCTGTTTAGGGCCCCCATCGGTGCAGGCAAAGTAGACAGCTGAGCGCTGATCGTTCCCATGAGTCCCGAACCACATGCCCTCCCCCCGTGAGAAAAGGGCAGCTCCTTTCGCCTGCGCCTGTTTGCGCAAATCATCGTTTGGGGATTCGACATCTTCGAGCGGGATCCACTCGATGCGGAGCTGGTGCCCGATCGGCATCTCTGTTTTGTCGCCGCGCCAGTTTCGGGTCACGAGATGTGGTTGATCGACTACCGCGAGGGCATCGAGCTTGCCTCCCTTGCTGAGACGCTCAGTGGATTGAGGGCGAAAGCGGTAGAGGCATCCATCGTTACGGTCCTCAGTCAGATAGACGTAGCCTGAGTTCGGGTCGATGGCGATCGCCTCGTGGCGAAATCTTCCCATCGCTTTGAGCGCAACGGCTTGCTGCAGAGCAGGATTGCCGGCGGCTTTGACCTCGAAGCAATACCCATGGGGAAGTCCGTCTTTAGAAGTAAGGTCACTCGGCTCCTCGCAGGTGATCCAACTATTCCACGGGGTAGGGCCACCCGCACAATTACGATTCGTCCCGAGTAGGCTCATGTAGGAGAGCGCCGACGATTGGCGATCCTTGCTGAGAACCAGGGAGGAGGTGCCGCCGTAGCAGATGTCTCTCCAGCCTCGTTCGCTCTGCCACGCAGCGGAGATAGGCAATGCCCTCGGAGGGGTGTTGAGATTTCGGAAGGGGCCCTGATCTGAATCGTCCGGGCCGATCTCGTGGTTTCGGATGAGAGTGAGTTCTCCTGAAGGTAGTTGGAAGCAGGCCATGCCGTCAGCCCTGCCAGGTGTGAGGCACCCATCGCTCATCGGGTCGCCGAATCGATCGAGGATGCTGTAGCTGTAACCTCGCGGCAGGTCGAGTATGCCGCGTGGATCTGCGATCAGGTCATCTTTCGCCACGGGAAGAGGGTGATCGTTTTCAGCGATCAGCGTTCTCAGGCTGGTAAAGCCCGCTACAATAGCGCTACCGTCTTTAAGAAACTTCCTGCGAGAGTGGGGCGAATCGTGCATTTCTGCGTAGCTTACCAGAGCGTAGAGATTTTTGGCGACGAAATGATGGCACGAAAAAGTCACAAAAGGGTTTTGCGCGATCGCGAGCGAGTGAAGGATGAATTTGCTGGTGTTCGTAGCCTTAAATGTTGTATTTGAATGTCTTGAAGTATGTCAGTAGAACCTCCAAGCTCCGCCTTAGAGCTCTCCCTCTCATTGCCTAAGCAGTGGCAGCGTGAGGAGCAGGAGCAGGTAACGGCCGCCTTCAAAGAGATTCTTCACCTTCGCATGCTTGGTGAAACCGTTTCCGCAGAAGAAATGGCCTTTGACCTGGCGATTGTTCCCGTAGGTGGGGTGATGGCTCGTGTCTCTCGTGCCGGCGGGCTGCGTGCTCGCGCAGGCCGTATAGGTGAACAGCGTCCTCTATCGCTTTATGACGCTCTGAGTCAAGTGGTGGAGGCTATCATAATCGGGTCACAGAAGTTCCCGGCACTCACGCTGGCTGAGCTTTGCTTCTGCTCATTTGAATTAACGATCCTCCATTCTGTGACTGATGCTGACGATGATAGAGCTTCACTACCCGAGCGCATCGAGATCGGAAAGACTGGTATCATGTTGATGCACGGCGATGGGCAGGCAATGCTCATGCCCGATTTAGCTGTCGAAAACGCCTGGGGTCCCGTGACCTTTCTGCGGGAAGCCGCACGCCGTTCAGGTATCGCTTCTGCAGACTGGAATCATGAAAATGTCATGGTGCGGCTTTTCCATCGAGTAAAATTGCCGCGCCTGTTGCCGCAAATGACTGAGTTTGACCCAAGTGGGATCAACCGTGAAGATGCAGCAAATTTCGTCAGGACTTTGGAGGATCCAGCGAAACCGTTAGGTGAGTTACACGCCAGCTTGGATCAGGACTTCGTTCATTTTCAAGGCATTTCGATCGAAACTGAATCCGGGCAGGCTTTGTTCAAAGTTAGCCGAGG
>JAHDFZ010000272.1 GCA_020627905.1 Verrucomicrobiota bacterium
ACCTTTTCGGGGAACATGACGGCTGAGCAGTATCGCATGATGCAGCTGCAGAGCCAGGCGAACCAGTCCTCGGGACAGGCGGCTGCCGCCTCTATGGCCCGCAGTGCTAACATGCAGCTCCAGCGTCAGCAGGAGCAGGCACAGGTGAACCGTGCGGCAGAGCTGAAGCGGATCAAGGCGCAGGCACGTGAGCAGATGCGCTACGAGCAGGCGGCGAATGCCTACCAGCCTGTCAGTGTAGGCCAGATCGACGGTATGCAGCGCCGTGGGCAGATGGTGCGCGGCAGCGTGCCGGATGAATTTCTCATGTCTCTGCTGGAGCAGGAGCGGGCAGAGGCAGAGCGCCGCAAGAAGGAAAAGCCTCGCGGGCTCAGCCGGTTAAACCCGTTTGCCAAGCGCCGTGATGAGCCAGCCAGCGGAATCGATTGGACGCTCTTTCAGGATGCCGACCCCGAACCCACGGGCCTGCGTATGCCGAAGCCGGATCGGCCTATCGGTGAGCCTCGGGCTGACGAACGGGCAGGGAATCTGCAGCCGGCATTCCAGGCCCCCTCGCGTCTGGCCAGTGAGCCACGCGAGCGTGGAGGCTTGAAGTCGGTGGGTGGCAAAATCCTCGGTGCGCCAGGGCGGTTGTTCTCTCGGGGAGCAGACGCAGTTGGCAATGCAACATCCCAGGCGAGCGCTGCTGCGAGTGAGGTGGGGCGCAGTTCGCAGCAGGCAGTTGCGAATACGAGCAGTCGAGCATTGGGACAAGTCCAGCAGACGAGCCAGGCCGCGGTTTCTACTGGGGCTGCTGCTATGAACTCAGTAGCGGAGCAGGCATCGGCCCCTGTCAGTGCCGCTGCTTCAGGTCTCTCTCAAGCGGTGGCAACTGCAGTTCCTGAACCGAGTCGCGAACGTCGAGGATTGTTCCGTCGGAGTCCGAGTGTTGAGCCAGCGGCTCCGCAACTTGCCTCTCTGCCATCTGTCGAGCGGGAAAAGAAGCGAGGACTCTTCGGTTTCGGTCGCAAAAAAGCCGAACCGGAGCCAGCAGCTCTCACAGGCAGCTTATTCCCGGATGAGGTGATCGACCAGGCGCCAACGGGTGGCCAGCTCCGCGGTGGATATTCGACGCCAGAGGCAAACCGGTCTGAGGAAGGCTTCGCCACGAGCAGTGTGGCTCTGCCGAGTCTGGAGCGTGAGAAAGAGCGCCGCGGATTCTCGCTGAAGAAGCTCAAGCCGACTCTGCCAAAAGTTTCTGCCCCGAAAATCGGTGGCGGTGGCGTTTCCTCTGACGTGCCAACCCTGACGACCATCAACCGCCTCGGGACGGATCTCTACACCGTCACGGGAGCCGCCCAGTTCATGGCCTATGGCGATGGGCAGATGGATGCCGAGATCCGCTCCCTGCCTGCTGGCACTAGGGTGCAAATGACAAAGCCGGGCGACAAATGGGCGGGCGTCGTCCTGCCTGACGGTTCTCAGGGCATCGTCCAGAACAGAGATTTACAGCCAGCAGCAAACTAAGGAAGTCGGTCGAGCCGAAAGCCAGGCACGGGGAGGTGGGAATTCATTCCCACTAGCAGAAGCCCTGAGCGCTGCCCGAGCCCTGCCTTCCCGAAACAGATGTGGTCCGCGAATAAATTCGCTACTCCCCAGCGTGAGCTATGGAAGTGGGACTTCAGTCCCACACGGAAGCCCTGAACGCTGCAAAACCTCAGCTTGCCGAAAGCTGAACGCCTTGTTGTCTCTGGCTCAGAGCGCAATACGCGAGGCCCAGTCCTTGTTCGCGAGATACCACTCGACGGTTCGATCGAGCCCGGCATCCAGATCCGTATGCGGCTCCCAGTCGAGCAGGCGCTTGGCCTCGGCGATATCGGCGGAAGTATCAATCATCTCACTCGCTGACATCTCCTCCCAGCGGATCTCGGCCGTCTTCCCGAGACGCTCTTCAATAGCGCGGATGAAGTCGAGCAGTGCGATCGGCTTTTTTCCACCTCCGAGATTGATAGTGTGATGACCATCAAGGCCTAGCGCCGCGATGGTGCCGCGAGCGATATCGTCGACGTAGGTGAAATCCCGCGTCTGGCTGCCGTCACCAAATACCGTGAGCGGCGTGCCTTCATCAATCCAGCGGATAAAGCGGAAAGGGGCCATGTCCGGCCGGCCGGCAGGACCGTAGACCGTGAAATAGCGCAGCACCGTCGCATGGATCCCATAGAGGTGGTGGTAGGTGTATGCCATCGTCTCTGCTGCTTTCTTCGAGGCAGCGTAAGGAGAGAGTGGCTTGTCTACCTGACTGCTTTCCCGGAAGGGCATCGGCTGACCTGCGTAGAGCGATGAGGTGGAGGCCTGTATCAATCGTTCGCAGCCAGCCTCTCGCATGGCTTCCAGCAGATTGAGAGCGCCGTGAGCGTTTGTGGTCAGATAGACGTGCGGATTTTCGATGCTGTAGCGCACGCCGGCGCGGGCAGCCAGGTTGATCACAGCCTCGATCGGAAACTCGCGAAACAGATCCTGGATGGAAGCCAGGTTTTCGATATCGATTTTGCGAAAGGAAACTCCCTCCAGTTTTTCGATAACACTGAGGCGGTGTCGTTTCATCGCCACATCGTAGGCATCATTCAGGCTGTCGATAGCGACGACCTGATGCCCCTCAGCAGCTAGCTGCTGAGTCACCCGATGACCGATGAAGCCTGCGGCTCCCGTGACGAAAATGCACCCCATGTCTGTTCCTTCCCTCAAAAAGAACAAAAGGGAAAGGAGCTTTTTTAGCTGAGAAACACCTTTTTGCCGTCATTGCGGGCGCTCTCGTAGATCGCGCAGATGAGGGCCACGGCTCGTCGCGCCTCCTGTCCGTCGACGCTGGGGGCCTCGCCAGCTTCGATTGCTTTTACTACATCTTCGAAATTGAGCATGTGGCTGGTGTAGTCGATGGCTTTCGGATCGTTCGCCCCGATGCCTTTGGCCTCAGAGTTCTGCATGTGCTCAGCACGCACCGTCTCATCGATCGGGCTGGATGACTGAAAGTCCCAGACGCGAAACTTGTTGTCCGCCTGAAAGACAGAACCCTCGTCGCCACAGAGATGGACCTCCGCCGGATGACCATCCGAAGACCAGCAGGCAGTGGAACCCTGGATGACTCCACGCGCCCCGTTTTTGAACTCTAGAATCGCTACCGCCGTGTCCTCCACCTCGATTCCCTCGTGAGCGAGACAGGCCATGCTGGCACTAACCGAAACAACATCTCCGGCGAGGTAGAGCAGCTGATCGATGGTGTGGATGCCCTGATTCATCAGCGCGCCACCGCCGTCGAGCGCCCAGGTCCCGCGCCAGGCTCCTGAGTCGTAATAAGCCTGATCACGATACCACTTCACGTAGGTGTCACAGAGAGTCAGGCGACCGAAGCGGCCTTCATCGACGGCTTGTTTGAAAAGCTGGACGGAGGGGAAGAAGCGACGGTTGAAGATCCCGGCCAGGGTTACTCCCGCCTCCTCGCATGCTCCGATCATGAGGTCGATGCGCTCGGGCGTGACCTCCAGGGGCTTTTCACAAATGATGTGTTTGCCGGCTTTTGCCGCCGCCAGTGCCGGCTCAAGATGCGCCCCGCTCGGGGTGGCAATGGTGACGATCTCCAGCTCCGGGTCGTTGAGGAACGCGTCAAGATCGGTGTAACCGATCCCGCCGTGCTCTGCTGTCAGCTCGTCAACGGCCTCCTGACGTCGACCGTAAAAGCTGTGGAGTTCGCCGCCGCTCATGGCTTTGATCGCCTGAGCGTGGAAGTTGGCAATCATACCAGCACCGATGATTCCGAATTTCATGATCGAGAAGAGGCTTGCGAAGTTAAACGGTAGCGCGGCGGTTTTTCAGGAAGAAGCTTGTTGCTCCGATTATGGCGAGGGCGGCCAGCACCCAGACTCCGCGGACACCCCAGGGGCCTTTACCGAGCAGCACCCAGACTGATCCGGTTGTCGCGATAGCGGTGGCGATGATCATGAGGATATTCCATTTCACAGCGCGTGCACCGGTGATGCGATCTTCGCCCAGAACCTTCTTTGAGTTCATGAGCAGGAGGAAGGAGAAGTAAGCAATCGGGAGCATGACGCCACCAATGACTGAAGTAGGAATGGCCAGAGCGGCCTTACTGGCGCCCGACCATAGGAATAGAGAGCCAAGGAAACCTCCGACCCCGGAGATGGCGGTGCCCAGCAGGTGGACGGCTCGGTCGCCCGGGCGATTGAAAATTTCACAGAGGGTAAATCCATT
>JAHDFZ010000273.1:0-1858 GCA_020627905.1 Verrucomicrobiota bacterium
AGCCCGAGCATCTGCTTGCCCCGCTAGTTAATCGTTACGCCTCGTGAGCCTACTTTTGTTTCAGTTCGAAGGCTGCATCCATCTGCTGAGAGACCAGCTCCAGGCCGTCCGCATTCTTCGCTTTCACCTCCGCCGCACACCATCCGTGGAAGTTGATATCCCGCAAAGCACGCGTCACTTGGTCGAAGGGAAGATCGCCTTCGCCGATGTCGGTGAAGGCATCGTCTGACCGCGAGAACCCCTTGACGTCCAGCTTGTGGATGCGGGTGCCGAGCAGGCGGATCCATGCCGGGACGTCGCCATATTTCCAGTGGTTCCCGATGTCAAACTGCATCCCTACCCAGGGGCTGTTGAATGCGTCGATGTAGTCAGCATAGTTCTGGGCGGATTGGTCAGACGAGCCCTCGTGATCGTAGAGAAAGCGATTCCAAACGTTTTCGATGAGAATGCTGACGCCGAGCCGAGCGGCTGTGGGGATCGCTTGGCGGATATTCTCAAGAGAGCGCTGAAAAACCTGCTCCGGCGTCCCATCTTTCCCGTGACCTGGAACGAGCAGCACGGAATGCCCGCCGATCGCCTCCGTATACTCCAGGCACCGCACAAGCTCGGCTAGAGCGTCCTGCCGGACTGCTGGATCTGGATCAGAGTGGCGGACTTTGTGATGCAGCTTAGCGACCAGCCCATCCACCACGAGACCGGTTGACGCCGAAGCGGCGAGCACCTCCTCTGCAGGATGGTCGAATCCGAGTAGCTCGATACCCTCAAAGCCTGCCGCCCGGGCGATGGCAAACTTGTCGTTAAGCGACTTGCCACCTTTGACCATGCCTATCTTCAGTGACTTTTGGAGCCAGGCAGTAGGAGCGTGCTCCCCGATAGCCAGCGCAGGTGTGTTAAGGGCTGCTCCAGCGCCTAGAGATTGCAGAAAAAACCTTCGATTCATGACAGTAACCTTCCCGGACTTTATCAATCGCACCGGATTATCTGAAGAAGGAGCTATTTGTCCCGCCTCTGATTTACTCATGAGCAAATCAGATCCCCGATGATCAGACAATTCCGCAGATGCGCCTTCGACAAGAGAGACGGCGGATTTTATCGACTCTAATGTCATTCCGGTCCTCCAGGCTCCTTGGCCAATCTTCGATCCTATTGCTATTCGCCTCGGTGGCCTCGCTGAATTCGGCAGATCAATCTATTTGGGACATGTCTGTTGCGCGCAGAGTTCCCTTCCAGCATGAGATGATCGGCGAGCGGGCCGTTCCGCTCATCTACGGCGAGGACATTGATTGGCGAAATATCGGAGACTCATGGGTGAGCGCGGACGGGAAGCCCAAACCGAGAAGGGAGGCACGGGCTGAGGGGGAGATTCTGATCCAGGAGCATTTCATCGACTGTGCGACAACTGAGGCAGGCACCAGTCGAGTTTTTCTGGCAACTGCCGTCCCCCAGCTAGGTAAAGACGCTTACCCTACCTTACTAGTGTTTCATGGTGGAGGGGGGCATGCCAGTGGTGCACTAGCTTTAGCTGTAGCGAAGAGGAACCCCGGATTCGCTACTGTAGCGGTCGACTACAACGGACAGTTTCGGCCGGGGAGTGAAGGGAAGCGCACGGTCTGGGCAGATTTCATCAAGAAGGAGCGGGCCTTTGATCTGGTCCCGGATCCGCGCACCTATTTCATGTTTCATCCGGTAATGGCCGCCCGACGGACGATCGACTTCCTTGAGACGCAGGACTGGTCCGATACTGAACGACTGGGCGCAGTGGGTATCAGCTACGGTGGCTGGGTTTCCTTTCTGCTGGCAGGTGCGGATGACAGGATCAAAACGGTTCATGCGGCGGTCAGCTCCGGGGGAGTCGAGT
>JAHDFZ010000273.1:1868-4243 GCA_020627905.1 Verrucomicrobiota bacterium
CCAGAGCAGAGATTATGAGCCTAAGGAGCAGTATCCTATTTTCCTAAAGCATTTCGAGCCACTCGCAGCTGCCTCCAGAACGGAAGCAAAAGTGATCTTCGATATTGCGACGAACGACTATTTCTTCTGGCTGAATGGGGCGCAGAAACACAAGGATGCTTTCCCGGGGCTTGCGCAGTGGAGGCTGACGCCAAATGCCAATCATGGCGAAGGCGGACCGGAAATGCCTGAGGTGACGCCTACAGCGTTTATAGCGGCCGCGCATTTCGGCGCCCCAGCTCCGCAGCGATTTCTCGGTCTACAGCGGGCGGGCTCGCGCCTCAACTGGAGTTTTGCTGATACAGGGATGCCTGTGACGTCCTGTGAGATTTGGTATAGTCTCGGTAATAATCTTTCGGGAACGGCTCGTTATTGGCAGAAATCGAACGCATCTCAAGCTAAGGGGGGGTGGTCCGCGGACTTGCCGGAGCAGTTGATAGAGGTCGGGGGCGTGGCGTTTGTGCAGAGTTCAGGTGAAGGCGGCGTGTTCATTTCATCCGATACGGTCGAAGTCCCTGCTCGATCCGCATCGATTCCTGGATTGGATCGGCCGAACAGCGTCTGGGAAGAGAGCGCAGGCGTTCAGGCGTGGCGAATTCCGGGCGGTTGGTTTCCTAAGGGGACGATTCGAGTAGCAGGGAAGCAGATTCAAATTCAGCCCGACCCAAACAAAGGCGGGTTTACCTTTGTTACGAACAGCATCTTTCGGTTCAGCTTAGCTGCAAAAGATGCTCAGGGGTTATCACTGACGTTAGATCCTAAGTCTGCTGCGAAGGGGACTCTGAAGCTCAAACTGGCTCAAAATTATCAAGCAATGAATGAAATCGTAGTAGAGGACACGATCAATCTCACCGGAGGGGGGCAGACGATTACTATTCGGTTTGCAAATCAGGACACCAAAGGAGTTGAGGCCAAGGTGAGGAGTCTCTTTGATGGTTTGGAGTTATCCTCGGATGACGTCACCGAGCCGCTGCTGATTTCCGATATCAAATGGACATTTTAGTTTATTTGTGGAGGTCACCCCGATTTTTTGACACGGTTTTCCTCACCTGGTGCCGCAAGGACTTTTCCGTTTAAGTCGGATTGATAACCTACCCACCACTGTGTCAGAAATTCAATTTTTTCGTGTATATGTGCAGCAAGAAAAAAGAACGAGTTCGAGGAAAGCATTGCAAAGCAGCAAGGCAAAAGAGTAGCGTGGCAAGCGAACGCCAAGTAGGCGCTTATTGAAAAGGAGGGCGTCTCTTTACGCTAGCCCGCAGAGTGGGTGGCATGGATAACCACGCGGAGATCCAATTTGATTGCTAGGTCAGCAAAGCAACTGTGCGATGCTTTCGACAATTTTCGCTCGATCGCAAGCATAGAGGTCGGCACCGCTGAAGGGGTTGAGTTCCATCAAGCGTAGATCGCCCTCGCAATCACAAACGTCGATAATAAAGACAGCCTCTGGTGCCTGAATTGACGACACTACCTGGGCCGCGAAGGTCTCCACATTTAGTGGAACGGCGGTCGTTTCTTCTGATCTTCCGTTGGCTTCATACTCGGATCCAGTGACCAGCTCGCCATCAACGACAACGAAGCGCCATTCTTTTCCGATGATCCTTTTGGGAGCGATGACAACTTCGATCGACGCATCATCGAAGTAAAAGCCATGATCGAAGTCGGCGAGCTGCAGCTCTCTGCGCGGGAGAACGCGCCCCGCAAAAGGCTTCAATGGACTGTTTGGGCGGACGAAGAAGCTGTCGCGGATATCAAGTGAGTCGAGCACTTCGTTGGAATGGGCAACGAATTCCTGAAGAGGCATCTTCCGCCAGGCGTCGTGAACCAGGAACTGGGCTGCATCGCAATACCATGCGGAGCATTGAAAGGCCGCCACCTTGCAGTAAGCACCTGGCTGCCAGGGAAAGTTTTCGACGACGTTCTGAGCGTTGCCGAGGCTCCCGTGAAAAAGGATCGCTTCATTCTGCCAGCGAGGCGGCCGGTCTCCCAGCTCCCAATCAAGATTCCATTCGATCACAGAATGCCCTTGATCCGCTGCCGCTTTCTCAAGGCGCTGGTGATTGTCGGCGAAAATGCTTTTTTCTAGAATCCACTTCATCTATGTCTTCATCTCATAATTCAGGCTCGTCTGAGTAAAGGCGAATTTTACTAGATTATCGATCAAAAGCATTCACTCTAAGTCGCCTTATGTTGCGAATAAATTGTAAATTCGCCTCTTATTCGCCATGTCTTACGAGTAAAGTGTCTGGAGTCCTGGAGGTGATGACATGAAATTTCAAGAGCTTTTGACAGATGATGCGCTCCTGCGAGAGATGGGGCATCGGCTTGCCCAACGG
>JAHDFZ010000274.1 GCA_020627905.1 Verrucomicrobiota bacterium
CGCAGCGCACTTGATCGACTATCAATCGTCTGACCCTCGGACTGCGCCGGAGACTCCTTCATGGGGCAAGGCTGACGAGGCTCTGATTAAAGAGGGGGAAGTGCTCTTCCACAAGACTCTCTCCTGCAATGCCTGCCACAGCGTCGAAACGAACGGTGCGATTCAGGCACCGTCGGACCCTACTCAAATCTCTCAGGTGGACGCAGGTTGTCTATCTGGAGAACCTCAGGATGGACTGCCTGATTATCGATTCGATCAAAACCAGCGTGATTCACTGGTCACCTTCCTCAATGACAAGGATCATAGCCGGGAGAGCGAACATCTCGTCTTCTCCGGCATGAACTGCTACGCCTGTCATAAGCGTGATGCTAAGGGCGGACCGACCCCTGAGGCGAAACCCTTCTTTCTCGGGAATGTGTCTCTCGGTGACTCGGGGAAACTGCCCCCGCCACTTACTGACATCGGGCATAAGCTGAAAGCCGACTGGATGGAAGAGGTCTTCAAGGGAAACCCTGAAACACGGGTGCGTTCCTACGTAAAAACGAAAATGCCAGCCTACCACGGTCAGGCGAGCGCCCTTACCGATTGGCTCCAAAAGCTCGACGCTAAGCCGGATGCACCCGATCTCGTGGACTACACCGATGATTTTGAAGCAGGGCGCGAAATGCTTGGCACCTCTGGCGGAGCGAACTGCATCATGTGCCACGACTGGGGCGAGCACGCCTCCCTTGGCATCCCGGCGCTGAATATCAAAGGCCTTGATAAGCGGCTCCAGTCGAGTTGGTTTCTCGAGTATGTGCTGGACCCGTCTACCTACCGACCTGGCACTCTCATGCCGCCTCTCTGGCCTGGCGGGAACTCGTCATGGCCACACCAGCTCGAGGGCGATACCCTGAGGCAGATTTCAGCGATTTGGCATTACAGCGCGAAAGGGAATGGAGTGCCACCGGGCTTAGCGACCGTCCCCAGAGGAGAATTCGAGCTTGTGCCAGAAGATCGTCCTGTGATTCAGCGGACCTTCCTGACAGGCGTAGGGAGTAAGGCGGTGCTCATTGGCTTTCCCGCCGGCATCCACCTAGCAGTAGACGGCACTTCTGGTGAGGTCGTGAAAATCTGGTCGGGCCGCTTCTTCAATGCCTACGATACCTGGTTCACCCGCAAAGCACCTTTTGGCGAACCGGAAGGGACTGTTGTATGGGAGAGGGAGCCAGCGACCGATGGAATGGATGTCACCGCTCGCCGATTCCAGGGATACTCCCTGACCTCAGCAGGCGATCCTGTCCTGCATTACCTTGCGGAAGACGTGGCGATTCAGGAGACCATCTCCATCAATGAAAATCGCATCATCAGAAAGCTGACTAGCACCAAACCTCTCCCTTCCAGTGCTATCACCCAATCAGGATGGGAGAGAAAAGGGCCTGGCTCTCAAACTGAGGTCGTCCTGACCTCGCCTGAATTCACTCAAAAGGAGGAAAAATGAAAACAGCATTGCTTCATTCATTCATTTGCGCCGTCGTCTTCGCCAATTATGCCGTGGCTGACGAAAGCTATGTCAAGCAGCCGCTGATCGATGCTGCTGTGGAAGCTGACTCACGGTCCACAGAATGGAAACCGGGAGAGGGGATCCCACTGGAGGTCAGTGGCATGGCCTGGAAAGGGAGCCAACTCTACCTCTGTATTCGAAAAGGTGATGTGTATGTGCTGGAGAATCCTCAGGAGCAGGATCCCGCTAAGCTCTCTTATCGTCTCTTCGCATCCGGGCTGCATGAACCGCTCGGGCTTGAGTTTGACGGGGATGACCTCCTCGTCAGCCAACGCGCTGAGATCACACGACTGAAGGACAACGACGGAGATGGCATGGCAGACGCCTACCTGACCGAGTGCGATGGTTGGGATGTCACGGGCAACTATCACGCCTATACTTACGGACCGGAAAGAGACGGAAAGGGTCGCTACTGGGTGACCCTCAACCTCGGAATGGGTGACCTTACCGACAACAGCCGCCCCTGGCACGGGTGGGGCGGAATCATCGGTGAAGACGGCCGCTTTCAGCCCATGGCAGCCGGTATGCGCTCACCCTGTGGGCTCGGCGCAAATAAAGCCGGCGATATGTTCTACACCGACCAGCAGGGGACCTACTTTCCCGGTAGCCCGGTTTATCATCTGCGCGAAGGCGTGTTCTACGGGAACCAGCAGTCGCTCGATACCTTCAAGCTCGATGGTGCACCCTTCCAGCTGGATGCCTTACCGCCGAAGAACGTCCTCTACCCAGAAGCTCTCAAAGCATCGAAACGATTTGTCCCACCCGCCGTCTGGCTGCCCTACAATAAGATGGGCCGCAGCACGACAGACATTCAGGTGATCGATCAGAATGGTGCGTTCGGCCCTTTTGATGGGCAGCTTCTCGTTGGCGAGTTTACCAACGCTGCCGTCAGCCGCGTGTTTCTAGAGAAAGTGAACGGTGACTATCAGGGGGCCTGTTTCCCGTTTCTGGAAGGATTCTCAGCGGCTGTTGTCCGGCTCTCCTTCTCCCCGCAGAATGAACTGTTCGTCGGCCTCACCAACCGCGGTTGGTCATCTCTAGGTGCTCGTTCCTATGGCCTGACTCGTGTAAAGATGGATAAGGCCCCATTCTCCGTGCAGAAGATCGAGGCGACCCCAGAGGGATTCCGCGTGACCTTTACAGAACCCGCCGATCTGGAGTCGATCAAAACGGCACCGCTCAGCCTCCAGCACTTCACCTACGAATATTCTGATCGCTATGGAGGTGACGAGGTCGAAACAAGAGGGATGGGCTTTGAAATCGCCTCAATCAGTGCAGAGGGCGATGTCGTCGAAATCATCGTCCCTAATCGCAAAGAGCATTATATCTACGAGTTCGACTTTTCGGGTATCAGAGCTGCCGCAGGAAATCGCGATCTAGATTACACGAAAGGCTACTACACTCTGAACTCGATTCCTAAGCTCTAGAAGATATCAAACCTGATTTACCTCCTATGAAAAAAGGCATCTTGCAAAAGCTCCTGCTTATCTCCTTCTTTTGTGCAGCAGGCGCTGCATGCGCTAGTTCCAAGCCGAACATCGTTCTGATTATGACTGATGACCAGGGCTACTGGGACGCCGGCTTCGCTGGAAACAAGGACATCGAAACCCCTAATCTCGACAAAATGGCTGCTGGTGGTGTGCAGTTTGATCGCTACTACGCAGCACCAGTTTGTGCGCCGACACGCGCAGGCATGATGACCGGCCGCTATTACTTGCGCACCGGTCTATACAACACGCGTTTCGGAGGCGACCACATGGGCCTTCAGGAAACCACGGTCGCCGAGCTCCTCCAAAACGCCGGATACGAGACAGGCCTCTTCGGGAAATGGCATCTTGGCAAATATGATGCGTATCAACCTCAAAACCGTGGCTTCGATGTCTTCTTTGGCCACTACCACGGTCATATTGAGCGTTACGAACATCCAGATCAGCTCGTGCTCAACGGAGCGCCGGTGAAAGCTCGTGGCTACGTAACTGACCTCTTCACTGACGCCGCCATTGAGTTCATCGACGATAGCAGGCGCGACGAAGAACCTTTCTTCTGCTTCCTTTCCTACAATGCTCCTCATTCTCCCTTCGTGATGGAGACTTCCCATCATCGGCAACCTGAGGGGGATAAGCTCATCTCAAAGTATCTGAAGAAAGGCCTGCCTCTGCGGGAGGCCCGCATCTATGCCATGGTCGAGCGAGTCGATGAAAATGTGGGACGCGTCCTCAGCTATCTGGACGAGCAGGGACTCTCTGAGGACACCATCGTTCTCTTCATGAGTGACAACGGAGGGGTGAGTCGGCATTACAAAGCAGGTCTGGCCAGTTACAAAGCGTCTATGTATGAAGGTGGAGTGCGTTCGCCTCTGCTCGTGCACGCCCCCGGCCGTTTCGAGGGAGGACGCCGAGTGCCTCAGCAGGTCTCTCATATCGACTTTCTCCCGACGTTCTGTGACTGGGCTGGGATTGACCTCCCGACGGATGTCGTGCTGGATGGCAAGAACATCACACCTCTGTTGGAGGCCGCGCAGGATGGAGACCATCACAAATATGTCTATCACACCTGGAACCGTTACTTTCCCGATCCGAATGAACGCTGGGGTATTTCAGACATCCGCTACAAGCTCCTGTGCCAGATGAAGACAGGGGTGAAG
>JAHDFZ010000275.1 GCA_020627905.1 Verrucomicrobiota bacterium
CGAGGGATACTCTTGAGCAGTTGACCCTCATCAGAGACGAGTGTCCAAAGCCTGTCCTCCTGCTCAGTCAGGATGACCGGGCCCAGAGTATTAAGCGGTCGATTGAGTCGGGCGTTTCTGCCTATCTGACAGATCAGATCAGCCCCGAGCAAGCGAAGCCGATCATCGAAAATGCGATGGCAACCTTTGCCAGTTATCAGGCGCTGCGCATGAAGCTGGAGCAGACGCAAGCTCAGCTGAAAGATCGCAAGATCATTGAGCGAGCAAAGGGCATCGTCATGGAGAGAGAGGGTCTCAACGAAGAGGTCGCCTATCATCGCATGCGCAAGTTTGCCATGGATCACAAATGCAGCGTCGCCGATGTAGCCCGTCGCATTCTCAAAATTTCAGGGGCCTAGCCCCGGACAGATTGTCGAATGGCAATCAATCACAACTGATTTTTCTCCCCAGTGCTGCGGAGAATCAACCTGGGCGCACCTGCAAAGGCGTAGGTCGCCCGACCCAAACAACAAAAAGAGAGAGAAGAGATATGAGCCTCGATAGAGATCCGTTTGACGATAAAGTCGACATCTGGAATGAATGCAGTGAGAAGAGCAATGGTGACGAATCGCCACCGCATCATCTCGTGGATATCATCCAAACCAAAAAGGAGACTGAAAACAAAGAGTTCCTGCAAAAGCGGCGGGACTCCTTCAATTCCAATGAGCCTGGTGCCCTGATGACGCGGGCGGTGGAGAGTTCCATCATGCACAGCATGTTCGGGAGCGACCTGAACCGACGTCGCATGCTGAAAGGTGTCGGCGCTGCCTCGATTTACAGTGCTCTAGCGAGCGTCTTTCCATTCGAAAATCTTCAGGCGATGACGGAGGACGCGATGAAGAACATCGAGAAGAAAGACCTGAAGGTAGGCTTCGTCCCCATTACTTGTGCGACCCCGATCATCGCCGGTCACTCACTCGGCTTCTATGATAAATACGGCCTGAACGTCGACATCATCAAAACTGCCGGCTGGGCGGTGGCTCGGGACAAATGTATGAACGGTGAGTATGATGCCTCGCACCTGCTGGCCCCTATGCCGGCCGCCATGTCTATGGGCGTAGGCTCCACGGCGCAACCGTGGCGGATGGTGACGAATGTGAATACGAATGGTCAGGCCATCGTCCTGGCGAACAAGCACAAGGACAAGAACAATCCTAAGGATTGGAAGGGCTTTAAATTCGGCGTTCCGTTCGAGTATTCCATGCACAATCTCCTGCTGCGCCTCTACGTAGCTGAACATGGTATCGATCCTGACAAGGACATACAGATTCGGGTGATTCCACCACCGGAGATGGTTGCCAACCTTCGTGCTGAAAATGTGGATGGCTATCTGGCTCCTGATCCGTTCAACCAGCGAGCTGTATATGACGGGGTCGGCTTCATCCACAAGCTGACGAAAGATATCTGGAATCAGCACCCATGCTGCTGCTTCGGTGTCAGTCAGCGCTTCATCGATGAAAATCCGAATACCTTCATTGTCCTTCTGACAGCGATTCTCGATGCGACACAGACTGCTGAGAAGACCGACGAGCGTGTGCGTTTCGCCGAGGCTATGGCTCCTCGAAACTACCTCAACCAGCCAGAGGCCGTGCTGAAGCAGATCCTCACAGGTGTTTATCCGGATGGCTTGGGCAACATCAAGAAGGTGCCTGACCGAATCTCCTTCATGCCGTATCCGACTCAGTCGATGGGCACGTGGATCCTCTCGCAGATGAAGCGGTGGGGCTACATCAAAGGAGATGTCGACTTCAAGGCGCTGTCAGATGAGATCTTCCTCTCGACGGAAGCCGGCTCTCGCATGACTGATATGTCTGAGGAGAACAAAAACGTCAAGTGGTCGGACATCCCTGAGTCGAAGTATCCTGTCTACGATATCTACGGGAAAGAGTTCAATCCTGAGAAGATCGATAGCTACATCGATGACTTCGCTATCAAGCGCAGTGTGTAACTAAGCACCTGCCTTATCGCCTCGGCGTCGCAACATGTGACGCCGGGGCTTTCCCAACAAACCATTTTCTTATTTCTCTCTATGCGTCCACCTCTGCCACCATTTACCGAAGAAACCGCTATCCAGAAAGTCCAGGCGGCTGAAGATGCCTGGAACACGAAAGAACCGGACCGAGTCGTCCTGGCCTACACAGAAGATACCAGCTGGCGAAATCGCGACGAGTTTCTCACCGGCAGGGATGAAGTGCATGCCTTCCTCGTCCGCAAATGGGAGCGGGAGATTGATTACAAATTGAAGAAGAGCCTTTGGGCCTTTCGCGAAAACCGCATCGCTGTGCGCTTCGAGTATGAATGGCATGATGCGGATGGGAACTACTTCCGCTCTTACGGCAATGAGAACTGGGAGTTCACAGAGGAGGGGCTCATGGCTTACCGCTTCGCCAGTATTAATGATTTAGCCATTCAGCAGAGTGATCTGCGACTCTGATCCAGCTATGAATGTGTATCTAAAGGCCACGGTGGTTTCGGTGCTATTCCTTGCCGCCTTTCTGATCATCTGGGCGCTGCTCACCACCGTAAAAACAGAGGAGGTGGCAGCCACCAAACTCTCCGCGGCTGAAGTTGAGGAGCTTTCCAGCGATTCTCTGCCGCCAGCCGACGTCGAGAAACTGGCGGCTGACGGGCTCGTCCCTGATCAGATTCAGCAGATCAGCGATCTGGGAGTGACACTCTCAGACATCGATGCTGCCGGAGGTCTGGGTGCCTTCGGGTTTACAACAGGCGGGGTGGCGGAGGAGGCCACAGAGACATCTGGCTTCCCTTCACCGAAACTTGTGTGGAAAGAATCATGGGAGCAGCTCTCCAACCCATTTTATGACAAAGGGCCGAATGACAAAGGGATCGGTATCCAGCTGAAATACTCCCTCATGCGAGTTGGTCTTGGTTTCGGGCTGGCCGTGCTGGTCGCGGTGCCGCTGGGCTTTTTGATCGGCATGTCAAAGGTCCTGAGCCTCGCTTTATCTCCTTACATTCAGATCCTCAAGCCGATCTCGCCACTCGCCTGGCTGCCGGTGGCTCTTTACATCATCAAAGACTCGGAGCAGGCCTCGATCTTTGTCATCTTTGTTTGCTCCATCTGGCCGATGTTGATCAACACCGCCTTCGCGGTCTCCAATGTGAAAGGCGATTACCTGAACATCGGGCGCACCCTTGAGCTAAGCCCTCTCAGGCAGGCCTTCACGATCATTCTCCCGGCGGTTGCGCCGACCATCTTCACAGGTATGCGGATCTCGATCGGCATTGCCTGGCTTGTCATCGTCGCTGCCGAGATGGTCATCGGTGGCATCGGGGTGGGCCACTTCGTGTGGAACGAGTGGAATGGACTGAACCTGGCCTCCATGCTCTTCGCCATCGTCGTCATTGGCATCGTCGGGCTGCTCCTTGATGCCTTCATCGGCCTCTTCGTTAAAAAATTCTCCTATCATGAGTAAAACTGAAAAGTCAAAAAACTTCCTGCGTGCCGAACTACTCACGAAAAGCTTCCCGGGAGCCACGAAAGGGGAGGGGGACTATGTCGTATTTCAGGATCTCTCCATGGAGGTCAAGAAGGGCGAGTTCATATGCTGCATCGGGCACTCAGGGTGCGGTAAGTCCACGATTCTGAATATCCTTGCCGGACTGGAGCGACCTACCGAAGGTGTTGCCATTCTGCAGGAGAAAGAGATCACCAAGCCCGGCCTTAGTAAAGCCGTCGTCTTTCAGAATCACTCACTGTTGCCCTGGCTCAGTGCTCTGAAGAATGTGCAGTTCGCCGTCCGGGCGAAACACCCGGACTGGTCGAAGGCGAAAATCCTCGACCACAGCCGCCACTATCTCGAACTCTGTTCGCTGGAGGGAGTGGGGGATCGTAAGCCTCACCAGCTGTCCGGTGGTATGCGTCAGCGAGTGGGCCTGGCGCGGGCATTTGCGCTGGAGTCGGGGCTTCTTCTCATGGATGAACCCTTCGGCGCGCTCGATGCCTTGACCCGTGGGTCGATTCAGGACGAACTCGTTTCTCTCTGCGAGAAGACGGGACAGACCGTTTTTATGATCACCCATGACGTCGATGAGGCGATCCTACTCTCAGATCGCATTTTTCTCATGAGCAATGGCC
>JAHDFZ010000276.1 GCA_020627905.1 Verrucomicrobiota bacterium
ACATCCTTCGCGCCCTCACGTGTCGCGGCTACACAAAGCCCCAAGTTGTGTAGCCGCGACAGCTGAGCTGAGTAGCGTAACCTCGTGGATCGGCGAAACAGCAGCCTGTGTTTCGTCAGAAGGCATCCTTCGTCCCACGCCCTCACGGGACGCGGCTACAGAAAGACGCGTCCCAAACTGTGTAGCCGCGACAGCTGAGCTGCGTAGCGTAACCTCGTGGGTTTCCGAAATGGCCGCCTGCGTCTTGTCAGAAGGCTGCCGCGTCTTCTAGCATTCCGCTTTACGCTAGCTCACTCACTAGATAACCATCCATTAGCGTTTTCATCTCTCGAACCGCTTTCCCGAGGCCGACAAAAACTCCACGGGATACCAGGTGATGCCCGACATTCAGTTCTGCCAGATGAGGCACGCGAAACAGGGTCGGCAGATTGGATAGGGTGATCCCGTGGCCGGCGTTGATCTGCAATCCCAGCTCATGGCCGAGCTTTGCTGCCTGAATCAGCAGCTCGCACTCTTCCTGCCCGCCGGCTACGCTGGCATTGGCGAAAGAACCGGTATGCAGCTCGACCATATCAGCTTTCAGCTCGGCCGCCTTTTCGATCTGCCGGGCTACAGGATCGAGGAAAAGGCTCACCTTCGTTCCAATTTCCTGAAGGGCTGCGATGGTCTCACCTAATGAGGCATCAGCACCCACCGCATCCAGCCCTCCTTCTGTGGTGATTTCTTCGCGCGTTTCAGGGACGAGGCAGACGAAATCGGGCTTAACGTCCAGCGCGATACTGAGGATCTCCGGCGTATTTCCCATCTCCAGATTGAGCTGCGTATGGATTTTCTCGCGCAGTTCATAGACATCCGCGTCCTGGATGTGGCGACGGTCCTGCCGCAAATGCACGGTGATGGAGTCCGCCCCATTGGCTTCGACTTCGTGGGCTGCCGCGAGAATGGAGGGCTCGAGCTGCGGCAGCTCAGGTGTCAGGGCATAGCGCGCTTGGCGCAGCGTCGCCACGTGGTCGATATTCACGCCGAGGCGCATTTTCGTCGGAAAGGCATTCGTCATGGACGATCAATACGTCACAACCACGCGTGTGCCTATGTCCACTTTGGAAAAAATAAGCGGCTGGATGGAAGCCGGCACGCGAATGCAGCCGTGGCTGGCGGGATAATTTGGCACCGGGCCCACATGCAGGCCGATAGGACCATTGATGCGGAGCCAGTAGGGCATCTCCGTGCCCTGAAAGCGGGCTGCGTAGGATGGCATCTCCCGGATATGTCCGCCGCCGATCGACTGGCCGGAGGAATTGAGGAATTCACCGTAAAGAGTCGAGCGTTTGTCCTGAAGCTTTTCTTTGATCGTGAAGGAACCTGTCGGAGTGGCGTAGCCGTTTTTCCCGGTTGAGACGTAGGTGTCGATGACCAGCTGCTTCTTGTTGCCGGTGGTCTGGTAGACGCGTGCTCGTTGGTCGATGATGCTGATCTCGATCAAAGCGTTTTCCGGCGTCAGGGCATCCAGGTGGGCCTTTTTCACCGTGATGCGCTGATTTTTGAAAGAGGGCGGGGCCTGTTCAAACGCCGTTGGCTGAGCGTTGCGGCGGAAATTACTGAACAAGCCGCGAAAGGCGGGGGTGTCCCTGCTGGTCTGACCCCGTTGAGCTTTCAGCTGCCTCGCACGCTCGCGTTCCGCAGCGAGGCGGGCATCTTTTTCCCGCAGTTCCTCACGAGTTAGACCTCCGTCTGAGCTATTTTGTCGGTTTCCGAATAGCGCGGCAAAGATTGGGCGTTTCTCCCGTTGCTCCTGGGCGGCGAGATCCAGCGGAATCACGCTGATCAGCGACAGAGCGAGAACGAAAATGGGAAAGGGGAATTTCATGCCGAGGGGACTGCACCTAAGACGAGGCGATAGCAAATATCTGACGAGAAACTCTCGGCGTCAAATGGAGCGGGCGCTTTGCCTTTCCTCAGTCGGCTTTTTCAGTTTCCACGTCGACCACCGGGCCGGATTCATCAGGCTTTTGCCCCTTTACTCCCGCCGCATTGCGGACGGCTTCCCCGAAGATGCCCTTCAGCTCCACTCCGAAGTAGGATAGGCAGCTAAGGATGATGACAATGGCTGCCGCTTCGTCGAGGTTTCCGAGGACCGGGATGTTGTCGGGTATGAGCTCTAGCAGTCCTGCTGTCGGGTTCAGAAGGTAGACAACGCTGATCACCCCGGCTATTGCTACCCCGATTGTCTTCAATGGCGACCGGGGGGGCTCCGGTGTTTGTTCATGCGACGATTCAGAAGGTTGCTTTGGATCATTCATCGAGCTTAGAATAGGCGTTCAGGGGAGTTTCACCACTACAAAGCACTTACCAAATTGTATGCCTAAGGAAGCTGGATTGCCGAATTCTGCGCGCCATCGTCGCATGGTCATCACGGTCGCCTATGATGGTCGGCAGTTCGATGGCTGGCAGAGTCAGCCATCCGGGAATACGGTGCAGGATCACCTGAATGCAGCGGTCCGTGTCATCTGTCCCGCCGTGCCCTTCGTTCAGGGAGCAGGGCGGACTGACGCAGGCGTCTCAGCGAATGGGCAGGTAGCTCATTTTGATATCCCGGAGGATTGGAAGATGCGCGAAGCCGATTGGGTGAAGGCTGTCAATGCACGCCTGCCCGATCACATTCGCGTTCTCAAGGCTCAGGAGCATCCATCGACTTTTCATGCTCAGTTCGATGCCGAAGGAAAGGAGTATCGCTATCGGATTTCTGTGGCTCCGGTGCTTCATCCTCTGCAGGTGGGCCTCGCGTGGCACCGGCCGTATCTGGGTGCCCCCCGGGAGCGCCTGGATGCCTTTGGGGATGCTTTGCAGGGTTTTATCGGGACGCATGATTTCCGGGCATTCTCTGCGAATCGTCACGATGGGCAGGATGCCACTCGTAATGCCGTCAGGACGATCCGCTCGGTCGAATGGCTTGAGGCTGGCGAGTATCTCTGGGAGGCCCGCATCACTGGGGATGGCTTTCTCTACAAGATGATCCGCTTTCTTATCGGGAGTGCTGCGTGGGTAGCCGAAGGTAGGTGGGAGAAAGATTCTGCGGCGCATCTGCTGCGAGGAGGAGTCGATGAAAAAGCTCCCTACTGTGCACCGGCAAGCGGATTGACCTTGGAGAGAGTGATTTATTAGAGACAGACGTTCTCAGATAGCGAGCGCAGGGACAGGAGCCCCTGCATCCGGAAGGACGACATCCATGTCGTCCATGAACTGGCAGAGGCGAAGCAAGCGAGCGCAGGGACAGGAGCTTCTGCATCCGGAAAAAAAGCTTTACTTCAATGGAATGAAATAGTTCATTTGAACTAATGCGTTCTCAGCAATCTCCCGGCTTCTTGAAACCAGCTTCTCCGATTGAGAAAACGCTGAACCGTGTTCCTCACTGGAGGCAGGATAAAACATGGACGTTTCTCACCTGGCGTTTAGCAGATTCGCTACCAGCAAGCCAGCTGCGTCTATGGGCACAACAGCGCTCCGCCTTTCTAAAACAGCATCCATTTCCTCACGATCAGAGAACTGCTGAAGTCTACCGCCGACAGTTCCCTCAGCGTTTAGAGAAGTGGTTGGACTCAGGGGCGGGGAGCTGCTTGTTAGGTGACCGGGGTTTAGGAATGCTGGTTGCCGAGAGCATCTTGCATTTCGACGGTGAGCGCTACCAGGTTCATTCTTTTATCGTGATGCCCAATCACGTGCACGTTTTAGTCAGCCCCTTCGATGGTTTCACGGTCGCTGAGATCATGAGAAGCTGGAAAGGGTATTCCGCGCGTCGCCTGAATGATGCTTGTGGGAATCGGGGAAAGGTATGGGCAGATTCTTATTACGATCGTCTCGTGCGTGATCAGAAGCACTTACAAAAGGTCGTAGGGTATATCAGAAGAAACGGCGAGAAGGCAAAATTGTCTCCGCGGAGCTATCTGCTCTGGGAAGCGAAATGATGCAAAGCAGGTGAACGCAGGGACAGGAGCCCCTGCATCCGGAAGGACGACCGCTAGACCGTCGAAGACGGTTCCATGTCGTCTACAAACTAGCTATAAGCCCTGCCTCCGTTCCGCCCCACCATCATCACCAAACACCACATCGATCTCGATGTCTCCAGCGCTGCCC
>JAHDFZ010000024.1 GCA_020627905.1 Verrucomicrobiota bacterium
AGCCATAGCTACCTGAGCGACGAGGAACGCAGCCAGACGGAATCAGGGCTGCAGCCCGAAGGGTGAGAGTAGCCTCCCCGCTATCTGCAGTTTCGAAACCATAAACTATATTTCCTCTCATCATCGTTTGCATAGTTTTTCAACGGTCTCCTAGGGTTGTGACCCCGCTGGTTCCTGTGCCGAATCGAGCTCGATGGCGTCTGGCAAGCTTGCGGGTAATAGCCCGCTCGGGAACAGTGCACCGCTCGCTGGGGCATTTGAGGCGGCTGGCAGATCTTCCTCCTTAATGAAATCGGTGGTTCCTTCCAGTTTGGCAGCCATCTTCAGGGGGGCGAGGGCTTTCTCTTTCTCGACGAGGTCGACCTGCTCCTGCATCCAGCGGACGCTCTCGCGGATCTGCGCCTCCTGAGTGACGAGGACTTCAGCAAAGGCCTCATTCTCCTGCTCCTTCAGTTCCTGAAGGAGCGACAGCGCATAGTCGAACCTCTCGATGGCCTCCTCGAAACGGTCGGTGTAGCGCCGGTCCTCTCCCTGACGCCATGACTCGATGAAATCCGCGTAGACCTCGGCTTTTTCCAGCTCCTGCTGGTTCAGAGTGGTCAGGAGCTGCTGGATTTTCGCCTCCAGCTGCTCCAGGCGGAACGCCACCAGGTCGGGCTCATAGTAGTCGTAGCGCTCGGCAAGTTCGCGGAACTCGGTATCGGCCTCTTTGTAGGCGGCCAGGGCAAAGGGGAGCGCCTGCTCGAATGACAGGTTTTCACCGGATTGATACCAGGCATAGGCGGAAAGCCATCGGCCATCGGGGGTGTCCTCGATCAGCATGTGAGGGTGGCCAGGGCATGGCTCGCTCAGGGCCAAAAATGCCAACAGGGCGCCCAGACAGAAACCGCTGAGTTTATTCCTCATGCGCAGAGCTATTCGCCAGCGTGATCTCTACGGGACGCAGGATGCAGTCTTTTCCACTCTCTTTGATCCGATAGCCGGGGCGGATCACGCGATCGACGATGCCTGGCTGAAAGGCTTGTTCGATGAATTCGCGGTTTCCCCAGCCCTTACGCTCAAGGATGGTCACGGAATCCTGCTGGGACAGCTGCAGCGCGCTGTCCGGCTCGACTCGGAAGGGCTCGACGTGGAATTCCTCGAGAATGTCGGAGAATCGTCGCCGCATTTCCTCGAGGTCGAGGGAGATCTCTTTGAAATATTTTGTGCGGCTGTGGCCGGCGATCACTTTCTCGATGTATTCCACGCGCTCGATCAGCATGCGCAGGAAGGTCAGCTCCCGGTCCTGAGCGATCACCATTGCTTCCAACCGCTCGGGGATTTCTACAAACAAACCGGCGCGGCTGCTGTGCTGGGCTCGCCTGATTTGGTCGTCAATGTCTCGTCGGAGGCTATTTAGAGTATTTTCCAATTCGGCGGAATCGGCTTTCTGATCAGATTTGCGGACGCGTAGCTCTTCGATTTCGATCTCCAGTTGCCGATGCTCGTCCTCCAATTGCTTCTGCACGCCTTTCCCGTGGGCCAGCCAGATCGGCTCGATGGCATCAAGCTCCTGACGGATGCGGCGGCGCAGGGCGTCGACTTCCAGCAGGACAGGGTGACGGACGCCAGATGTATCGACGGTGAGGGTTTCGCCTTCGAACCACCCTTTCCAATCCAGGGTCACCTGCTTGTGCCAGTGATTGATCTCGCGGATGATCCGCTCTTCGCCCTGCTCAGCCAATTCTTTTTCGCGGAGAGCCTGCTCATTTTCCCGCGTCGCTCGTTCCTCGGCGTCGCGGGCTTGTTCGAGCGATTCGCGTAGTTCTGCCAGTTCCTTTTCGGCGATTTCCAGCTTCCGCTCCGTCTGTTGCAGAGCGCCTTCACGAGTCGATAAGTCAAACCTCGTCCCAGAAAGCTCCCGGCTGAGGTCCATCAGTTCGCCCCGCTTGTAGTTGAGTTCGTCATCTACTCTCCCCAGACGGTCGACGACGCTCTGCCACTCCGCCAGCGTAGGGATCCGGTCGCGGTCCAGCCCCAGGACAGCCTGCGAGTCGTAGCGACCGCTGTCTTCGTCGGAGGGATTTTCCGGCTCTTCACTCATGCTCAATTTACCCCACAGAGGTTGCATGGCCTGATGGCCCTTTCAAATACAATGAGGAGACGCAAATTCGATTTGCCAATTTTCAGCTCCATCGCGTAAATTGCCTTCGGATTGGAACGATGGGAAAGATAGCATCAGAGACGGTAGAGAGGATTCTTGAGGCGACTGACATCGTGGATCTGATCAGTGGCTATATCCCGCTGAAACGCCAGGGCTCGGGCTACCTGGCGCTATGCCCGTTCCACAACGAAAAGACGCCTAGTCTCAACGTCAATCCGCAGCGCTCCTTTTTCCACTGCTTCGGATGCCAGACATCGGGCACGGCGATCAATTTTGTCCAATATTACGAGAACGTTTCATGGCCGGAGGCCGCCCGTAAACTGGCCGAAAGAGCTGGCATACCGATCCAGGAAGAAGTGCTGGACGCGAGAGAAATCGCCCGCCGCGACGCGCGGAGCAAAATGATGAAGCTGCAGCGGCAGGCGGCAGAATACTTTAACCGGATGCTCTTTAAGTCTCCGAATGCTCAGGCTGCCCGGCAGTATCTTACGAGTCGCGGCTTTACCATGGAGGTCAGCCGTGACTGGCAGTTCGGCTATGCTCCCGAGCAGCAGAATCTCTTCTTTACGTGGGCTCGTGATGCTGGATACACCATCCAGGATCTCGTCGAGGGTGGACTGGCGAAGTGGCGCGATGAGGAGCGGAAGAATCAGGGAGCTTATGCCTTTTTTCGCCACCGTCTCATGTTTCCCATCTGCAATGCCTACGGCGAGCCGATCGCTTTCAGCGGGCGCGTGCTCTCGCCGGATCAGAGAGGCGGGAAATACATCAACTCGCCGGAAACGGCCATCTTCAACAAAAGCAAGAATGTCTTCGGCCTGCATAAGACGAAGCGTCCGATTCTGCAGTCCAAGCAGGCGGTCATATCAGAGGGCCAGCTCGACCTTATTTCGGCTTATGCCGCAGGGGTGCAGAATCTCGTAGCTCCGCTAGGGACCGCCTTCACGGAAGATCACGCGCGTCTGCTGAAACGGCACACGGATGAGGTGGTGCTTTGCTATGACTCCGATCAAGCGGGGATGAAAGCAGCGCGGAAGAGCTTCCGCACCCTAGCCCCATTTGGATTCCACATTCGTCTAGCTCAGCTACCGCCGGGCGAGGACCCTGATTCGCTAATCCGATCCCAAGGGCCGGAGGCCTTTGAAAAAGTCGTCGCTAGCGCTCCGGAGTTTTTCGAGTTTCAGATCGACCGACAGGAGAGTGCTCTCAATCAGGGGAGCCTACGCGACCGCCTCGCCTTTGCCCGGGATCTGACGCTCGATCTCTCGCTGGTAGACGATAAAATGATGCAGGACTCCCTCATCATGCGGATCAGCACCAGGTTGGGAGTGGGGGACGAGGAACTCCGAAAGCATCTCAGCACGGCCATCCGGAACCGCGCGAAGATGGAGCAAAATCAGAAACGCCGCGAGGCAGCGCAGCGGCAGCGGGTGAAAGAGGGGCGTGAGCCAGCGAGCGGCCCTGCGGAGGCTGCGGCGCCGGAGCCTGCCACCGCCAACGCTCCCCGGCAGATCGAAAACTTCACTTTGCGGCTGCTCTGCCACTGCTTTCTCACGGACGATGCGACCAAAGCGAATTACCAGGAGAAGCCGACCCCGAGTTTCCTCCGAGAGGTGCCGGAGAGCGATTTGCTGGCCATGTTGTGGTCAGCCGATTTCACACCGTCCCAGCCGGCTAGCGTGCAGGCCTTCGTTTCTCAATTGGCGCCAGATGATCAGGCTAAAATTAATAACCTGCTGGCCAACCCATTGACCCGCAACGCTCCCACTCAACAGCTGGTCGACGAAAGTCTCGAAAAACTTCGGATCGATACGATCAAAAGTAGGATCCACGCCGTTGAGGTCCAGCTTAACGCCCCCGAGTCAAAACAGCCCGAGCGCGTCGCTCAGCTTTCTCAGCAGCTTCTGGAACTCAACGAACAACTGCGTGATCCAAAATAGGCTTTTGCTGCTTGTTCAAGACAAAAATCGGGCTACAAGTCAAGACAGATCTCCGGAATCTGCACGCTTTTTCATACCATGGCTAAATCAGAGACGACATCGACCGCTTCGCCCTCCCCGAAAGGTGAGAGTGATACCGGTTCGGCGTCTCCGCTCAACTCGCCGGAATTCCAGCCTATTTTGCGTGATCTGATTCGGTCGGCAAAGGAGCAGGGTTACCTTACCTTTGAGGATCTCAACGAGGCAATTCCCGACCTGGAGACCGATCTGGAGCTGATGGAGGAACTCATCGAGAGGCTCCGGGCGATGGATTTTCGCATCATTGACGCAGCAGATGTGGAGAAATTTTCTCAGCAGAAGCAATCAAATGTTGCGACTCGCCCCGAGAATGATGGTGACGAGTCTGGCGAGGAATCGGAACCAGCTCGTGCCAGTGCAGCGCCGGCAGAGAAAGAAGCAGCGCTTGATGATCCGGTGAGGATGTATCTGAAGCAGATGGGGCAGGTCCCCCTCCTCACGCGCGAGGAAGAGGTAGCCATTTCACGCCGCATTGAGAAGTCCGAAAAGGCGATTTCAAAACTGCTTCTTACCTACGGTTTTATCCCGAATTGCTATCTGGAGCTCGCCGCTCGGTTGCGTTCAGGGGGAGAGCGATTTGATCGACTGGTCATCGAAAAAAAGGTCGAGAATCGGAAGGCTTATTTCAAACGCCTGGATCCGCTGGTGGAGCAGCTGGAAATTCTTTCTGAATCGCTAGCCACGGCGGCTGACGCCAGTCAGCTGGCCCCGTCGGCAGATGACTTCAAGGCGCTCAACAAGCTCCTGAAGAAGTTTTACTTTAAGCAGACGATCAACGAGGAGCTTATCTCCTCAGCTGATCGCTATGCGGAGACGGCAGCTGAGCTGGTGGCATCCGATCAGGCGGATGAAAAGGCGTTTTTCTCAGAGGTCTGGATGTCGCCGGTCGACTACCTTAAGACTCATGCCGACCTGAGCAAAAAGGTGGAGGCTGGTCGCCAGGCGCGGGATGAGATGGTGGAATCGAATCTGCGGCTGGTCATCTCGATTGCCAAGAAATACACCAACCGAGGCATGTCCTTCCTGGACCTCATTCAGGAAGGGAACATCGGCCTGATGAAAGCGGTGGAGAAATTCGAATACCAGCGAGGCTATAAGTTCTCCACCTATGCGACTTGGTGGATCCGCCAGGCAATCACGCGGGCCATCGCGGACCAGGCGCGGACAATTCGCATTCCTGTGCACATGATCGAGACGATCAACAAGCTGATGCGGGTGCAGAAGCAGATGGTTCAGGAGTTAGGGCGCGAGCCGACACCTGAGGAGATCGCCGAGGAAGTGCATCTCTCAACTGACCGAGTGGAGTCGATCCTGAAAATGGCCCAGCAGCCCATTTCTCTTCATGCTCCGGTTGGCGATGGAGAAGAGGCCAATCTGGGTGACTTCATCGAGGACAAATCAGCTGAGGATCCGAGTGATACAACGTCGATGGCGCTTCTCAAGGATCGAATTAAGGATGTCCTTGATACTCTGACTGAGCGTGAACGTGAAGTGCTGGAGCATCGTTTCGGTCTGGCAGATGGCTCTGCGAAGACGCTGGAGGAAGTGGGACAGCAGTTTCAGGTTACCCGGGAGCGCATTCGCCAGATCGAGGCTAAAGCCTTGCGCAAGATGCGCCACCCGACGCGCATCAAAAAGCTCGAGGGCTTCATCGATGGCGAGAGTATTTGAATGCGCTCTGCGATAGCAGCCGCGTGCTTTGGCCGCTCTCCAAGCAGAGTCTCGTAGCCGCCCTACCTGAATAAAATTTCCTGCAACTTTTTCCCGGCCGGATGGTTTCATCGATCAGCTATGAACAAATCTGACCTGCCAGTATCTCCCTCTGAGGATCAAGCTGTCTTGGACCTGGTGCGCGACGAATCACGCCCAGCTCGTCAGCCTTCGCCTACCTTCGTGCAGAATACGGCCCGCATGGCGCGCAATATTCCGCAGGAGAAGGAGGGATTTTGGGGGCGTTTTCTAACGCGCGTGGCAAGCGATGAAGGATCGAATGCCTCGATGCACATGGGCAAGTTCGCTGCTGCGGCTGCCGTGTTCGCTATTGTCGGGCTCAGCTTCCTGGCTGTCAATTCTGCGGCACCTGATCATGCGGACTCGCTAGCCAATACAGAGCAGGCTATCGAGTCATGGGAGAGCATCACGGTTACGGCGTCTCTTGATACGGAGATCCTGACAGATGCGGCAGCGGGAGAATCTCTCGCCGAAGATTGGGCGGACATGACTGAGATGTCTCACCTACTTGCACAGACCGATGTCGCTCAGTTCTCTGATGAGGAGCTGATGGCGGTGGTTTTCTTTTAGCGCGAAGTGTTCGCGGAAGTTTCGCTGGGGGATGACCTGCATGTCTTCCAGGTCAGCAGCGCAACACCCACGCAGATACTGATAAGTAGTGAATTCTGTAAGAGACGGCTGGGATAGTGCATCACGTCGCCTGATCCCAAGCACTGGCACTTGATCTCGAGGCCTCTCAGCATCGCTGAGCAGATCACGAGTAGAAACCCCGTGGAGAGTCCGACGGTAAGAGCCGCAGCTCCGCGCGCGAAACCATCTATCATAAGCCCGATGCCCAGGATGGCTTCGAGGATGGGCAAACCCAGCGCGATCCAGGCGACCCATGGGTCACCGACAATATCAAAGGCGCGGACGGCTTCGGAGAACGCCAGAGGATTGACTAGCTTCACGCACCCGGCGCAAAGAAAGAGAGCTCCGAGAGCAAGGCGGGCGATAAAGGCAACGGTTTTCATGCGACATTCGTATCCAGAGCGCAAGACAGGAAAGATATCCGGCTGATGACAAAGATACAAGATGCGAATGGAGTAGATGTAAACGGAATCATCCGCATGGCCTGGTGTGATAAAACAAGCTTTGACGAGATCGAGAGAAGAAGCGGGCTCCCCGAGGCAGAGGTCATCAAGATCATGCGGCGAGAGCTGAAGTCGAGTTCCTTTCGGCTCTGGCGCAAGCGAGTCACTGGCCGGAAAGCGAAACACCGGAAGCGCTCTAAATCCAGAATGTCTCAGGCAAAGGATCGTGGGTGGGACCTCGACTGAGCTTATTCGCTTGCGTCAGAGTGCCCTGTCGGCGTTCCTGAGTGATGGATTGGGACAGCGCTTATCAGGAAAGCAACACACCTTGGGATAAGGGTGCCGCGGCGCCCCCTCTGGAGGAGTGGTTGGCGGGAGCTCTGCCGCTAGCCTCGGCTCTCTCAGCCGGTCGGTGGCTCAGCCCGGGGTGTGGGCTTGGCTATGATGTAAGGGCGCTTGCCGAGCGCCTACCGGATGCCTCTTTTGTGGGCGCTGATATTTCGCCGACAGCGCTGAATGCGGCTCGTGAGTTCGAGAATCCCACCTCCGTGCAGTTTCGTGAGCTGGATATCTTTGCTCTGCCTGAGAATGAGAAAGGGGGCTATGATGCCGTCTGGGAGCACACTTGTTTCTGTGCGATCGACCCCGCACGGCGTGATGCTTATGTCGCCGCGATGGCGGAGGTGCTTCGTCCTGATGGCGTGCTGATCGGCGTCTTCTTCATCAACCCGTATGACGAAGACCACCCCATAGGATCCGGTCCGCCATTTGGGGTGGAGGTGGAGGCTCTGAAGCAACACTTCTCACCTTACTTCGTTGAGCAGCAGTCCTTCGTCCCGCAGACAGCTTATCCGGGGCGCGAGGGGCGAGAGCGGTTCGTTATTTTCCAGAAATCATGAGGGCTTGTCTTTTCATCGCTGTTTTTTTCTTCTCTCTAAACGCCGCTTGCGAGGGAGAGGATGTCTTTCGCATCGCGGCGGGATCGTGTGCCAATCAAAATCGAAACCAGGTCATCTGGCAGCCGATCCTCGATTCACAGCCTGATTTGTTTCTGTTTCTTGGTGACAATGTCTATGCGGATACCGAGGACCGGGCAGAGATGCGTGCCGCCTACGACAAACTCAATAACGTTTCCGCTTTTGCGGCACTGCGCCGGGCCATTCCGGTCTACGGGATTTGGGATGATCATGACTATGGGGAGAATGATGCCGGGAGGGAATTCCCGGCACGGGTGATGGCCGAGGAGGAGTTCCATCGCTTCTTCCAAACTCCGGTAGATGATCCCAGTCGACAGAGGCCCGGAATTTATCGGGAAATCAGGCGCGCACTGCCCGGCGGGAAGCGGCTGCAGATCCTCCTGCTCGATACGCGCTACTTCCGCTCGCCATTGACCGGGCTTCCCGAGCGAGCTCGTCATGGTAAGTATGGAATAAGTGAGGGCCCGGATGCCACCATCCTAGGCGAGGCGCAGTGGGCATGGTTGGAGGAGAAGTTGCAGAAAAAGGCCGATCTGAGGATCCTCGCGTCGAGCATTCAGGTCATCCCGGAGGATCATCAGTGGGAGGGGTGGTCGCGATTTCCTGCTGAGCGGGAGCGCCTGCTCGGCCTGCTCGATACCTTCAGCTCAGACACTCTCACTGTCATCCTGAGTGGTGATCGGCATATGGGAGAAATCTCTGAAATTACTCGCCCGAGCGGACGAAAGATCGTCGAGCTGACCACCAGTGGTTTAACGAACGCTGGCGGCGGCCGCAAGGATGAGCCAAATCGATGGCGCGTGGCAGAGCGATTTGATAGCCGCAATTTCGGCTTGATAGAGTGGGATGTGGCAGGTGAAAAGCTAGCCCTGCAATTGCGCGATGTGGAGGGCGGCACTGTGCGAATTGCAGAGTTGTCGGGGCGTTAAGGTCATACATGACTTGTGTCGATTCCAGCAATGTCTTTGCGTCTTTGAACGCAAGTTGGCTTCGGCTATGATTGACTAATGAGCTTGAATCATAGCCGTTCCGCGGTTGTTCTGTTTTTTCTTTTTCAGTTGATGGCTGCCGTGAGCATGGCAACAGAAGAACGGCCGAATATCTTATTTGTCATCGTCGATGATCTTAACATGGCCCTTGGCTGCTACGGTGATGATGCTGCAGAGACGCCCGGGATCGATGCTCTTGCCGACCGAGGTATGCGATTTCAGCGAGCCTTTGTTCAGGGGACTGTTTGCACCCCCAGTCGCACCTCCTTCATGCTGGGGCTGAATAATCGATCGGCAGGGCGGCGCCATTTCATCGAAAACCCCGAGACGATGACCATGGGGCGTTTCTTTCGAGAAAACGGGTATTTCACATTCGGAGTGGGTAAGATCGATCATACGAAAGAGTTTGGTGACCCAGGGGCCTGGGATGAGAGAATCCACCCTGACAAGGATTCGGGTTTTGGTGCAAAGCTGAAAACGATACGTGAGGACGACGGTGAGCAGCGAATCGCCAGCCGTTTCGGAGTGACTGAGAAAGAAGAGCAGACACGCGACTACGCGATTGCTGAAAAGGCGATAGAGTTCTTCGAGACTCAGAAAGAAGAAGCTAAGCCATTCTTTGCAGTCGTTGGCTTTCACAAGCCGCACCAACCGACGATCAGCTCTGCTCAGCAGTTTTCCCTGCACTCCGACGTTTCGAAATTTTCATTGTTTCATGAGCCAGCAGGCATGACACCGCTTACGAAGGGGAGTCTTCGCTTTGAGCCGGGGCTATCCCTGACGGAGGCACAGCAGCGTCAGGCTATCCGGGCTTACTATGCGTCAGTTACCCTGATGGACTCTCAAGTGAGTCGAGTGATTCAATCATTAGATAGCAATGGGTTAGGCAAAGAGACGCTGGTCGTTTTAACGAGCGATCATGGCTATCATCTGGGGTGGCGCGGGCAGTGGGCTAAGCATGACTTGTCAGATGAAGTCATGCGAGTGCCGCTCATCGCCAGATGGCCGGGCGAGATCGGGGAGGGCTCAGTCTCCGGTGCAATCGTCGAACTGATCGATCTGTTCCCTACCTTTGCAGATGCCGCCGAAATGAACGCGCCTGAGTCGCTCGACGGGAAGAGCTTCCTCCCTATTCTGAAGGGTTCTGTGAAGGAAGGGAAAACAGCCGCCTTCTGTGATGATGGGCCAAAGGGACGCACGGTCAGAACAAAACGCTTCAGGCTCACGCAACGGCCCGACGGTGCTCATGAGCTTTATGATCTGAAGGAGGACCCTCGCGAGTATTTTAACATTTATTCTGATCCAGATTCCGCAAAAACGGTGGCGCGGCTCTCAGGATTGCTGCAGGAAACGCTTGGTGACTTGAGATCTCCCAAACGGTGAATTCGAATTCACCGCGAAGTCCTTTTCCTCCTCGGAAATGAAGCAGAGTCCTTCAGAACGTTATCTGAGGGTTGAGCGCAAAAATGCTGAGTGCATTGAGCTGACATTGGATGGCTCTGTGCTGACCTCTTGTGAAGTCATCCAGCAGCATGATTTTCTGCAATTTCAGTTCCCCGAGGGGCTCATCGTTGAAATCCATGAAGTGGATCGGGCGAAGGCACGCTTTGTCTGTGATGGAATCAAAGGTTCTGTGCGAAGTGAATCCGGCTTTCTGCGGCGCGGTATTTTTGTGGAAGTGGATGGAATGCCGGAGTCATTGAGAAATCTGCTCGCTCTGCCTACTGTGAGTGACCTCGGTTTTGACCTTATCCGTGCTCTCTTCTCAGGCGTTCTGTCCGGAGGAGCCTTCCTTCCGGATTTTTACGATCTCAGGGGAGATTGCCTGAAGAGCATCACCGTCATCCGCTCCTTTGCGTCACGAAACACCCTTGCCAAAATTCGGCTAAAAGAGGGGGTGGACAGGCTTCCGTCCCCGACTGACTTTGCTTCAGAGTTCGCGCTGATTCTGCTGCTGATCCAGCGCGAGCATTTCTGATGAGCTCTTGCCCAAATTTTCGATAACGTATCCGCGTGGTGGCCAGACTGGAAAAGATACAAACCTTGCCTTAATATCATGCCTATGATTAATCGTCGCGAACTTGTTCAGCGTGCCTCGCTCATCCTAGGGGGTGCGGTTTCTACCCAGATGACGTCTGCCCTCATGGGCGAAGTGACGAATACCGGAGCTAGTGTCCCGGTAAGTGAGGAATTGGCCAAGCTGGTCGCAGAGGTGGCGGATGTCATCATTCCCGAGACGGACACCGTGGGAGCGAAGGAAGCGGGTGCCCATGAGTTCATCATCCGTCTCATGCGCGACTGCTATCCTGAGAAGACCCAGAAGAATTTCTACGCCGGTCTCGACAGAATCGACCAGCGGAGCCAGAAGGCGTTTGAGAAGCCATTCATCGATTTGAGTCGCCCTGAGCAGATTGAGATCATGAAAAAGACTACTCAGGAGGACCGTGGGTATTTTAAACAGTTCAAGCGTTTCACGCAGGTCGGCTATTTCACCTCTGAGCAGGGCTTGACGCAGAATCTCCAATACATGCCGATACCAGGGCGTTTCGAGGGTGATGTGCCCTACGAAAAGGGACAGGGCGTCATCATGAACGCCCGCTGATTATCTGCCTTCCGCTCCCGCTTTTTCAAAGAAGATACTTTTACTGCTTCTCATACTTCCCCTATGGCAAATCTCAACATCGACGCAAAGAATCAGAACACCTACGACGCAATTGTCATCGGCTCCGGGGTTTCTGGTGGATACGCAGCCAAAGAACTGACGGAAAAAGGACTGAAAGTCCTGATGCTCGAGCGCGGCCGGATGCTCAACCACATCACTGATTACGAGGCTGCCATGACGGATCCGTGGGAGTTTAAATACAACGGACAGCTCACGATGGAGCAGAAGGAGCGCTCACCAAAACTGGCGCGTGACTACCCGTATAATGAGATGACGGCGGACTACTGGATGCGCGATCTCGACTCTATGTATGTCGAGAAGAAGCGTTTCGACTGGTATCGACCGGATATCGTCGGCGGCAAGTCGATTATGTGGGGGCGGCAGTGTTACCGGTTCAGTGACCTCGATTTCGAGGCGAACGCCAAGGACGGCTATGGTGTGGACTGGCCCATCCGCTACAAGGACATCGCCCCCTGGTATTCCTATGTGGAGAAATTCGCAGGTATCTCCGGAGAGGCTCTTGGGCTGCCGCACCTACCGGACAGCGAATTTCTTCCACCGATGGAGCTTACCTTTGTGGAGAAAGAAGTGCGCAAACGGATTGAGAAGAATTTCCCGGGCCGCCATCTGACGATCGGTCGCGTGGCCAACCTCTCCGCAGCGAAAGAGCAGCAGATGGGCGTCGGGCGCGGGAAGTGTCAGCATCGGAATCGATGCCAATGGGGGTGCCCGTTCGGAGCCTACTTCAGCACGCAGTCGGCGACTTTGCCTGCTGCTAGCGCGACAGGCAATCTTACGCTCCGTCCTGATTCAATCGTCCGAGAGCTGCTTTTTGACAAAGATAGCCAGAAGGCCACCGGGGTGAGCGTCATCGATTCGCAAACGAGTGAGGAGCGCGAGTATTTCGCCAGGATCGTTTTTGTTTGTGCCAGCACCATCGGATCGACGGCGATCCTTTTGAACTCTGTGTCAGAGCGTTTTCCAAATGGGTTTGGGAATGATTCCGGCGAGCTCGGGCATAATCTGATGGATCATCATTTCCGAGCAGGTGCTCGTGGAACCTACGAGGGCGGCGAGGACCGCTACATCTATGGGCACCGACCCAATGGGATCTACATCCCGCGCTTTGCCAATGTCGGCGATGACAAGCGCGACTTCCTCCGCGGTTTCGGCTATCAGGGAGGAGGAATGAGAGGCAACTGGCGTCGAAGCGTAGCGGAGTTGAGTTTCGGTGAAGATTTCAAGAATGAAGTCACTGAGCCAGGTGAATGGACCATGGGTATTGGCGGATTTGGGGAAACGCTTCCGTATCACGAAAATCGCATGTGGCTGGATCGTGACAATCTCGATAAGTGGGGGATTCCTGTTGTCGCTTTTGATGCTGAGTTCCGCGAAAACGAGAAAAAGATGCGGGAGGCGATGAAAAATGACGCCGCTGAGATGCTGGAGTCAGCGGGGCTGAAGGGGGTAAGAACTTTTGAGGGAGAATCCTACCCGGGAACGGCGATCCACGAGATGGGGACCGCGCGCATGGGTCGTGATCCTGAGACATCTGTGTGTAACGGGAATAATCAGATCCACGCGGCGAAGAATGTTTTCCTGACAGATGGTGCCTGCATGACCTCCGTTTCCTGTGTCAATCCGAGCCTGACGTTCATGGCGCTGACAGCTCGGGCGGCAGATTTTGCCGTTACGGAAATGAAGAAGGGCGATTTGTAGGCGGCAGGGCTTTCGGTCCACCGCCTCACGGCGTCGGCTGCAGCGTTGATGTGTAGCCGCGAGGGTAACCTCGTGGAGGCTTGCTCGGAAAGGCAGCGGCTTTCAGATTTGAAGCCGGGGGCAGGGCTTTCGGTCCACCGCCTTACGGCGTCGGCTACAGGGATCACTGAATCAGACTTTCCCCTCCTTCGGGCAGCTTTGACCCTTTCGCCTGCGTTTCGATCTCTTCTAATTCGGGCGACAGCTCTCCCTCGGCTTCGTTGGAAAGAGCAGAGTCTTCTTCCTCGCAAGCGGCTGATGGAGTCATCTTCACTGACGAAGATGTCTTCACCTCCATTCTGTCACGGATCGGCACGCCATCAGGAAAGACGACTTCGCGCGCCTCATCCGGCATGGAGATTCCCGCATCTTCGAGCGCGGTCTTGCTCATACGAATGACAGCGGAGCGCACCTTGGCCCCGCTGTATTCCGCGACGTTGATCCAGAAGATAACCTTCAGATTGATCGTGGCAGCCCCTAAGCTGTCGACCAGCACGAGGACATCTGATGTTTTTACAACTGCTGGGTGAGATTGGAGGATGTCTCGGATGATAGATTGAGCCTGGGTGATGTTGTCGGTGTAGCCAATGCCGACGAGGAACTCGAAGCGCGAGTTGGGGTTGGCGGTGAAGTTGGTGATAGTATCTTTGTAAACGGTTGCGTTCGGGATCTGCACATGATTCCCGTCGAGCGTCATCAGGAGGGTAGCTCTTGTGTTGACGCTCTGGACAAAGCCATCGTGGCCAGCTACCTGGATGCGGTCCTGCTTCCGGAAGGGGCGCTGCAGGCCAATAAGAATGCTAGCGAGGAAGTTCTCAGCAATGTCACGAAACGCAAAACCGAGTGCGAGCCCGATCAACCCTGTTCCACCGAGCACGGTCACGGCCAGTCCTGTCAGGCCCGAAATTCTGAGGGCGAGAAAGACTCCAACGATAATAATGCCCAGCCTGACAGCGCGCCGGACGATCTCTGCGAGAAATCGACTATCAAAGCGCTCAGTCAGATGCTTTTTGTATAACACGGAAGCAATACGCGAAGCCAACCAGGCTAGCACCAGCACCAGAAGACCAACGAGGAAGCTGGGCAGAGCACGCACGGCGCTGCGGCCAAGTGCGCCCAGCTCTTCAACGGCGGGAGAGAGGTCCCAGAAAGGCGGTGCAGTGACGTCGATCTCATTCACAACAGCTACGACGTCCTCTGTGTTCTGAGCCAGCGCGCCTGCCCATTCTCGATGCTTTTCTTCGCGTGCGCTTCCTCCTAGAAAGACGACGCCTTCATGGACCGCTGCTGACGGTGTCTCGAACCAACCTGTAGCTTTTAGAATGCTCTCGAGGCGCTCTGTGATGTCCGAATCGTCAACCGTATCTGCAACCTCCACCCGATCGGGAGCCTGGATTTTCTCCTCTGGTGATTCTGCTGAAGGTTCCTGCGTTGTTCCTGCAGAGGGCAGCAAGATGAGCAGAGAGGCAAAAATGATCGGAACGAAACGGGAATCCATGACCTGATAGACGGAGGGTCCTGTAAGATGAACCCAGTTCCTGAGATTGTCTGGCAGAATTAAGAGACCGTTGAGAAACTATGAAACCGATGGAGGAAGACGATAGAAGCAATGCTTACAACAGGGCTGAAGCCGTAGTGGCAGCTCTCACCCTCCGTGCCGCAACCCTGATTCCATCTGGCTGCGTTCCTCGTTGCTCAGGTAGCTATGGCTACCATCGCTCCTCGCGCCTAGCCAGCCGAAAGCACGGCTACGGTCATCGATTACCTAGTTTTTCAGCGGTCTCTAAAGTGATCCGAAACTGATGGCGGGTGTCCTCTTGTAGGGCTAAGCTGTTCCGTGATGATCTTTCGCTGGCGGCTCCCCCAACTCTCTGTTGTGACCATCGCATCTGTTTTTGCCTCTGCGGCTTATCCGCAAGCGGATTACGATCGCTTTTTTGATGATGATCAGATCCCGCAGGTTGAGCAGTGGCTTCGCGATGGTCGGATCCAGGCTGCCAAGTCTGTCATCAGTGAGGCCAAAAGGCGAGGGCAGCAGGCCTGGCAGTGGGATGTATTTCAGGCACGTGTGGATGCAGAATGGGGCCGCTATCAGGCTGCGCTGGACAAGCTTCGGCGAATTTCTCAGCGCGATGATTTACCGCTTGCTGCCTTGCTGAGGGTGCAGGACTTTCTGCTTGAGCTGGGTGACAGAGAAGGTGCGGAAAAACTGAGTGGACGGCTCAATGCTGCGGCTGAGTCTGCGATGGGTGCGCCCAAAACAGCCGCCTCCCTCACGGCACTCGGACAGGCGGCGCTAAGATTGGGTGCCGATGCAGAAACCGTGTTGGCGCGTTATTATCGACCTGCCACAGAGATCTCCGAGACCGAAGATCCTGCCAGCACGCGTGGCCTCGTAGCGGCGCACATGGCGATTGGTCAGCTGGCCAGGGAGAAAGATGACTATCAGCTTGCTGCAGAGGCCTATTCTGACGCCTTGTCTTTCGATGCCTATCACACAGAGGCCCGGTTGTCTCTCATCGAGTCGATCCTGCCAGGCGATCGTGGGCGCGCGGCTGAACTGTTAAAGGCGCTCGTTAAGGATGCGCGTGATGCCATTGCCCCCAAGCTTCTGCAGGCCGAACTCCAGCTGCAGCGCGAGGCTTATGATGAGGCGGATAAACTGTTGAAACAGGTTCAGCGTATCAATCCTCATCATCCTGAGGTATTCGCTCTGCAGGCGGTGCTGGCTGAGTTGCGCGATGGCGATGATAAGCAGTATGCTGCCTTGCGAAAAAAAGCGGTCGATGCCCTGCCGTTGCCGCATCCTCATGCGCTGCATCGGATGGGGCGCACCCTGACGCTGACGTATCGGCACCATCTGGGGGCAGAGTGTCAGCGGGATGCCTTAAAAATCTGGGGCGACTATGCACCGGCACAGCTCCAGTTGGCGCTGGATCATCTGCGGTTGGGGCAGATGGAAAAAGCCTGGCCGCTGGCAAAGGCTATCGCTGAGGCGAATCCCTATCACGTGCAGGCCTTTAACCTGCTGCGGCTGCAGGAGAGAATCGCTACCTACGCGCGGTTGAAGCGGGGGGACTTTATTCTGCTGCTGCCGCCCGAGGAAGCAGAGTTGTATGGGGATCGCGCTCTGGAGATCCTCGAGCAGGCGCAGGCCTTCGCTCTGGAGCATTACGGATTCGAGCCGGATGTGCCGACCCTGGTTGAGTTCTATCCGGAGCAGCAGGACTTCGCGGTTCGGACCTTTGGAAGCCTCGGGGGGCAGGCGTATCTGGGAGTCTGCTTTGGCCCTAGCATCACCATGAACAGTCCTGGGAATCTCACTTCCAAGCACACGAACTGGGAGGCAACTCTGTGGCATGAGTATTTTCACACCGTTACGCTGGCTCTGACTCGTTATCGCATGCCTAGATGGTTGAGTGAGGGTATCTCAGTGATGGAGGAGACGGCCAGGGATCCGCGCTGGGGATTTCAGATGCAGCCGGATTTTCGGAAGCGTATCCTGGAGACGAAGCTCTATCCCGTTGAGGAAATGAGCCGAGCATTTTTCGAGGCTGAGTCCGGTGGTGATATCACCTTCGCCTACTTCCAGTCGAAGCTGATGGTGGAGAAGTTGATTGCCGACCTCGGTCGTGATGAGATGCAGAAAATCCTGCTCGCTCTCGGAGAGGGCGGATCAGTGGCCGAAGTCCTCAAGCGTGAAATCGGCATCAACCTCAAGTCGTGGAATAAAGCCTTTCAGAAAGAGGCGAGGGCGAAGGCAAAAGCCTACGGTCCGAGGGTGGATTGGTCTGAGTGGCCGAAGTCTGTTGACCCGACTCGTAGCGCTAGTGTGGAGGAGTTCCTCCAGGCGAACCCTAACCACTGGGAGGTGTTGAATTTCCAACTCCAAAGTGCTGTCCGGGAGCGCCGGTGGGAAGATGTCGTGAGTGCCGCTGACGCTGTCATTCAGCTCCTGCCTGAGTTTGCTCAGAGGGGGAGTGCTTATTCTCTAAAGGCTCAGGCGCTTTCTGAGCTCGGCCGAAAGGATGAAGAGCTTGCAGTCCTCGCAGAGCTCGCCTCGCGGTCGCATGTGGCGATAAGTGCCTATGGAACGCTCATCGAGGAAGCTGAGGCGAATCAGGAATGGCAGCGGGTCCTAGCCCTCGCCAATGATAGCTTCGCCGTTCGACCGGGATTATCAGACGTTCTGGTTGCTCGGGGCCGCGCCCATGCTGCCTTGAATCAGCAACAACGAGCCATTTCAGATTTTGAAAAAGGCCTGGCAAACGGGGCCGCTCGCTCCCACACGATCCGTTATCGGCTTTTTGAGCTGAAGCGGGAGTCAGACCCGCAGGGCGCAAAGCGCCATCTGCTGGATGCTGTGGCCGAAGTTCCGACTTACGAGTCAGCACTTCGCGCCTTGATTGCTTTTCCGTAGGGGGGCAACGATTCAGCCCACTCTCGGGATCATCGGTTTTCTTACCGCTGTTTCCTAAGCCTTACGCTCCGGGCAAGCCGCGGGGTAAGGAAACCCCGCATCTCACTGGCGGTGCCTTACGGACGGACGACATTCCTGTCGTCCTTTTCTGCCGCGGGCCGCCCAGAACTTCCTACTCCTGCTCGGCAAGAAAGCGCTCAGCATCGAGTGCTGCCTGACAGCCGTTGCCGGCAGCGGTGATCGCCTGACGATAGATGTGATCGGAGACATCGCCCGCAGCAAAGATCCCCTCGACGTTGGTCATGGTCGTGTGATTGCCCTGCTTCACGTAGCCATCTTCGTCCAGTTCGACGCCTGAATCACCGAGAAACTGGGTATTCGGATCGTGGCCGATCGCTACGAATACGCACTTCACCTCCAGCTCGCTTTCGTCACCGGACTGATTGTTTTTCAGCGTGACGGCGCGGACCATGCCTTCATCATCGGTCAGGTATTCCGTGATTTCTGAATTCCAGACAGGCTCTACTTTTTCGTTGTTCAGAGCTCGGTCGGCCATGATCTGGGAGGCGCGCAGCTCATCTCTACGGTGGATGAGATACACCTTGCTGGCGAAGCGGGTCAGGAAGGTCGCTTCCTCGCAGGCTGAGTCGCCGCCGCCTACGACGCAGACGGGGACATCGGGGTAGAAAGCACCGTCACAAGTGGCACAGGAGGTCACGCCTTTGCCGATCAACTCTTTCTCGTTGTCGATGTTCAGGTAACGCGGGCTTGCTCCCGTAGCGATGATGATCGCCTTGGCAGAGTATTCTTTTCCGCCTTGAGTAGCGACATGAAAGGTCCCGTCATCCTGCTTCTGCACGCGGGAGACGAGATCATACTCGACCCGAGTGCCAAACTTTTCAGCCTGCTGCTGCATGCGCATCATCAGTTCAGGGCCCATCACCCCCTCCGGGAAGCCGGGGAAATTCTCCACCTCTGTCGTCGTGGTCAGCTGTCCGCCGGGTTGATCGCCTGCGAGGACGAGAGGGTTGAGGTTTGCCCGTCCTAAGTAGATGGCCGATGTCCAGCCTGCACAGCCAGTTCCGATGATGATAACGTTCTCCATAATTCGATTAAGCGGGGAAGGTGGGATCGATTGTCTCCAGATTCAACGGGGAAATTGCAATCGGGAGAATGGCCTACTCTGGAGTCTCAGCGGCAGGCGTCGAAACCGGTCCTGAGACGCTCGGACTTCTTGTAGAATTTGAAGAAACCGCCAGTTGCATGCTGAAAAAGATCCAGCTCCCAATCCCGATAAGGCAGGACTAGTGAGATGCCAGCATCTGCAAGAGTGTGTTGCACCTCAGGAAGAAGGTCCGCTATCGGGCCAACGTAAGGCCTGGTGGATGCGATGTGAGTCAATCCGTGTTCTTTCGCCCATTCCACTAGGGAGGTAGCCGCGTCGATGGTTTCCTGGGTCCCCGAGAAAGCGCGGAAATGACGCGTCGAACGCTCCGCCGCATCTGCCATTGCATGTCGAAGATAATCAGATCGATGTTCGCTGTAATGGTGTTGACCCCAGACCTGCTTGGGGATGACCGCTAAAACGGCTTCCGGGGAAGTGTCCTTGAGCGGAGACTCTTCGAGCATGAGATCGTCTTCGTGGATCCATAGGCCGAGCTTGCAACCACTCTCATGAATCTTCTCAAGACTCTCGGACGACTCATTGAGTAATTTCCGAGGGGAGGGATGAGGGGTGAAGTCAATTTCAGCTGGTTTTGGAGCGCGCAGTCGCTCCTCTCCGGCATTGTGCGCATCCAGGATACTCCTCTCCATGTAAGTCTCCAGATTGGACAGACGCACCAGATATTCCTTCCCCTCCGTGTGCAGACCCGCTACCCAACGCCAGGAGAGAGTGTTGGAGGCGGCATCGGCATCAAGAAGTTCTGAATAGAAAAACTGGGCTCCCAACTCCCATGGCAGCCGCTCCACGTGCACCCAGTAAGAGGCAAACCACATGCGTGCATGGTTGTGTAGATAACCTGTTGCACGCAGTTCCTTAGCGAAATAATTCATGATCGCCACGGGACCCTCTCCGCGAGAAATTTTGTCAGCAAGATCGCGGGTGCGACGGTCAAATGTGCGGCGCCTTCCATCATATTCGGCCCAGATAGAAGGCCGCAGTTCAAGCCAGCCCTTCCAGTATTGACGCCAATACACTTCTTTCTGCCAGATCTCTGTTGTGCTGTCTCCGTGAAACTCGATGGCGGCCTGGGCTAGTTCGCGCGGATCCAGCAGGCGACAGCTCACGGCAGGAGAAAGGCTTGAGACATTGCCATGATCAGCCTCGACATAATTACGGCGTTTTCCATATTGAGCTGCCTTCGGGGCGAAAGAAAAAAGGGCGTCGAGAGCTTCGCCTCGCGTTGCGGGAAAGGGTAGGTGGAAGGGTTCCAGGGTCATTGCGATGATGGTGAGGACTCGGGCGCGGGGGAGGCCTTCGACCTTTGCCTGCGACAGCGCTCCGAGCAATAGCGGACTTCGTCCCAGCAGTTTTTCCACTTCTTACGCCAGCTGAACGGTCTGCCGCAGACCGGACAGATCTTCTCGGGAAGGTGTGACTTTTTCATGGAGAGGAAACCGCGCGACTCTGATGTCGCTACGCTCAGGCAAGTTGTGGGGAAACAAAAAAGAGGCCCCGGATTTCTCCAGAGCCCCTTTTCCATCTGAACCAAACTCAATGAAAAGTATAAGGACGATACCCTGACTTCGCCCTTTCGTATATGGCACGATGGGGCTATCTAAGCATGGCGCAGGTGTGTAGGCCTGAAATACCGACGGAACAGCTGGTTGACTTGGGTGGTTGTTGAATTTTTCCATGTCCCGATAGCAAAGAACATGGTTTCCGACGAATCCGGTGGGGCTTGTATAGGCGTAGCTTTGACAGGATCCGTTTTGTTATGTTGCCTTTGCTGCTGCTTACAGCCTTGCTAGCTACCGCCCTTCTGGCGCCTACCGTTCTGCGCTGCCTAGGCGGCCCAGGGCGCGTGATCCTTGCCAGTGTTCCTCCGGCCCTCTTCCTCTATGCCGCGGCAGCTTCACAAGGAATCTGGAAAGGTGAGCAGCAATACTGGTCGCTGCCATGGCACGAAAATCTGGGGATCAATCTCGATTTTGCGCTCACTCCCTGGGGGACACTGCTTTGTCTGCTAGTCCTTGGTGTCGGCACTCTCGTCACCATTTACGGCCTGGCCTATCTGAAGGGGGACCCTCGTGAAAACCGGTTTTTCTTCGCCTTTTTCCTCTTCATGATGGCGATGGTCGGCCTTTCGCTGTCGGATAATCTGGTCATCCTTTTCCTTTTTTGGGAGCTGACATCGGTGGCCAGCTACCTACTGATCGGGCATTACCATGAGAAGCTGGAGTCACGTAAATCAGCTCTCGATGCCATGCTGGTAACCGTGGGGGGCGGTCTGGCTCTGCTCGCAGGAATTCTCCTGCTGGGTTTCGTCGGTGGTAGCTACCAGATATCGGAATTAGTGGAGCAGGCAGATACCATTCGTTCCCACAGCCTTTACCCCGCTATTTTCTGGTGTGTGGTAGCTGGTGCCCTGACCAAGTCAGCTCAGTTCCCCTTTCACTTCTGGCTGCCCGGGGCGATGGCAGCTCCTGCACCTGTCAGTGCCTACCTTCATTCGGCCACAATGGTAAAGGCGGGGGTGTTTCTGCTCGGCCTAACGCATCCGATTCTGGGTGAGACTCCTCTGTGGCACAATACTCTATCAATCATCGGGGCGATCACCATGACTTGGGGGGCGCTTGTCGCGATGGTGCAGCGGGATCTGAAACGCCTTCTCGCTTTCACCACGGTGAGTGCGCTAGGCACGCTCGTGATGCTGCTCGGTCTCGAGCATGAGCTGGCGCTGAAAGGTGCGGTGATCTTTTTCATCTCCCATGCCTTCTATAAAGGCGCACTCTTCATGGTCGCCGGTGCTCTGGAGAAGGGAACCGGGACACGGGATGTTTCCGTGCTAAGTGGTCTCTTTAAGTCCTACCCTCTACTTGGGATCGCAGCGGCTCTTGCTGCTCTCTCCATGTCCGGTGTGCCTCCATTTGCTGGTTTTGTCGCGAAGGAACTTCTCTATCAGGTGAAGATGGAGACGCAGGCCTTCGGCTGGTTTATCCTCAGTTGCGGCTTTGTCGCAGGAGTGGCGAATCTCGTTGTCGCTTTCAATGTCGGGATTCTACCATTCGCTAAAAAGAAAGAGGGTGCCGAGACCTCCATCGAGCCGAACTACAAGCCGACACGCTTCAGTTTCTGGATCGGTCCCATGGTGCTGGCGGTTGGTAGCCTACTTGTCGGTGCGTTTCCTGGATTCTTTCTCAGTGATATCGTCAACCGCTCTGTCTCGCAGATCGCCAATCAGGATTTTTATTCGAAGCTCAAACTTTGGCACGGCTTCAATGCCGTGCTCGTTCTCAGTCTCGTGACTCTTGCTGTCGGAGTTGTGATCTACCGCCTGCGCGATCGGCTATGGAGTTTCGGCGAGGGGCTGAAAAATCAATTCGGCTGGACAGCTGTCGGCAACTTCCGACGAATTTGGGAGGGCATCCTCAGCTTTTGCTTATGGACGACGCGCCTGCTACAGAGCGGAAGCCTCACCCAGTATGTCGTCGTGTTCATGATCGTAGCGATCGGCCTTCTCACCGCCGCCTGGCGGGTGAGTGGTTATGACCTGTCTATCCCTGGGCCCATCGAACTCCGGTGGGATGTCGCCTCCGTGCTGGTGCTTATGACGCTGGCGGGGTGGTTTCTCATCCGTAGCAAGCGCATGCTCACGGCTATCCTTTCGCTCGGCGGGGTGGGGATGGGCATAGCGGCTCTCTTCGCGCTTTATGGTGCGCCTGACCTCATGCTCACGCAGATGCTGGTCGAGACGCTGACGCTCATGCTCTTCGCCCTGGCCATCTGTGGACTGCCGAAGATTCAGCCTCCGCAGCTCACGCTCTGGGGGAGAAGTCTGCGAGCGCTTGTCGCTCTCGGTAGTGGGGTAGCGATTACTCTCCTGACACTGAAGGCGCTGGATGTGCAGGTAGCGGCACCCGTTTCGCAGGAGATGGCAGCACGCAGTGTCCCGGAGGCTTTCGGAAGGAACGTCGTGAATGTCATCCTCGTTGATTTTCGCGCCCTGGATACTCTGGGAGAAGTCGCGGTGCTTTTCATCGCTGCTGCCGGGGTAGGGGCGATGGCCCGCTTCCGTTCAGCGGCGGAGCGACCACAACGATCAGTCGTCCTTGTTTCAGCGGTGCGTTATGTGCCGTTGCTCGTTTTTGTCTTTGCTATCTTTCTGCTGCTTCGCGGCCACAATGAGCCGGGTGGTGGATTTATCGGCGGGCTGGTCGCGGCGATGTCGGCCATTCTCGTTCACCTGGCAACAGGCGACGGACGCATCCGACTTCTCAGAATGACGCCGGGGGCCTGGATGACGATGGGGCTCCTCGTCGCGGTCTGGTCAGGTGTTTATGGTTTGCTGGAGAGCGAATCGTTTATGCATGCATGGTGGGGGAGCGAATTCACGCTGCCCGCTGTGGGGAAGGTGATCATCGGCACGGTCCTATTCTTTGATCTTGGGGTCTTTGCTGTCGTGTTAGGCGTTGTCATGAAACTGTATGAAGTGCTCGCCTCATGGGCACACCCGGAGGAGGTAGGTGAACTCCGTGGCTAAACCGAACTATGGAACTCTTTGTCGCAATCACCATCGGATGGCTCATGACCTGCGCGGTCTGGCTGCTGCTATCCCGCAGTCTCTTCCGCGTCCTCGCTGGGTTGGCTCTCATTGCCCAAGTGGCGAATATCATTGTTTTCTCCTCTGCCGGGCTGGGTGATGGAGGACATGCAGTCATCCCCGGTAAAGAGAACAGGCTAGCCGAAGGACATCCGGACCCCCTCGCGCAGGCACTCGTTCTGACCGCGATCGTGATCAGTTTCGGCACCCTTGCTTTCAGTCTCGTGCTGCTGAAGAGAAATCGCCTGAGCTCTGTTGACGACACCACTCAGGCTCTCGCTCAAACGGAGGATGTTCACCGATGATTCTGCTGCCCGTTCTCATTCCTCTGCTCTCGGCTGTCGTTTCTTTCATTGCGAAAGGGAACACGACCCTCTCCCGCTGGTGGCTTATCGTTGCGTCTGCGCTGACGCTCATCTACAGCTTTATCCTCTGTCGCGCGGCGTTTCTATCGCCAGATGCTCTACAGATGGAGTTTGGAGGTTGGGAGCAGCCGATCGGAATTGCTTTCCATGCTGATCGGTTAGCCGGATTGATGCTGGTGGTCAGTTCGCTGGTAGGTTTTGCAGGTGCCCTTTATGCGAGGGGGGAGATCGGTAGGTCTACCTGGGCTCGAGGATATGGCTTTTTCTATCTACTGCTGCTGACTGGCATTCACGGGGCCTTCCTGACGCACGATCTGTTCAATCTGTTTGTCTGGTTTGAGGTCATGCTCATGTCCTCCTTCGCCATGCTCGTGCTCGGGCGGAAGAAACTCGTTTTTCAGGGAGCAACCAAGTATGTGGCGCTCAACATGGTGTCATCCTTCTTCTTCCTCACCGGCCTTGGGGTGCTCTATGGGAAAACGGGCACGCTGAACCTGACAGATCTGGCCGTGCGTCTTTCGGAGTTCGGTCAGGAGACTGCGATCCTCAGTTCGGCGGCGCTGTTGTTCCTGGCTTTCGCGATCAAGGCTGGCTTGTTTCCGCTCTATTTCTGGTTGCCGCCTGCTTATCCCAACACAGGGTTCACAACGGCCGCCGTCTTTGGTGGACTGCTGACGAAAGTGGGAGTCTATGCCTTATTCCGCGTGTTTGGAGG
>JAHDFZ010000277.1 GCA_020627905.1 Verrucomicrobiota bacterium
GGACTGGTGCAGGCCAGCGAGCTGCTGGCTGTCTGGAAGGAAGCAGCTATTCTTCTCGTGGTCCTCATCCTTGTGATCCGCCCGGCATCCGTCCTCCTGAGTTCCCTGGGCTCGAAGCTCTCTTTTCGTGAGCGGCTTTTCATCAGTTTTCTGGCTCCGCGCGGGATCGTCGCGGCAGCTGTTTCGGCGATTTTCGCGATCGAGCTGAGCCATCAGGACAGCGTCCTCTCTGAGGATACGGAGAAGATCGTCCCTCTGATTTTCTGCCTCATCTTCGGGACAGTGGCATTCTACGGGTTGTTCTCGGGGCTGATCGCTCGGAAGCTGGGTGTCGCCACGCCGAACCCCCAGGGGATCCTCTTTGCGGGGATCACCCCGGTTTCGAAGGCGATCGGGCTGGCGGTTCAGGAGCTGGGGCATCGGGTGCTTTTCCTCGACAGCAACCACGCGCTGGTCAGCTCGGCCCGCTTAGCCGGACTGAAGGCAGAGGCGATCAATGCCATGTCCGAGTATGCAACTGAGCATCTGGACTTCGGTGGCATCGGCCGGTTCTTTGCCATGACGGCGAATGATGAAGTGAACGCTCTGTCCTGCATGAGCCTCAGCCATGTGGTCGGGCGATCGAACGTCTACCAGATCCAGCCGCGAACCACGCAGGAAAAGGAACGCATTTCGAGCAGCCACGAGCTGGCTGGCCGCTGCCTCTTCAGTGCGGACATGACGAGTGATGCGCTGAAGCGGAAGCTGGGCGATGCGCCGAAAGCGAAAGTCACCAAGCTTACTGAGGAGTTCACCTTCGATGCGCTGATGGAACAATCTTCAGGAGCAGCCGTGCCAGTCTTCGTCATTCGAGGGAAGGAGCTGATTCCTTATGACCCTGATTCAGCCGAGCCGAAGGCCGGTGACCAGATCCTCAGCCTGATTCGGGAGAGCTGAGAGGAGTGGCGCAAGCTCAGGGACTCTTACCAGCAAAACGGGGGCCGATGCGGCACGATGCCTGGATTAGCAAAAACCCAATTCCCGATCTGTATTGACTTCGCTGTTTTCGCGCATGGGGCTTTCGGCTCGCGACTGAAATCGCGATTCCATAGATCGCACAAGACATCAGCCCATCAGTTTAAGAGACCGACTTTCTGAAGCTCGCCGCAAAATGCAAAGGCGGTATTGCAATTTGCCTCGAAACCGCCTCAGAACCTCTAGACGAAACGGAATTTTGAAACCCATGTGCGACGCACTTAGACAACGAGTAAACTTTTTATAGACACGATAGATTGTCTCGATGAGGTGAAACACTGACTCTTAGCCCCTGTCTTTGAACGTTTAGAGAAACATTCAGGAGCCTCCGAAAGGCTGAGATAGTCAAAGCTGGCCTGCTCTCACCTATGCGATCAGGCCGGCGCTGGCACAGATCACGCAACGATGATGGGCAGTTAGAAAATTCGTATGAATCCCATCATTGCTCAGCGTCTACGTGATTGCCACGCCGGAGAAACTAAGCTCAAGAAAACATTGGAAGATTTTTCCCTGGCCGATGCCACCTACTTTCAGCTGCATGGACATCATCAGGGCAAGCTTGATTCCCATGAGCGATCCGCCAAAGACATCAGAGCCTACCTGATGTCTTGGGGCGAAGAGGTTACTGAGCAGACAGCTACCAGCATCTCGGATACAGGATCGAAGGAAGACATGTCCTTCGGAGGGGAATTCCTCATCCGACGGCTCATTCAGATGGAGCGAGACTTAATCCGACAATATCGCGCAATTATTGCCCATCCGAGGACCTCAACCGGCGTGGTCAAATTGGTGAAAGATGATCTGCTTCCCCGTCTCGCAGCTGCCCCCTACAAGGAGGTAGCTGTTACACCGATGCAGGGGCAGGTCATTCGTCGGGCGGCAGCGGCGGCGTGAGCGATCGCTGGATCAGCACTTTCGCACGACCGCCCATCGTGCAGCGCCCGCCTACCCTTTGAAAAAGCGTTTCGCTTTCTTGAAGAATCCCTCGTTGAGCGGGGTGTTCCGAGTGGAAAGTGACTCCTGAAATTCATTGAGCAGGGTCTCCTGCTTCTTGTTCAGTTTCACGGGAACTTCTACCTGAACAGTCACGAGCAGGTCACCACTTCGCCCTCCGCGCAGGTCGGGCATGCCCTTCTCCCGCAGGCGAAAGGTGGTTCCGCTCTGCGTCCCCTGCGCCACTTTTACCGAAGCTTTCCCATTCAGGGTGGGGACCACCAGTTCTCCGCCAAGTGCCGCCATGGTAAACGGCATGGGCACTTCGCAGAACAGGGTTTTGTCCTCACGCTCGAACACTTCGTGCTCTTTCACGTGAGTGACGACGTAGAGGTCACCGGCAGCGCCGCCCTCAGGGCCATGGTCACCATTCCCTGTAGAGCGCAGCTTCGCGCCGGACATGATGCCCTTGGGGATGTGAATCTTGATCCGGCTTTTCCCCGGTTTCGTTCCAGTGCCACCGCAATCCGGACAGGGGTTGATCAATTCCTCCCCCACGCCACCGCAGGTGGGACAGGGCTGCTGGACCTGAAAGAATCCCCGACTGGCGATTACGCGCCCTGTGCCTCCACAGGTGCTGCAGGTGCGCACCTCACGCCTTCCGTTTGTGCCACCCGTGCCGGAGCAGGTTTCACAGGGTAGCTCCCGCTCGATTTCGATCTCTTTTTCGACGCCCTCCGCTGCCTCTTCGAGAGTGATCTCGATGTCGTAGCGTAGATCCGATCCGCGATTGCTACGTTGGCGTCGACCACCTCCGCCGCCCCCGCCGAAGAATTCCTCAAAGATGCCGCCACCACCTCCGCCGCGACCGCCGAAGACTTCGCTGAAGATATCGAAGGGGTCACCCGAGAATCCTCCGCCACCTCCCATGCCGCCCTGCTCGAAGGCGGCGTGTCCGTAGCGATCATAAGCGCCGCGCTTCTGCTCATCGCTCAGGACCTCATAGGCTTCGCCCAGCTCCTTAAACTTTTCCTCTGCCTCAGCATCATCAGGATTTTTGTCCGGGTGATATTTCACCGCCAGTTTGCGGTAGGCTTTCTTAATCTCAGACGCGTCAGCGCCTTTGCTCACTCCGAGCACGTCGTAAAAATCACGCTTGGCCATGGGTTTTCTGCCGGTAAAAAAGGGGGGAGGATGTCGCTTTCGCGAGATGCGCTTACTCAGCCTCAGCCGCCGCCTCGGGTCCTGAGGAAACGACGACGTTAGCCGCACGGAGCAGGCGATCCTTCATGCGATAGCCGCGACGCGCTGTGTAGATGACGGTGCCCTCGGGGACCTCATCGCTCGGCTCCTGCTTGAGCGCCTCGTGGAGGTTGGGGTCGAATGGCTGCCCATCCGCATCGATCGGCTCCGCGCCCTGCCCTTTCAGAAATTCCTCTACCTGGCCATAGACCATGCTCATGCCCTGGAAGATCATGGATGAAGAGTCCCCCTCTGCTTCACAGGCTTTCAGCCCCATCTGGAAGTTATCAATGATGGGGAGTAACTCTTCGAGCAGCTTCCGGTTGGCGTATTGAATGGCCTCCGTTTTCTCCCTCGCCATGCGCTTGCGGTAGTTGTCGAACTCCGCTGCCGAGCGAGCTGCGTGATCCTTCCATTTTTCGACTTCTTCGGCCGGCGTCAGGTCCGGCTCAGCGGCAGCTCCGTCATCGACGAGATCATCTATGGCGGCAGCCTCAACTTCCTCTCCCGAGGCGTCAGCCACCTGATCGAGATCGATTTCTTCCTCGTTCACGAGGTCGTCAGCCGTGTTTTCGTTTTCCTGAGTCATGGTCGGGCAATGGTAAAAGGGTCAAAGTTTCGCGCGCTGCCTGTCGAGGCAAGCAGCTCAAGTCGAGAATCCGCGAAACGGGGCGGATTATTCACCGTTTCTGAAGAGCAATCAAGGTGATGTCATCAATTTGTGACATTCCCTCGGTGAAGGTGGTGACATCCTCCAGGATGGTATCGACCAGCTCCTGCGGTGGCAGATGCGAGAGATCGGAGACCTGCTGGCACAGCCGCTCGACTCCGTATTCATCCCCCATATCATCCTGCGCCTCGATGATTCCGTCTGTGTAGAGG
>JAHDFZ010000025.1:0-8562 GCA_020627905.1 Verrucomicrobiota bacterium
CTTGCGCTCGAGGCACTCTATCATTCACGCAACGCTCTGTCGGCAGCTGTGGGGGAGTTAGAGGCAGAGATCGAACTCGATTGGGATGCAGCGATCGAATTTGTTTCCAAAACGCAGAACCTTCCTGAGGCCGCGGCACGGGTCGATAAAGTGCTCACCGTCCTGCCGGAGGACGAGGGGGGATTTGTTTACTTCCCCGGCAATACGAAGGCGGATGAGTTGTCTGTCGAGGTGGACGGCGAGTCAAAAACCGCGCTCCGCAGCTACGGCAGCATGAGCTACGCCGGGCTCCTATCTTTCATCTATGCCGAGATGGATCGGAACGACCCGCGGGTGGTGGCCGTGCAGCGTTGGCTGGGTGACAACTTCACCGTTGATGAAAATCCCGGCGTCGGGCAGCAGGGGCTCTACTACTATTTCCACACCATGGCGAAGGCGCTTTCGTTGTCAGGTCAGGAGGATTTCTCTCTTGGTGATGGGAAGAAGGTCGACTGGCGCGAGGCTCTCACTCTGAGAATTCTCGAAACGCAACAGCCTGATGGCTCATGGATTAACGAAGGGTCAAACCGCTGGATGGAGGACGACCCGATCCTCGTGACATCATACTCGCTGCTAGCTCTCGCTCACGCGCTGCGAGACTAGGGAGTCAGAATGAAGCGTTCGGGAGGCTCGCCCTTTCGATAGCAGGTTGTAGGCCCAGGCTAGGAGGAAAAGCAGTCCGCTGGCCCCAGCCATCATTCCGCTCACGGAGGTGCTCTTAAAACCGAGCATCGGCGGGAGTGTAAGCGCGCCCATGACTCCGAGACCTGCCGCGAGGATGCCGAACCCGCAGGCGAGCAGGAGCAGCAGAGGCAGGCTCCGCGTCAGCAGCAGCCCCGTAGCCGCCGGGGCAACAAACATGGCGATGACGATGATACTGCCCACCGCCTCGAAAGCGGCCACGCTGGTGATAGCGACCATGGCCATCAGCAGATAGTGCATGAAATTCGGTCGATACCCGAGTGTTTCCGCGAGTGCTGGATCAAAGGCGCTCAGTCGGAATTCCTTGAAGAGCGCGAGGATCAGCAGCGCATTTACCACGAGGACGGCGGCGAGGACAGCTGCGGCTCGTGGCACCTCCCAGCCCCGGATGGAAATACGATCCAGCGGGGTGAACTCCAGCGCGCCGTAAAGCACACAGGACGGGTCCAGCTCTACTTCGTGAGCGGCCACCTGGATGAGAATAAGGCCAATGGCAAACAGGGTCGTGAAGACCACTCCCATGGCAGCCCCACGATCGACTCTCCCGAGCCGTGAGATCCACTGCGTGAAAAGGGCCGTCAACAGCCCGACAAGAATAGCACCGAGAAACATCGGCCAGCTGGCTCGGGTTCCTGTTAGGATAAATCCGATCGCCAGGCCGGGCAGCACCGCATGAGTGATGGCATCTCCCATCATGCTCATTTTGCGCAGCACGAGGAAGCAGCCCGGCAGGGCACAGGCCACGGCACAGAGAGCCGCTGTGACAAAGATCCAGGTGTCGAGAGAGGTCCAGTTCATGATTGGCTCGACTCGGGGGTGGGGATGGTGTGGAGGCTGGCCGGCACGGCTACCCAGGCCTCGTCCTCCTGCGACGCCCGCTCCAGCTCGCGCACGAGATTGGCATCCAGCACGTGCTCGACCATGTCGGCATCGCGGTCTACGTGGCTGGGGGCGATGTCTGCATAGCGCACGAGATAGGCCTCCCAGAGACGATGGTTGCGGGTGATGCGGGCGGCCTCGCCAAACCCTTCCTCACTGAGCTGCACGCTTTGCGCCGCGCTGTCTGAGGTGAGGTGCCCGCTGCGGGTCTCCTTGCGGAGGATCCGGTCGACCATTTTCGCCGTCCAGCTGCGTTTGGCGAGCAGTGCCGTTCTGGCGATTGGGTGATTCGTGACCATCCCATCCCACGGCTTTTCCGCCTCGGTGGCGGCAACTCGGCTATCTGCCTCGAGGATTTCGTAGGCCGCGCGCAGCAAGTGCTGGCGATCTACCTTTCGGCGGAGCTGGCGCTGGCGATGCTGACGGGAGAACACCCCGCGCTGGGGGGCTAGAAAGAGGCTGAGTAGGAAGATCACGGTCGTCGTCAAAACGATCAGGGCACCTGCTGGCAGATCCGGCACCAGCGCGCTCACCGTCGACCCCAGCCAGCCGCTGGCTCCGCCAAGCACGCCGGAGAGGACAGCCATGGCACCAGCCCGCTGCGTCCAGAAGCGAGCAGCCGCAGCTGGCGTGATGAGGAAGGCGATGACGAGGATCAGTCCGACCGCCTGCAGCCCGGCGACGGTGACGAGAGTGACGAGAATGAGTAGAGCTGCATCCAGCACTCCAACCGGCCAGCCCTGAGAGGCAGCGAACTTTTCGTCGAAACAAAGGACAGTGAATTCCTTGAATAACAGAGCGGAGATGAGGATTGCTGCACCGGTGGTGATGCTGAGGATGTAGAAGTCGCTCTTCACCATCGAGGCTGTTTTCCCGTAGATGAGCGAGTCCAGCCCTGCTGCACTGGCGCCCGGCATCGTCTGGATCATCGACAGCAGAGCGATCCCCAGCCCGAAAAAGATGCTTAGCACCAGCCCCATCGCTGCATCATCTGTCAGCCGTGTCGTGCGCCGGATGCCTGCCATGACGGCCACTCCGACGAGGCCCGAGAGCGTCGCGCCGATGAGGAGACCTCCCAGGCTCTTGCCGCTCATGCCAAGCGCTACCATAGCAAGAAAAGCGAGGGCGATCCCCGGGAGAGTCGAGTGGGCCAGCACATCCCCCATGAGAGAACGCTTGCGCAAGAGGAGGAAGGAACCCACCACTCCCGATGCCACGCCGAGCAGGGTGGTGGAGAAGACCACGAGCTGCGTGTTGTAGTTGCGCAGCGTCAGGACCTCGATCAGATCAGCGAGCGACATGGCTGAGGGCGTGGGCAGCGTCGTTGAGGATATTCAGACGCCCGCCGTAGGTTTTTTCTAGATTCTCCTGGGTGAAGGTGTCAGCCACATTGCCGGCGGCGACGATCCGCATATTCAGCAGCACCACCCAGTCGAAATGCTGGCTGACGGTCGCCAGATCGTGATGGACGACGATGCAGGTCTTGCCCTGTCGATTCAGCTCCTTCAGCAGGGTGACGATTGCTTCCTCCGTCGCGGCATCGACAGCGGCGAAGGGTTCATCCATCAGATAGACCCTGGCATCCTGAGCAAGTGCCCGGGCTAGGAAGACGCGCTGCTGCTGGCCGCCGGAGAGCTGGCTGATCTGGCGTTTCGCTAGATCGGCCATGCCGACTCGATCCAGGGCCTCAAGGGCATTTGCTCGCTGCTTCGCGCCGACGCGGCGGAACCAGCCGAGCTTGCGATATGTGCCCATGGCCACCACATCGAGCACACTCACGGGGAAGTCCCAGTCCACTGACTCGCGCTGCGGCACGTAGGCGACGAGATCTCGGCGCTCCTCGTAGGGGAATCCATAGACCCGGATGTCGCCAGAGGCGATGGGGATGAGACCCAGGCAGGCCTTCAGGAGAGTGCTTTTTCCTGCCCCATTCGGGCCGACCACACCTACGAGCTTGCCCTCCGGCACGTCGAGGTCGACATCCCAGAGCACGGGCTTCCGGTGATAGGCCACCGTCAGGTCATGGACTGCCAGCGGCACCGTCTCCGGGTGCGCTGAGATCGTCTCGTCTGCGGGGTCACCCGCTGGAGACATATGCCGAAGCAGTTTATTCATGTGGTGTGAGCTTGCCGTTCAGGCCCGCTTTCGGTGCCTGACCGCCCAGTGCATTGGCGATGGTCGTGACGTTGTGGTCGATCATGCCGATGTAAGTCCCCTCGTAGGAGCCCGCCGGGCCCATCGCATCCGAGAAAAGCTCGCCACCGATGATGACCTGCTGGCCTTTGGCCTGTGCCCCCTCGATGAGCGCTTTGACGTTTTTGTCAGAGAGGGAGGACTCAACAAAGATCGCCGGGATCTTCCGGTCGACGATGAAGGTTACCAGTTCCTCGATATCGCGAATGGCGGCCTCGGACTCGGTGCTGATGCCCTGGATCCCTTTTACTTCGATCCCGTAGGCCTGGGCGAGATAGCCGAAAGCATCGTGGGCAGTGATGAGGAAACGGCGCTCCGCGGGGATGCTGCTGATCGTCTTCTTTGCGTAGGCATCAAGCGCTGCCAGCTGCTCTTTGTAGGCGGCAGCGCGGGTGGTGAATGCCTCTTTTTTCTCCGGGAGGAAAGCCGCGAGAGCTGCAGTGACCTCGTCCAGGGCCATCGTCCAGGCGCTCACATCCATCCATACGTGGGGATCGGTGTGACCTTCTTCGTCCTCTAACAGGAAGTTCTGACGGCTCTGCACGGCTTCTGCGATGGCGTGGACAGGCTTCCCGGCAGTGGACTGTTTTCCGAGGACTTCGCCCATCTTGCCCTCGAGCATGAGACCGTTGTAGAAAATGATATCAGCGGCATCGAGTGCTTTCACGTCGGCCAGCGTCGGGTTGTAAAGGTGGGGGTCGATGCCTTCACCGATGAGGGTGGTGACGGCGATGTCCTCGCCACCGATAGCACGCACGAGATCAGCCACCATCCCGATAGTGGCAAGGGCAGTAGGTTTGTTAGAGTCCGCGCCCGTCTCAGCGGACGGCTTCGGCTGGCAGGCGGAGTAGGAGAGCGCGGCCACAGCCAGGAAGCTAGCGAGGGCGCGTCGAGTCAGGTTTTTTATATTCATATCTCCGAAAATCCGCCAATATCTTGAGTTGTCAAGATGGGCTTTTTCGCCGAGCTTCTGATATGCCTACGAGCACCGTTGAGGATTACCTGAAATGCCTGGACCGCCTGGAGTCGAATGAGCGCTCCGGCGAGGCGATCAAGCCGTCTGTCGGTGTCATTGCTGAGGAGCTGGGGGTGACTACGGGAACGGTCTCGATTATGATGCGAAACCTGCAGAAGAAGGGCTGGGTCGACTATCAGCCCCGTCGTTCGGTAGCCCTGACGGAGAAGGGGAGGGCGCAGGCGCGTGATGTGCTGCGACGGCACCGGGTCATCGAGACCTTTCTCGTGCAGATCATGGGCTTTTCCGGTGATGCGGTTCACGAGGAAGCCGAGGTGCTGGAGCACGCTGTGTCCGACCGTGTGCTGGAGCGGATGAACGAAATGTTAGACTTTCCGGAAGTGGATCCGCATGGTTCGCCGATACCGAAGTGAGGTGGAGCAGTAGGAGGAAAGCACAGGCTGCCGTTTCGTTTCTCCACGACCTTACGGTCGCGGCTACATCTGGTTGTAGCCGCGCGTGTAAACGCGTGGACGGTCGTGGGAGGGCTGACGATCTCACAACACCCCCACTCACTCGCCCTTCATCTCTTTCAGGCAGGCCATAAGATCACGCAGCTCACGCTTGCTGAGGATGAAACCCATCGGGGGCATTGTCGAAATCGGGCCCTGCTTTCTGACGATATCCTCCGCCGCATAGCGTGTGATCTTCCCGTCGGAACTGGAGGTCAGGATGTCGCCATTCTCCTCGCCTGCGAACTGGCCTCCAGCTGATCGCCCATCTTTCAGGGTTAGCGAAATAACTCCGTAGCCTTTGGCAACGGTCGCCTGCGGTGCCACGAGGGATTCCAGCAGATAGTTCGGATCCCGTTGTTTGCCGATGCGGAACAGCGGCGGCCCTACTCGACTGCCGGGTCCTTTCTCAAGGATATGACAGCGGATGCACTCAGCGGAGGCGTGGTGATGAAGCACGTCGCGCCCGGCCACGGCGTCTCCACCGGTCAGGGCGAACTCGAATGCCTCCATGGGAGCGGAGATGATTTTGGCCATGCGGGCGGATTCGATCTCCGTCGCCAGGGCTGTAATTTCAGGATGGTCCGCGAACTTCGGGTGAGCGGCGGCCTCCTGCACCTCCAGCATGAGGAACCGGGCGAGTTTGCCATTCTTCAGCACGTGCAGGAGATTGAGGAGATCCTGATCCATCCCTGCTTCAGGCAGCAGGCTGACGGCGTGTTGTCGCAGAGGGACGGCTTTCTCCTTGCTGCTGATCGCCTCACGAATTAACTCCTGCGCTGAGTTGGGAGAGCGCTCAAGCATGAGTTCCAGTCCGATACGCTGCAATTCCACAGCGTCCGACGCGATCACGGAGTCTGTAAAGGTGAGAGCGCGCTTCGGATCCTGTTCACGCAGAGTGCGCAGGGCGGTCGCGCGCAGGCCTGAGTCGATCTCCTCATTCTGGAAAACACTTTCGAGGGCGGAGGTCGGAATCGCTACCTTCTGCGCTGTGGCAAGCTCCATCGTCTCCTGAACGATTCGTGGGTAAGGGCTGCTCAGCAGTGCCTCGATATGCTTCGCGAGGACTGGTTGCAGGCGGGCAGCTTTGCGATCGCTCAGGTCGCGGAACCTGCCGACGACGAGGTCAATGTTCGGCGGCGTTTCCCACTTGCTCAGGGCTTCGAGGGCGGCCACTTGGAGAGACCAAGGCGTCTTGTTGTCTGATGCGTAGGAAATGACTCGCCGGAGTGCCTTTTCACTTCCGTCGCGGAAGTTGGCGTTGATGCTGCGGCGGAGAAATGCTTCGGTCTGGCGGTGGCGATCCCTACTTTCCAGTGCTTTGGCGAGACTTGACTCTGCAGCCTCGATCATCCAGTCATCGTGGATGGCACGGGCTGCCTCTGCTGCCAGCCGAGGGCTGGGGTCCTGCAGAAAGATCTGGACATCTGCGCTGCCGCGTCGACGGAGAGCGAGAATGGCCGCCGCTCTGACAAACTCTGAATCGTCACCAGCAAGTTCTCTGAGATAGTCCGTTGGAGCGCTGCCGGTGAGGGCGATGGTGGTGGCGTGCAGGGTGTAGGAATCGGCAAGTGTATGATTCTCACCTGCTTCATTCAGGAAGCTTGTTAGAGCTTCAAGAACTGATCCGTCAGAGTTCTGAAGTCGTCCGGTGGCTAGCAGGGCCTGCTGGACGACCTGGGTCGACTCGTCTGTGAGTTTCGCTATCACGTGGCTCTTGAGATAGCTTTTCTTAAGAGTTGGCTCGGGGACAACACCAAGAGCCAGTTCCACGCCCATGTCATCTGTCAGTGTCCGTAGCGCCTGCGCTCGGATCTCTGCCAGTGGATCGTCGAGAGCAGCGACCAGTGTCTTATCACTCCCGCCGCTGCGACGCTGGATCTGACCCAGTCCCCAGATGCTGTGGAGGCGTGACAACAAGCCCGCCTCCTGATCGAGAAGCACAGCTCCTAGGGACTCGCGATCGTCACGCCTGGCCAGCTCGAACTGGGCTTTCATGCGGATCCGCTGATCGGCATGAGAGAGCTTTTCTACGAGCTCAGCGGTCTCCAGAGTTGAAAAATTTCTCTGCAGCAGCTGTTGGGTAGCGGCACGCCTAGGATCCCGATCGCCCTCCGGTAGATCCATTCGCCAGACGGCACCTTTTTCGTTTAAAGGATAGCCGCCACCCCAGTCAACTCCATACAGAGCGCCGTCCGGGCCAAATGTGATCCCGACCAGGGCAGTTCCAGCACCGATGGCGTGATCGTTGACCATCCGAAAGGCATCCGCGGTGCGCTCCACTTGAAAAGCCCACTGCTGCCCGCGTGGGGCGCTCGTGAGAAAGAAAAAATTCTCATAGGCAGGGCCAAGCGCAGTCCCAGGATTGAAGGCAAATCCCGCTGGACCATTCTCGTAGTTCCCTAGCGGTGGGGTCATAAAGAGTGGCTGTTCCTCGTGGTAAGGGACATGCATGAGGTCGGCGTTCCACGGGTTGTAGTCGTTTCTCAGATATTGCCAGTTGCACCGCCAGCCGCTGTCGAGGAACTGCTCCACGTGGACGAATCGCTCCTTTTCTCCCGGGCCGTCCGCGTCATTGTCGACGGCGAAGAAGTTACCGTATTGATCAAAGCCGATCTCCTGGATATTTCGCTGCCCCCGCGCGAAGACTTGAAATTTGCTGCCGTCCAACTCGCAGCGCAGGGTGCCGCCGTGATTGGGGAAGCGGAAGTCCAGGCCCTCCTTCGATTTCACGCGGATCCCTTTATCGCCCACCGTCCAGTAGAGCCGTCCGTCGACCCCGATGATGAGGCCGTGCATGTCGTGTCCGCCATAGGCTAAGTGCGCTCCGAATCCTCCAATGACGGTGCTTTTCTCATCGGCCTGTCCATCCCCATCGGTGTCTTTAAAGGCCAGCACCTCTGGCACAGGGCAGGTGTAGACGACTCCATCATGAATCAGGACGCCACCTGCCACACCCGTGGTGGGGGAGTCGAGTCCCTCCGTGAATATCGTTTTCCTGTCGGCCAGACCGTCGCCGTCGGTATCCTCGATGAGGTGGATCACCTCTGAGAGCTGCGTCAGGTCCTCGATGTCGTGGATGCCGTCGCCGTTGTAGTCCTGGAATCGATGGGCATTAGCCGCACTGTTCTCCGGCGTCAGAGTGGTCTTGTAGAACTCTAATTTATCCTCCGCCGACTGAAAGCTCAGCTCGTCCTCCAGCCAATCAAAGTTGAGCCGGATATCCAGATCCTGGGCTTTTCTCCGCTTCGTCTGCGTGACGAAAGCCCGTCCGTTCTCATC
>JAHDFZ010000025.1:8572-18554 GCA_020627905.1 Verrucomicrobiota bacterium
ACCGACCTCGAAGTCAGGAGTCCATTTTTCAAATTGAACCTCGGGATACGGCGACTTCGGCTGTTCTTCACCGAATGCGGAGCTGATCAGGACGACAGAAAGAGACAAGTGAGCGACGAAAAGAGCGCGAAACATGGGGTGTTTTTCAACGTGGGGTTAAATACAGACTCCGTGGAGGAGGCTGATTCTCCCAAAAATCGAAAAATCTGTCGAGCAAAGCCTTGTTTCATGCTCTTACTTATTCACCCGCTGGTTATTGAGCTGGCGAGCCTCATTTATGACAGCCCCTGATCCCAAAGACCGCCCTTCTGTGCGGACGCTTTTCTTTGAGTTCGCGACTCCGGAGCATCCATTCACCTTCCGGAATGGGGACGTTTTCGAAAAAGCGCAGCTCGCCTACGAGACCTACGGGGAGCTGAACGAGGAAAAGAGCAATGCGATCCTCATCTTTCACGCCCTCTCCGGCAGTCACCATGTCTACGGCTACAATGAGGAAGTCGAGGGAATCGATCTCTGGACGAAGGAGTGCTAGGTGGGCTGGTGGGAAACGCTCGTCGGACCAGGGAAAGCCATCGACACGGATAAGTATTTTGTCATCTGCGCCAACTACCTCGGCGGATGCTACGGCTCGACCGGGCCGGCATCAATCGATCCTGCCACCGGCATTCCCTACGGACCAAATTTTCCGAATGTCACCATTCACGATGTCGTGCAGAGCCAAGTGCGTCTGCTCGATCACTTCGGGATCGATCAGCTGCTCGCAGTAGTCGGGCCATCTGTTGGCGGCTTGGCCTGCACGACTTTCGCGGCACTGTTCCCGGATCGAGTGCGGGTGGTCATTCCTATCGCCACCGGGGTGAAAACGACCGTGCTGAACCGCATCATCCTGCTTGAGCAGATCCTCGCCATCGAGAATGACCCCAGCTTTAACGGAGGAAACTATTATGCCACAGGCGATCCGGACATCGGTCTGGCTCTCGCTCGGATGATCAGTCACAAAACCTTCGTGCACCTCGATGCCATCGAGCGCCGGGCGTCGAAGGACGTCATCCGCACCGAGGACCGCTTTTCGTGGTATCGGGCACATGATCATGTGGAGAGCTACATGCTGCACCAGGGGAAGAAGTTTACGGATCGCTTCGACGCCAATACCTACCTGCGCATCTGCGAGATGTGGAGTCGCTATGACCCGGTGCTGGAGGCCGATGCCACGGATCGTGTCGAGCTCTATGGTCGCTCAGCCGCTGCCGGGCAGCGCTTTCTCGTGTTCAGCATTCAGGAGGACTACTGTTTTTACGCGGAGGAGCAGGAGAGACTCGTCGATGGTCTGAAAGCCGGTGGAGTGGATCATCTGTTCCTGACGGTGCACTCTGATAAAGGGCACGACAGCTTTCTGCTGGATCCCGGGCTTTACGCCCCTCACATCCGCATGGTCCTGGCTGATGGAGAACTGGCGTGAGGCAACGCGGGTCGCCCTCTTCGGAGGATCCTTTGACCCCATGCATCTCGGGCATCTGCAGATGGCCGAGACGGTGCTCGAGGTCGGTTGTGAGCATGTCATCCTGCTGCCCTGTCAGCAGTCGCCCCACAAGCTGCAGGCCCCTGTCAGTCCGGCGCTTCGCGTCGCAATGATGGAGGCCACTCTGGCCGACAGCGAGTGGCAGGACCGTCTTCACGTCAGCGACTACGAGCTGCGTGTCTCCGGCCCCAGCTATTCTTGGAAAACCGTAGAGCATTTTCGACAGTTTTCGCCAACCATCCAGTGGTCATGGGTGCTCGGAGACGACCAGTGGTTGGCCCTGGAGTCCTGGTCTCAGGCCGAATATCTTCGGGAGAATGTGCATTTCTACGTCCTGGGGCGATCCGGCACGCGCTTCGTCCCCCGGGTAGATTGGTCCGCTACTAGGCTTGACTTTGATCATCCGGCATCCTCAACTTTGATCCGAGGTGACGTCATGAGGCATAAGGAGTGGTTGGCGCCGGGGGTGCATGAGATCATCGATCGAGAGGCGCTTTATCATTGACTGTCGAGGTCGAGAGGGGGCAAGATCGGTTGCTCAGTTCCGAGTTTTCTATGCCACGTCTTTTCACTTTTGGGGTCATCGCCTTCTGGCTTGGGAGTCTGGCGTGTCTGGCGTGGTCCCATTTTGCTCCGGAATCGAGTCAATTCCGCAGGGTGAGTCCACGCCTGGTCTTTGATGCCTTTTTCCGATCAGAGGAGTCAGCGACTCTTCGCCTGCTCGACTCGCAGGAAAAAGATTGGGGAGTGGTCAATCTCACGCCGAATATGGCGGAAGATGGAGATAGCGCTGACCTGAGGTTCACTGCGCGAATTCTTCTGCCTGATGGGGTTCCTGTCGTCCTTGGGGAGCGGTTATTCGTTCGTGGGTCGGTCGCCTTGTCACCTGAGCGTGCGATTCGCGACTACAGGATTACGCTGAAGGCGATGGGGCAGGCCTGGGAGGCTACCTTGTCGGGTGCTGTTGGTGGCGAGGTGCGGCTCAAACTTGAGAATGATGGCCGGATCCTCTTCGATGGCACTCAGCAGCAACTGCTCGCTCTCGGCAGTCTTCTCGGTGGAGGAGCGGCCCTCAGTGAAGCGGCTTCGCACCAGGATCTCCGCGCGGTGATCAGGAAGGTCGTAGGGGCTCGTGTTCCGTCATATGTCCTTGAAGCGGGCTTAAACCTTGTAGATGCAGAGGAATCCCTAGCGGAGAAGGTCCAGCTGACCGCGCGGAAGGCAACTCTTCAGGTCGGGCGACAGCAGGTCGATGGGTATGTCGTCGACTTCGGATTCCATGGCTTTGATGAACTCATCGCTGAGATGCGTTTTTCTGAAGCTGGAGAGATCATACAGGTTCTGTCAGGTTATGGGTTGCGCGGAGATTCCGACCTGCTCCCGCGAGGATTTTAACCGCCACTGATTTCTATGATTCGGACTTCCTCTCTCTCAAAGTCGTATGGCGATTTCTGCGCGCTTGCTGATTTGTCGCTGAATATCGAAGAAGGGGAGTTCTACGCCTTTCTAGGCCCTAATGGAGCGGGGAAGACAACGACGATCAAGCTTCTGACCGGCCTGTTAGCTCCGAGCAGTGGTTCTGCCGTCGTGGCAGGCTTTGATGTCATGCAGAACCCGATCGAGGCGAAACGCTCGATCGGCTACATCCCTGATGTGGCGTTCTTTTACGATAAGCTGACCTGCCTGGAGTTCATGCAATTCATCGGTGAACTATTTGAGGTGCCTCCGGGGCAGGTGCGGGAACAGCGGGAAGCCCTGTTTGAGAGGCTTTCTCTCGATGAATACCGGAATCACCGCGTTGAGAATCTCAGTCATGGCACCAAGCAGCGCCTCGCTATCAGTGCTGCTCTCATGCATGAGCCGAAAGTGATCATCATTGATGAACCGATGGTCGGGCTCGACCCGAAGCATGCGCGCGTCGTCAAGGATGAGCTCATCAGCCGCGCGAAGGCCGGGGCCACAGTCTTTATGTCCACTCACCAGTTGGCGACGGCGGAGGAGCTGGCCGATCGCATCGGGATTCTCAATCGAGGCCGATTGATCATCGAGGGCACCCGAGACGAGATAGCCGATCTCCGCCGTGGCGCTGCCGCGCATACCCTTGAGGATTTCTTCCTGCAGGTGACGGCAGAGGATTGATCGCTGCGGTGTTACAGATTTAAATCCTACATTCTTTCAAAAAACTGCTTTTTTTGCTTTACTCGAATTCGCTAATATCCGATCTCTGACGCTGTCAGATTTATTGCATCTCATTTTATAGCTACGTAACCATGATAAAATCACGTCTCCGACTGTCCGCTGTGTCTGCTCTTGCTCTTGGCGCGGGATCCCTTCTGATCGCTCCCGAGCTGCTCGCTCAGGACATTGAGTCCGCCGCGTCAGAGGCACCCGCCGACGAGGTTCGGCTGATTGACCAGATCATTGATGGCGGCTGGTTCATGCTAGCTCTCGCTCTCATGTCGGTAGCGGTCGTAACGCTTGCTGTTTTCAATATTCTCCAACTGTCCAAGAAGAAATTCTGTCCTCCGACCCTCCGTGATGAGCTCCACGCCCACATGGCCGACGTTCGCGTCCGCACAGCCATTGACGTTTCTGCACAGGATAGCTCATTTCTCGGCAGAATGTGTGCGGTAGCATATCCAGAGGTTGATGCGACAGACCCAGAGTCACTCGGGCGCGAAGAGGTTGAAAATCAGATCGCTGATTTCATGATGAAGGAGAAGCCACGTTATCTCTCATGGATTGGATATTTCTCTGTTATTGGTCAGGCTGCACCGATGGTCGGTCTGATGGGAACGATCGCTGGTATGATCGCTGCGTTCAAAACCATGGGTAACGATGGAGGGGCGAACCCATCCGAGCTTGCTGGAAATATCTCTCTGGCTCTCTTCACGACCTTCGGTGGTCTTGTAGTTGCCATCCCGTCGATTTTCTGTTTCTTCGTTTTTAAGAACATGCTCCAGAAGCAGACGTCAGATGCTCAGGAGGCTGCTCTTGAAGGGCTCGACCTGGCTATCGCGACCGTCAACGCCGATCAGCAGCTTGCTAAGGTTCCGGAAGGGATTTCAGAAGAGGCCTAATCCCAGAAAATATCCCCCCCAATAAAAAGAACCTTTCACGATTTTTAGAGGACTATGGCATCAGCAAAGATGAAGCGGGCAGCGGCTATGACAGAGCCGGATATGAAGATGGACATGTCGTCAATGATCGACCTCGTCTTCCTGCTCCTCATCTTTTTTATGGTCAGTTCGCACCTGATTATCGTGCAGATTGACCGCAATGTTGAGCCGCCTGAGGCAACTAACGGCACGCTTGTGGAGAGTGCTCAGGGCCGCATTGTTATTAACGTCTATGACAACGGTGACGTCTTTGCTGCTAACAAAGAGGAGCTGGGTTCTACAGCTGCGATTACCGATTACATTCAGGTTCTTGCCGATCGGATCAGGCCGGATGGTATTACTCCAGTTCTCCACGTGCGCGCCCATCACTCGACAGCTACTCGGGAGGTGAAGCGTGTCATTACCGCTGCTGGCGAAGCTGGTGTAAACGAGGTCATTTTCTCAGCTTACAAGCTGCAGAAGTGATTTGGAATTTCCTTGTCATCGAAGCAGTAAATCCTTTACCATACTCTAAGAGTTAATTTTCATGGCGAGAAAACGTGCAGCTGAAGAAGAAGACGAAGATCCAGAATTGGATATGTCGTCGATGATTGACGTCAGTTTCCTTCTTCTCATTTATTTCATCGTTACCTCGACACTGGACCGTCGTGAGACAGACCTTGCGCTGACGATGCCGACCTCTGGCGGCGGCTCCTCAGACGTTGAGATTGACCAGATGCGTATCGAAGTGAATTCCGAAGGCACCATCGTCGTCAATGATGAGCCTCTGGACGTTATGACAGCTGGCCCAGGCGACGACCCAGCTAACGAGGATCGCGCCGTCCCGCTGCTCATGGATAAGCTCCGCTCCTATGCTGAGACCGCCCGTCTTACGGATTCAGATCCACTTGTCATCATTGCCGCAGACGATGCTTCGCTGGCGCAACGCTTTGTCGACATTCTGAACGCGCTTGCCGACAAGGATGTGGAGATTGATCGCGTGACGATCGAGGGATTCCAGGAAGACGGCTGATTCTGCTTCCCCGACTCCTTAACCATTTATGTTCCATTGGCCGTCCCTCAGATTCCGTGAGCTAGCGACCGGAATCGACGGGGGTGGGGTTACACCCTTATCGGCCGTAATTTAAATTCACCACCACTCACTACGAAAAAGAGATGCAGCTTCTGAAAACCGCACTCCTCACAACGCTTACGATAGCGCTTTTCGGCGCCACTGTTCACGCGGACGACTTCGAGAAACTCTACCAGGAGGCGGTAGGCCTTGCGATCCAGGGAAAGAGTGCTGAGGCTGTTGCTAAGTTCGAGCAGGCTGAGAACGAGGGTGGCGGTGTTGAGCGACTGCACGAAGACTACGGTCCGCAGATTGGTGGATTTTTCTACGATCGGGGGATGGTCCTCCTCAGTGCATCCGAATGGGAAGCTGCCAAGGAGGCTTTCGAGAACTCAGCCAACGCGACTGCTTTTGCCAAAGAGGTAGAATCGCCCATTCCTTCAGTCAACCCACGGGAAGCAATCGCCAAATACCAGCTCGGCTTTGCCCATGCGATGACGGGTGATTTCGAGACCGCTATCGGGCTCTATGACCAGTATCTGGCTACCAGCCCACCGGAGGAGGAGTTGGCTCCCAACCGTCCAGCGCTGAAACTCCGCTACGGAACCGCGCTCCTCAAGACTGGTAAAAAACTGGAAGGTCTGGCAACACTTCAGGAACTCTTCGACAACCGCCTGGAGTGGCAGGTTAACGGATCCTTCCTAACGCAGGCCTTCCTTGAACTCGGTCTCGATTGGGTGGACCAGGGTAAGGCGGCTCAGGAGGACGTCGATAAGATTGCTGAGGTTGAGCAGAAGGCCTTATCGTTTCTCGAAGCGAATGGGCAGTTTCTCAAGCTACGCCCCTACGAGCAGTTCAAAGGAGGGATACTTGACCGACTTCGCAAGATGGCTTTCGAGGCAGCAGGATCAAATCTGTTCAATTTTTCCATTCAGCTCCTCATGCTCACGCCGAGTCTTGAGGATGTTCGTCTCGATACAGAGCTATTTGTAGCACCTCGCCTTCGTGCAGGTCAGGCCATGCCGGCGTCTATTCAGTCGGTTCTCGATAAGGTAGCCGTGCGCGAGGCTGGACCGGGAATGCACCCTGATCTGGAGAATCTGCGCCTCATGGCTTCCTGCTATGAAAAGCTAGGCAATGTCTACATGCCGCGCGTCATTTACTGGCACATTGCTGAGAACTACCCGGATCTCGAAACTGAGTTTCGTGGTCAGGTGCTCCACGAAGCTGCCCGACTGGCGTCCATGCTCGGCGACTACACAGGTGCGCAATACTTCGGAACGAAATTCACCAGCGAGATGCCAGCCGATCACCCGCTGGCTCAGAATATCGATATCTTCATGCTCCAGTCCCTGTTCACCAACCAGGAGTATGAGACTGTTATCGAGATCGCCAAAGGTGTGCAGGAAGACTACGAGCTCGGGGATCCATCGCGCGAACTTGCGGATAGCCTCCTGCCTCTAGCTCTTTTCTCGACAAAACAATACAAGGAAGCTGATCCGCTATTCGAGTCTTACATGACCGCTTATCCGGATGGTGGGAATCGTGAATTTGTTGCCTATCATCGCGGGGCCAATGCGATGCAGCTGGGTGATATGCGTGTCGCAGAGGGACGCCTCGTGGATTTCATTAAGGAGTTCCCGAAATCTGAAGCTTTTGGTGAGCGTGCTCTTGGTGATCTGGTTGTGGCGCGCTTCAATCTGGCCGACTACAACGGATCGATCGAGGCTGCCGACGAGCTGTCGCAGCTGAATGCAAAATCTATCTACATGCCTCGCTCACAGAATCTCAAGGGAGACTCCTTCCAGGCGAAGGCGGCTGATCTGAGCGATCAGCAGGAGGAGCAGAAAGCGGAGTGGGATAACGCGGCACTCAATGCCTTCAAAACATCGATTGCTGTTCTTCCAGGTGTCATGAGCACCGATACCGCAAACGAGGAGTATTACACAAATCTGCTCTCAGAGGCCACCTATAAGGCATCCAGCATTTCTTTCGATCAGGGCAAGAACAGCGAGGGGATTGCTCTTTATGATTCGTTCTTCCCGGAGATGGAAGACACCTTCTACGCCCCGCAAATGGCGGTATTTTCTCTCGAACCTCTTGAGGAAGCCGGGCGTGGCAATCAGGCGCTGGAGCAGGTAGAGAAGGAGATTTTCAAGCTGGGCACCAAAACGGAGAATCAGGATCTGACGCTTCTTCGCCAGGCCATCGGGTCTTACTCTGACGCCTCTCGCCGGATCAAAGGCGATGAAGCGACCATCGAGCGCTTGGATGATTTCCCGCAGATCAGGCGTGATGAGCACGAAGCGCTCCTTACCTGGCTGAAGATCCAACAAGTGTCCATTCTTCAGGACATGCGGAAGGGTAAGGATCCGAACGGTGCTGAGATTGCAGCATTGAATGGACGAATTGATAAGATTTTCAAGGAGCTCGAGCTCTTCGACATCGACAAGCTGTCCGAATACGCCCTCCAGCAGCTGGGTCTGCGTCTCGCGGCATCTGAGAACCCCTTCCCAGCTATTCCCTATTTCGAGGAATTGCTGAGCCGCAATAACCCGGAAGCGGACGCCTACAAGGCACCAGCTGAAGTCGAAATCGCCAAGATTGAAGAGCGCTCTCCTGATGCTTCGAAGAAGGAGTCTGCCAAGCAGCGGTATCGCCGTGTCCTCGAAAAATATAACAACATCCGCGAGTATCGCGCGGAGGCGCATCTGGGACTTGCTCGACTTGCCATCGGCGACCGTGATTGGCAGACCGCTGTAGATAACCTCGATGTGATCAACAAGGACAAGAAAATGTTCAACAAGGATCGGATGAAGCGTGCGGAGGCTGGTTATATGCTGGGCAATGCTCTGCAGAATCTCAAAGATATGGAAGGTGCATCAAAAGCATTTCTTTCTGTTTTTTCGACCGGAGGAAGTGCCTACACTTGGGTGATCCAGTCCTGGGATCGCTACATCACCCTAAGCTTGGAAGATATTGCCAAGCGTCCAGAGACAACTGAAGCTGAAAAGCTCGATAAGCGGAATCGCGAGCTGGCTGTCTACCGCTTGACCCTGAAGAACCTCTTCACCTGGCAGAACCTTACCGACGAGGCGGATCCATCTGGAACATTGCGCCGGATGCGCCGTCGTATCGATGATATCGAAAACTCTCTTCAGGTGACACCGGAGGAGAAGGAGGAAGTCTTCCGCATCCTCAATATCCCAATGGACCGGACGCAGTGGGGCAAAACCGGGAACTAACGAGCTGAAACACGAACTCAAGCCAAGCGATTCAAGAATGAAACTTTTCTCACCTTTTCTAGTGGCCACAACTGTTCTGATAACAGCTGCTAGCGTATCAGCCCAGAACGTTACCCCCATCCAGGTTGCCTTGGTGAAAGGGGGTAATCCCCAGGGATATCTATCTGGCGCCAATGAACAGGGCATCCTGATGGCACGGACCGCCTCGGGAAAGCCTGATCTAATTCCTTTCTCAAATATCCGAGGTGAAGGCGTCGACAAGCTGATTAATTTCGTCGAGCGGGGTAAGGCGCTTAACGTCGGAAATACCCACTTTGGAAGCGAGAACTATGATGCCGCAGCTGCTGCTTTTCAGGGGGTCGTGCAGAAGTATTCCTACTTAGTCGATGTTCCGAGCAATTTTGCGTCTGAGGCTATGTTCTTCCTGATGGAGTCTCTGAAGCGAAACGGCGACTACGAGCAGTTGTTCAAGCTTTATAATACACCACTAGGGCAATCCGTTGGGAAAGTCCTGGGAGCCCGCTATCAGGAACCCTTCAAGTCTCAAGGCCGATTTGCCATGTTGGGAGGTAAGCAATTTGATGCACTGGAGGCGGAGCTGAAAACCTTAGAACAACCGCTTACAAACGAAAATAAGCTGCTCGGCTATCCGACGTTTCCTGCCAAGTTGGGGCCTCGCACGCTATCCGAGCTCTCTTTTCTCCGGGCTCACGTTGCGCTCAATAAGAAAGAAGACCGTCAGGGATTGGAAGATCTGTATCGCTCTCTCAGCTACAACTTCTCGAACCAATCGACCATGGCCAGGCAGGCGATGGAGAAGATTACACAGCTGCATCTTTCTGACCCGGGCTTCAAGGCAGATGGAATTAAAGGCCGGTCCTTGCAGGCCCTCGTGTTCCAGAAAGGCACACGCTACGGTGAGGATTCTCTTGCCGATGGCGCAAAGCCGTTTTTCAGCCGCCCGGCCATCACCGTCACAGCGCCGCAGGGAGCTGATCGACCTGAGAAAAAAGCTGGCGGAGAAGATTCTCTAAGTGGCGGCGAGTGA
>JAHDFZ010000025.1:18654-24562 GCA_020627905.1 Verrucomicrobiota bacterium
GATCGACCTGAGAAAAAAGCTGGCGGAGAAGATTCTCTAAGTGGCGGCGAGTGATCTGTCCAGAGGGACACTCCGTCCCTACCCCCAAAAGCCTAGCCCCCGGCCGCTTTTTTTCCCAAACAACCGGCTGCCCCGCACAATCACTCCACTTCACCGAGCAATCCATTCTCTATCAGGATGGACTGAAGCACCGAGAACACCTCATAGAGCGCAAAGAGATGCAGCCGCTCCGGTGAAATCTCGCGGCTCAGCTCGCGATTCTGCAGCTTCTGCCGGTCAGGAGCATCTGCAAGATCGTGAGCGTTGTTTAAGAGTAGACGGGCCTGATTTAGCACAAAATACCAACTCGCCGCGTGCTCACGCGGGATGAAAAGTCGATAGATCATTTCGCCGGCCAGCGGCTCAAGGATCGGCGGGAGGTCTTCGCCCTCGACCAGGCAGGATTCAACCTGCTTCAGATCGCTTTCGACCGTTTGCCGATGCTGGAAGTAATCCGTCATGTAGCCGTCGTGCTGAAGGGACCCCCAATCCATCCCGTCCTCATCGCTATCGCTGAATTTTGCTTCCTCGACGAGGTCCTCATAGAGGGGTTGCTGCAGGAAGACCTCGGCATTATCTCCCTGATTCGCGGGATCAGAGGCTTCTGGAGCAGCTCCCACGATCTGCCACTCTTCGGATGTCATCCGATCGAGGATCAGGTCGTGGTCGGTAATCTCAAATCTCATCTCGTGTCTGGATAATCCGGCAGTAGCAGCGCACTTGCGGCTTCAGTTCGGTATCTGAAATGCGTCGGTCAGATGGACGTGGATATCAGCAGAGGCTTTCACGTAGACAACGAGTTCCTGGGCTTTCCCAGCGGCCTCTGGCGCCAGATAAAGATCCAGCAGCTGTAGAGAGAGGTTTTCAACCTTTGGTTCGACCCCTTCGGGAATATCGCTGCTCGCCAGTGCCTGAGCGAGTTCTTCCTGAGCACGGGCGCTCTCTTTTACGAGATCGATTCGAAGGCCTCTCTGAACAAGTGCTTCCACGAGATTGTCGAGAAGCCAGGCGGAGGCATTGCTCAGGCCATCATCGGCCCGCAGGCGGATATCCATGTTCCCGAAGGCTAGCACTTGCTTCTCCGGGTCGAAGTAAGGCTTCACGACGGCAGAAAAATCGCTGCGGTGGGGGCGGCCGAAAAGGCCATGATCTGTCTGCGCCTGGCCGGTGATGAGGATGCGATCTCCCTCGAAGGGCTGCACCTGCAGGTAGCTGAGAAAAAGCGGTTTCCCATCAGAAAGCTCTGCTTCGACCGTTTGCTCTCTGAGGAAGGTGTTGAGCTCATCCAACCCCCAGGCAGCCCGCAGATGCAGCTCGGTCTGGCGCTCCGTGTCGATCGTGGAAAGAGGCGGGAGAGGAGCTGTCGCGAGGCTCGCTAGTTCAGACTTCCTCGATGAGCTATGCAGGTTGGTCTCCACTTCTGCCTGGAGTGAGAGCTGCAGGGCATCCTCCTTATCAAAGGTGATGGGAGCTAGCGCGATACTGCGCGGAGCAAATGACGCAAACAGTGGCACATCGTCACCGAGCGGCACCTCTGTAAACCCCTTTTGCCAAAGAGGCTCAATGAGCGGTGCCAGTTTTACCCGATCTCCGATGAGGGCATTCAGGTCACCTGTCTGCGAGGCGAGACGCTGCGTTAGATGCTCCGAAAGCAGTCCTGACAGATCGATGTTCCCCAGACCGCGCAAACCAATCTGGGCCTGCTGGATGGAAACGGCTGGGCTCAGGTTAGGCGCCAGTGACCAGTCTGATCGAATGATTGGATTGGCTGTGCCGAAGACCTGGCCTGCTAGGCCTCCATCGGTTTGCAGTGGGAGCTTAAGAAAGCCGGCATCGAGATTTCCCTGGAGAGTGATGATTCCTTGGAAAGGTAGCTGAAAGGCTAGTTGATCTTCGTGTCGAGTCAGCTGGATGGCACCTCGCTGCACATCCCAACGGTAGGAACCATTCTTAATGCGCTTGTGCAGGTTCTTTTCCTCCATGCCTGTGTGCTGCGTCGGCACTTCCTCGTTAAGAAGGCGGGAGAGCAGGGAGAGCTCAGCGGATGCCTGCAGGGAGAGAAAGGAGGGTAAGACTTCGGTGGACTGCGCCGTGGCAAGCGGCGCCCCTGGAGGGGGGGCTAGTTTGAGGATAGCGGGCACCAGCCACTTCACACCGACAAGCAGGAGGATCGGCATGGCCAAGGCCAAAATGAGGAAAAAACGCTTTTTTGTCATACAGAAAAGATGGAAGGGGGACCGTGTGCCGGAGGAGACGTTTACCTGTGGCTGCCAAGTCACACAAGAGAAAGCTTTGCGTGTGACAAAGGTAAGGGAAAAGAGCCAGGAGGCGTATCACGAAAACTTTGCCGCTCGCTCTTTTCGCAGAGCCTGCTTACGCTCCTTTTCGCTTGTCCCCTGGATCAGTAGGGTGATTTCTCCTTTGACTGGTCCTGGCTGTAGTTCTTCGAGAAGGCTGGCGGCGGTCCCGCGGTGATAGGTTTCGAACTTCTTAGTCAGCTCTCTCGCCACGCAAATCGGTTGGTCGGGTGCCAGCTCGGAGAGGGCCGCCAGCGTTTTCAGGATGCGATGCGGCGATTCGAAAAACAAGCTCGTCGCGTCTCGCTCGATCGCTTCTTCCAGTAAGCGCTGGCGCTTGCCGGATTTGACAGGCAGGAAGCCTCCGAAATAAAAAGCGTGTGTGGGTAGGCCTGAGCCGGCAAGCGCCGTGATCACCGCAGATGGACCGGGAATGACAGAGACGGGAACACCGGCATCAATACATGCGTTGACTAGGCGAAAGCCCGGGTCCGAAACAGTGGGCGCTCCAGCATCGGACAGAAGCGCAATGTGACGGCCGTCACTCGCCTGCTCGGCTAGGAACGGCGCTTTATCCCCCTCATTATGATCATTGAGCGAAATAAGCTCTTTATGAGAAATCTTACAATGTTGTAGCAGCCGAAGGGAGTGGCGGGTGTCTTCACAAGCGAGCAGATCAGCTTCTTCCAGCGTGCGCGCGGCCCGCAGGGTGATGTCATCCAGATTGCCGATCGGCGTGCAAATAACGGAGAGCTTTCCTGATGCGTATGGAGCAGCCCCCATATTAAACCTTGTCTCGGCTGGTGGAGGTGAGATGCAGAGGAGCCATTAGAAGCCGTTCGCGATCTGCGAAACGAGGCGTTTTGCTGCATCCATTCCCGCTAGCGAGAGGGCATTCCGCTCGCCGACCTGGAAACTGCCTGCGCCTGGGCGGCGGGTATCTCCTGCGTCCTCGATGAACTGGATCGTAGAGCCGTAAACGGTTCCCTGCTGAGCGCGAACAAATCCTTCTTCGTTACGATTTTCCATAACAGCCGCGTCGCGCTCGGCCGTTTCAATGGCTCCAGCAGGTTCTGTAATTGGGGTCATAGTCGCTGGATCCACCAGCTTAAAATCAAGGCGCAGTCGCAGATTCAACTCCCGAGAACGGAGGGTATCGGTGCGCGTTGCTCGAAGCTGTGATTTTGTGAAGGAATGAATTGTTCCGACGAGGATGGCGTCGCAGTTGCCCTTGGATCCGATCCGGTAGGTTCCATCCCGTTGGATCTCTTTGATGACGGCGCTCGTTACGAGGCTGGCCAGCCGGGGTTCAAGAGTCTCGTTCTTGAAAGGAGGCACATAGATCGTTTGCACGGAAGCGTAGACGGAGGGCTTCACATCCCCAAACTGGTATCCAGCACAACCAGAAAGAAAGAGCCCAAAGGCAACGCAGACGAGAGCGGAGAGGAAAAGGCGAGTAGCTTTCATGGAAAAGACAGCGACGAAGCTATTGCGCCGTCAGGTGCTCCAGTGTCCCAATCTCAAGGGGGCTTGCAAGCGTTTTTTCAGGACGGGCCGAGGTCGACGAGCGATCATTCTCCAGCGGTCGCACTACCCGATGCCTGGTTGATCGCATCCAGCCGCTTTTGAGCCTTTGCTGCCAGAGGCGAATTGACCGCCTTGACGACCTCTCGGTAGTAGACTTTAGCACTGCTCGGCTTGCCATATTTCTCGTAGCTCTGACCGACGGCGAAGAGTTTCTCAATGGAGCGGTTCTCGATATCGGCCAAGTCCTCCTTCACCTTTGCGGAGCGCTCATCATCGGGGCTGATGTTGACGAAATCCAACCCGGCTTCCAATTGGGCTCGATCCTCGACCGGGCTGAAGGATTTTTCAGCAGACTGACCTCGCAGACGGAAAATTTTGTATTGAGCGTCAGAAGCGTATTTCGTCTTTGGGTAGGTATCGACAACCTTCTGTAGGGTGGCAATGGCTGTCATTTTCTCGCCCTGTTTCGCCTGCACGTCGCCGATCCTGATCAGAGAGAGAGGTGCATATTCCGAATACGGGGCAGCCTGACCGATCTGCTGATACATTTCGATCAATCGACTCGGCTGGACCGGGGCTCCAATCCCTAGGAATCCCTTCTTGTCGCTGCTCTGCAGCGCATTAGCGATAGCATACTGCCGCGCGATCGCTTCATTGAAGTCCGGGCTGTTCCGGTGATTGACGATGACCTTTTCATACTGGTCGAACGCTTTTGTCGGGTTTCCATCTTTCTCGGTGATTTGAGCGATGCGGAATTGAGCTCGCGCGGCTGCTTCGCTGTTGGGATGATCCTTGACCACACGCTTGTAGAGATCTCTCGCCTTGCCGCGATTGCCACTATTCTCAGCCTTTACCGCCGCGTTTAGCTCTTCGCTTCCTGCAGAGACAATCTGCATGGTTTCGGCTGCCGCAGTGGTAGTAGCCTCCGAATCTTTTTTGAAAAGCTTACCGAGGAATGCATCTGCCCGGTTGGGGGAAAATGCCAATGTGGCGAAGAGTAGAAGGAAGGAAACAGTTCTGATAGCCATAATGCTGATCGTTCAAGGAGTAAGGGTAGTCTAGTTCTGGCGACTTCGCAAGAGGTGGGAGCCGCCGAGGCAGACACAGTGGAGAGCCTGAGGCTCCCCATACACATCGACAGAAACGCAATTGTCCAAAAAGACTTAGGGAAATTTCTTGTTTTACCGGTGAAAGGGTTAAAAACTGCCTTTGTCAGGCAGATACTATCACGAATGCGTGGGATCAATATTCTCAAAACCTTCTTCCTTGCGACGGTCGCACTGTTCGTAGCGATCGCTACGATCGGCTGCGCAGCCCTGTTCGGAAATACGCATCGTGACCAGGTCGCTTCGCTCAAGCGATATGACACGGATGGAATCGATGCTGCTGTTTCGTTGCCGGAGCTGCAGCGAGGCAAGGCCGATAAAGGCTTCTCCGCGCCGGACTTTCTGACACTGCATTCGGGGTTGGTTGTGTCGGGGCGCTATCTTAGCGATGATTATCTGAAAAAGCTCGAGACGAGTCGGGAGGCTCGTGATGGGGTGCTTGAGCTCGGATTTTCCGTGCCGATCGCGACGGGGGGATCTGGATTTGGTGCCTGTGCGCCTGTAACCTCTGACGGATATTTCCTGACAGCGGCGCATGTGCTGTCCCACGAGGACTCTTACGTTCTCTATGCTACCTCGAATGCGAAGCAAACCTTCATCGACCACGCGCCCGTCCGCGTCGTTTACCAGAATCGCGCATCGGACTTCGCCATTGTAAAGGCTGCCATCCGGACACCGCGTTATCTCAGATTCCGCACCACTCCGCTCGATCCCGACGTGACCCTCTTTGCAGGCGGCTGGATCCATGAAAAGGCCGGGGGGCGCTTTCTGAGTATCGAACCGCTATCTACAGGAGATCCGGGGAAAAAGGCGCACAAAGTTCTCACAACCATACCTATGATCAAGGGGGACAGCGGCTCGCCTCTGATCGACCAGAAAGGCCGCCTCTGCGGAGTCCTTAGCACCATGCGGCTGGGAGTCGTCATGAAGCTGAAACCG
>JAHDFZ010000026.1:0-8542 GCA_020627905.1 Verrucomicrobiota bacterium
ATCCCGTTCGGGGTTAGCCTCTACAGCACAGATGTTTGGGCTGACCGCGAGATCTTCGATCTCGACTGGTATGGTGGCGCCCCGCCGGAAGAACTTTTTAAAGACGATGAGTTTGTCCAGAAATGGGGGCAGAACTGGGGCATTCCTCTCTACAAGTGGGACGTTCTCGAGGAGAGCGATTACGCCTGGTGGCGTCGCCGGATCGGCAAGACAACGGACATCTTCGGTATGTTTCGTGTGGATCATGCCCTCGGCTTTTACCGCATCTATGCGTTCCCGTGGAATCCCATTCGCAACGGCGAGTTTCTCCCTCTGACGATCGAGGAGGCCAAGGCAAAGTGTGGAGGGCGTCAGCCCGGTTTCCAGCCTCGACCCGATGAGACGGACGAGCAGAAGGTAGCCAATCGCGAGCGCGGCGAAAAATATCTCCGGATGATCCAGGATGCCGCAGGGGATGCCGAAGTCATCGCCGAGGATCTAGGGAGTGTGCCGGATTACGTGCGCCCATCCCTGCAGGACATCGGTATGGCTGGGATGAAGGTCCCCCAGTGGGAGTTTACCGACTGGCAGGTGACTCTCGGCATCAATTACCCGAATCTCGCCTTTGCCACCTACGCGACTCACGACCACGCACCGATCTGTGCCCAGTGGGAGGAGCAGCACAAGATCATGCGCGAGGCTGAAGTGGAGAGTCCCGAATGGTGGGAGTCGCGCAACTTTCTCGCCACCCTCTGCGGTTTCGCCAACATTGAGATGGAGGGGGGATTCATCCCGCGCTACACTGAGGAGGTGCATGCCAAACTAACCCGGGAGATTCTGCTCTCCAACGCGGATCGTGTTGCCTTCATGATCAATGATCTCCTGCAGATCCACGATCGAATCAACGTGCCCGGCATCCATGCCGGTGAGAACTGGTCGTTCCGACTGCCCATGCAGGTGTCTGACCTGAGTCGGGAAAAAGACTACATGACCCTGCGGAATCAGTTGAAAGGCTTCCTCAGAGATTCTGCGCGTTTCATGTCCTAGGCAGCCTTCACAAGCCAAACGCAGCCGCGCCGGTGACGGTGTGGATCTGTTTGCCGCAGCCCTCTTTTTTGAAACTCGCTGACCCCGGACCACGGATTTACATCTGCGGCTACACGGCGTGAGGATCATCCCCGTAGCCGCGCCGGTAACGGCGTGGATCTGTCCACACGCAGCCTTCTGTCTGCCTCAGCCTCTTTTTTTAAACTCGCCCGCCTTGTTCCACGGATTTACATCCGCGGCTACACGGCGTGAAGATCATCCCCGTAGCCGCGCCGGTGACGGCGTGGACTCCCCACAAAGGCAGCCTGTGCCACCTGGACAGAACCCTTTTGTTAGAAAAGGCTTTCCATCCTCCAGACCCTATTGGTAGAAGGAATACGAGCGGTTTCTGTCTGGGCCGCGTATTCTTGTTATCTATCTATGAGCGATTCCTCTCAAGCTATTCGTGTGTCGGTGACTGGTGCGGCCGGTCAGATCGGGTATTCCCTTCTCTTTCGCATCGCCAGCGGAGCCATGTTCGGCCCCGACCAGAAAGTCGCGCTCAACCTCATCGAGATCGACCCCGCCATGAAAGCCCTCGAGGGCGTGGCCATGGAACTCGATGACTGTGCCTTCCCGCTCCTCACAGACGTGCAGATGACTTCGGATCTCGATGCCGGTTTCACCGATGCCAACTGGGCCCTGCTCGTGGGGAGCGTTCCCAGAAAGCAAGGGATGGAGAGAAATGACCTCCTCGGCATCAATGGGAAGATTTTCACCAGCCAGGGGGCGGCCATCGCTAACAATGCAGCATCTGATGTGCGCACCCTCGTCGTGGGGAACCCCTGCAATACCAACTGCTACATCGCCATGAACAGCGGTCAGGACATCCCTGCCAATCAGTGGTTCGCCATGACACGGCTGGATGAGAATCGGGCAAAAACCCAGCTTGCGCAGAAAGCGGGTGTGCCGGTCAGCGAGGTCACACAGACGACCATCTGGGGGAATCATTCAGCCACCCAGTATCCCGATTTCACCAATGCTCAGATCAGCGGCAAGCCGGCCACGGAGGTCATTTCAGACCATGATTGGCTGCAGGGAGAATTTATCAGCACCGTCCAGAAGCGCGGGGCTGCCATCATCGAGGCACGAGGCCTTTCCTCGGCCGCATCTGCCGCGAATGCCATCGTCGACAGTGTGAAAAGTCTGACGACTCCCACGCCTCAGGGCGATTGGAATAGCGTATGCGTGTGCTCAGATGGCTCCTACGGAATCGAGAAGGGACTCATTGCCTCCTTTCCCGTGGTGAGCGATGGCAAAGACTGGTCGATCGTCGAAGGCGTTGAGCTTGATCAATTCAGTCAGACAAAGATCGCTGCCTCCGTGCAGGAACTCCAGGAGGAGCGGGACGCTGTCGCCCACCTGCTGGCCTGATCTCACGCTGCTGAGACACCATTCTCATGGATGAGCTACTAAAAGCTACCGATCAGCTGGTGGCATCGCTAGAGCCGTGCTCCTTTGCAGAGCCGGTGACTCACGTTTACAACCCGCTGTCCTACGCGCGGCAACCGCATGAGGAATATGTGCGCCGTTTCGCAAGCCAGCCCAAGCGGGTCCTCTTTCTCGGGATGAATCCCGGACCTTGGGGGATGGCCCAGACTGGCGTTCCGTTCGGAGAGATCTCTCTCGTGCGCGATTGGATGGGGATCGAGTGCCCGGTTGAAAAACCTCCCGTCGAGAACCCCAAGCGCCCCATTGAGGGCTTCGCCTGCACAAAGTCAGAAGTGAGTGGAAAGCGTCTTTGGGGCTATTTCGCGGAGAAATACCCGAAAGCGGCAGATTTTTTCGCCGAGCATTATGTCGTCAACTACTGTCCGCTCGTCTGGATGGAGGCTTCAGGGAAAAACCGGACACCAGACAAACTCCCGGCCCAGGAGATGAAGCCCGTGCATGAGTCCTGTGATCACTACCTCGCCGAGCATCTCAGGCTCCTGCAGCCGCAGGTGCTCGTGGGTGTGGGGGCCTTTGCTGAGACCTGTCTCGCTCGTGTCGCGAAGCAGGTCGACTATCAATACCAGACAATCGGGCGGATTCTTCACCCCAGCCCAGCCAGCCCCGCTGCCAATCGTGGATGGGCGGAGAAGGCGGCCGAGCAACTGGCTGATCTAGGGATCTAGCCTCCGCATTGCAAAAGCTATGGACGGGCGACTTCAGTCGCGCCCCGAAACCCCTGTAAACCAGTTCTGCCAATCACTGGTCGAGCACCCGTTCCCGCAGCTGGCGTTTTGTCGTAAAGGCCTCCGAAGCAAATTTACCCGTCAGGGGCGCTTTGTTTCAGAAAGGCAGGGATGAGAGATTCGCTTCGACAAAACACCGTGTTGGTCCTCAATCGCAACTGGCAGGCCATTCACACGCTTTGCCCGGCAGAAGCTTTCTGCCGCATGGCGACCAATACCGCCGTCGCTCTCGATGTCCGCGGGCCGGACTGGATGGTGCCGGTATCGTGGGAGGAGTGGCTGGATCTCCCGATCGCGGAAACCGACCAAGCCGTCGGCACGCCCATGGGCCAGATCCGCGTCCCCACCGTCGTCATCATGTCCAGCTATGCCCTCGTCCCCATGAAGCGCCCCAAGTTTAACAGCCGCAATCTGTGGCAGCGCGATGATGGCTGCTGCCAGTATACCGGCCGTCAGTTGAGGCCCGGAGAGGGGAGTATCGATCACGTCATCCCCCGTTCCAGAGGTGGCTCCACATCCTGGGAAAACTGCGTGCTCGCAGCGCGTGAGGTGAATGCAAAAAAAGCTGACCGCACGCCAGAGGAGGCAGGCCTCAAGCTGCAGCGGAAGCCCGTCGCGCCGAGGGAAGTTCCGGTGACCAAACTGCTGAAAAACCAGCACGAGATCCCGAGCTGGGAGTTATTTCTGGGGAAAGAAGATTCGTAGAGGGGATTCTATGGGAACTGTCTCCCAATAGAAAGCTTTGTAGCGACGGGGGAAAGGACCAGACCCTCAAAAGGAACGTGAAAAATGTTGCCCTTCTCATCCCCGTAGATGAGTCGTCGCTGGCCTTTCGGGTGTTCAACCAGCTCGACGCAGAAGTTGTGGTAGCCTCCCCCGTCAAAGATTCCAACTTTTGGATGAAGTAGGAGAGGCTTCTCCGGAAAGAGTGGCTTGTCGTTCGAGCCTTCGTTCAGATAGACGACAGGCTGGGCATCCTTGAACGTAGAGCTGCGAAAAGTATCGCGTGACATACCTCCGAACTTCATCGCGACTATGGAGGGCACCATACCGGCAAGGATGTCCCATCTTCCATCTTCGTCGACATCGACGATTTGAAAGGAGTGACGCCCGACATTTCCATTGGCGAGTGCTGGCCGCAGCAGTTTCCCGTCGGCTGTGCGCAGAGGTTCGATGGACGCGACTTCCTCGTCCGATTCGGTTGAGGCTCTGAAGATAGCGATCTCATTTGCTGCTGTCATCGCGACAAAGGCAGGAGAGGGGGCGAAGTCATCTGATAGCACCGCGGGTCTGACACGCCAGGCAAACGGGAGAATCCTACCCTCGTGCCGTAAGGGAACTCCTGGTTTCAGAGTCCATGGTGAATCCGTCCCCGCGTAAAAGAGGACATAGCCAGCATTGCTGCTCAGGAGAATATCGAGATTCCCATCCTGATTCCAGTCGACGACGGCAGGCTTCGCGTAGCTCCACGGCTCCTCAAGTGGTCCCTGAAGAAAGGTGTCGGTAGACGATGTTTCGAGCCGTAGGTAACTCTCCGGTCCGGTGGACAGCCACTGCGCGGGTTCGAAGGTCTCTGGATCTTCTGTCCCTCGAAAAACACTGACGAGACCTGCGGCATCACCGATGATCAGGTCGAGATTCCCATCGCCATCCCAGTCCGCAGTGGTAGGGCAACCCATCGCATCCGTAGAGAGTATGGAGTCACGGGAAAACAGCTTCCCCGCATGAGTTAGACTCCCAACCTCTCCTGAAAAGAGGGACAGTTTTGAGAAGGCGCTTTGGCTGAACAGGATCTCTTTTACTCCGTCCCCATTGAGGTCGTAAACGCCACGCCATCCTCCGCGGACTTTCGAGTCGACGAGGCCTGGGTCCCCGAGAGGGAGTGCTTTCGAAATGCGGAGCTCCTTCGTTTCCGCATCGAAACGCTGCCGCATCATGGCGAGGCCTTTCGTGGTTTCGAGAGCAAGAAAAAGAGTTTCACTGGGATCTCGAACCTGCCGTAAGGCTAAAACCTGCTGATAGGATCGGAACGTTGCGGGGTAATCTCCACGCTCACCGAGAAAGATGTGTTGTGGTTCGGAAAAGATCAGTTTCCCGGGCTTAGAAGGCGATTCGCCATCTATGAATTTCCCCGATGACCAGAAGAGTGAAGCGATTCTTTCGTTCCCTAACCACTTCCCCTGCACATCATAGCCTCTCGCTCGCCAGGCCTCATCGAAATCGGGGCTGGGGCCTAGGTGAGGGTTGGGGGTATCCGACCAGCCGGTGCCACCTGTCTTCGATGGGGGCCAGTAATCATTTACGAATATGTGAGCCGACCTGTCCAGATAGAGGATATCAGGAGCTGAGTCGCCGTTGATATCAGACAGCCAGAAGCTCCGCTCCGGCACATGCGAGAAGGTGAATCCGCGTTTCTTTACCTGACTGAAGTCCAGGGATACTCTGGGACCAAGCTGGGCCACTCCTTTGTCGTTGCTTCCAGACGACGCTTCGTCTCCGCTTCCGGCAGATCCAGCACAGAGGCACGCCCGATATCCATGCATAACTGGCCCCCTTTCACAAAGACACGACTCCAGACGATTTCACCAGGCTTGGCAATCCCGGCGCAGGTAGCTCCGCCCTGAGGGAAATACATAGCCGGCTGTCGATAGCCGTGAGTGCCAGCGTATCCACCGATATGATGAGCGGGTGGTGCTGCACCGCTGATCTCCAGGACCCATACCGTTTCATCCGTCGTCCCTGACTGATCAGCGTCCGCCCAGCGCAGGTCATGAAGGGTTGTTTCCAGAGGCTGGTCGAGCGCGGCATGGACTTTCTGGATGAGCATCGCGTCCAGGCCGGCGCATTCGTCTACTTCGTTGAAGTGAACGAATGGTTTTCCTTCCGCAATGATTTCGCCCTGAGGATTTTCCACCGGTGGGCGATCGCTATTGTTTAACAGCCCCTCAGCGAGATCAGAGGCAGCGCACTGGTTGACTAAGCCTAACTGATATTGAATGCCGATGGCGGAACAGCCAAATTGGTCCGCCATTCGGAGCGCCGCGATATACATGCGGCATTGCTCGATCACTTGCTCCTTTGTAAGCTCGGTTGCGGTATCAGCGCCCAGGTGCAGAGTCATGCCGGCCTCCTCCAGCCATGCCAGGACTGCCTCGGCCTCGGACTGAGGGACTTTGCTCATCTGGTGGAGCAGTTCGCTCTGAGAAAGGCGTTCTTTATAGACGTTCAGTGGGAAGAGCAGTTCATCAGGAATGATGGCATTATACATCCCCATGCAGCCTTCATCGAAGACTCCCATGATCGATGGATTCGCCAGGAAGTCTTTCGCAAGGCTTCGTCCAAGGTCAGAAAACTTATCGGAGGGACGCGAGTATGCCTGGCACTGCGATATGTCATGGGAGAGAGAACCCAGATCCAGCCAGTCCTTCAGTTGCTGCCGAGTGGATGCGGAGGAAAAGTCATCGACCCACATCGTGCTGAATGGTTTTTCGGCTTTGATGAGGCATCCGTTCAAGTTCAGCAGACCGACGAGTCCCGGCCACTGTCCAGACCAGTTCGCCAGTGTCAGGATAGGCCCCGCATGCTGCAGGAGTCCCGGGAGGACATGGTGGCTGTATTGCCAGACACTCTCTGCGATGATCATGGGGGTGCTCCGGTCGATTCCACGGAATGCCTCGAGACAGGCTTTCTGTGAATCCAGAAAACCGTGGCCCGCAGCCTCATCGTAGCTGTGGATACGCTCAACAGAAATGCCGAGCTCCGAGAGGAGAGCCGTTAACTCTTTCTCCATCTTGCTCTGAGTAGGCCAACAGTTCCGATTTGCGGTCTCACGAGCATCGCCGCTGGCGGCTAGATAAACTTTCATGTATATTGAAATAGAGGAATTTGAAAGTTAAGCAGCTTCGAGAAGCCGCACACGTGTCGCGATCTCTTTTGCCTCAGTTTCACCGAAAGCAGAGAAGGGGCCTGCCATGTAGTCATTACAGATGCCTTTGATGCGCAGGGCACACTTGATCCCCTTGATAATGGCGGAGCCATAGCTGCCAACGGAGTAGATCGAGGCAGCGATCTCAAGAATCCGGGCGCTCAGCTGCTGTGCCCGCGCGAGGTCCCCATCCTTCATGGCCTGATAGAGGCTGACGTAGACACTGGGAAAAACGTTAGCCCCGCCAGCAACTCCACCGTGGCCGCCTGCGAGAATCGACTCCGCAAGGAGTTCCTCGGGGCCGATAAGAAAAGACCAGTCCGGACGCTCCTCTGCACCGAGAGCGACCATTCTCTTGTAATAGGTTAGATCACCGGAGCTGTCCTTCAGGCCGACGATGTTTTCTTTCTGAAACGCCCATTTGAGGACTTCCTGATCAAAGACGGTCTTCGTGAGTGATGGCATATTGTAGAGCATCAATGGAGCCGGTAGCTCAGGCAGAAGAGCATCCAGGTATTCAATGAGTTCCTTTGAGCCATTTGGAAAATAGAAGGGAGCAGAAGAAACGACGGCGGCCACGCCGGCATCGGCAGCGAACTGCCCAAGTTCGGCTGACTCTCGTAGGGAGGTGTCGGTGATGCCTGCGACGACGGGAACGCGGCCATTCACTAGCTTGCAGGTGGTCTGAACGACTTGCTTACGGGTGTCGTGGCTCAGGCTAGGCGCCTCGCCCGTTGTCCCGAGGGCGAAGATCCCTGACACACCGCCAGCGATGAGGTGCTCGACGAGACGCTCCAGTCCCGCTTCGTCAATGCGGTCTTCGGCGAGAAGGGGGGTGACCATTGGGGGAATGATCCCGGTGAATCGTGGTGTCGTGTTCATAGAATAAGAGGGGTAAAGGTTATTTTCTCAGAGGGATGAATTTTGAGAGAAGCGCGCCGACGAGAAAGATGGTAAGAGTGCCGACGACGATCGTGAGGTTGGAATGGAGGGGGAGTTTCAGCTCATCGGGGATCCAGCCTGCGGAGAGATACAGAATGGCGATAATTCCGACGATAGTGGCTGTGACACCGGCAAGATTTCCTGCCTTGCGAACGATGATCCCCAGGAGGAACAGGCCGAGCATGCCTCCTGCAAACACGCCGGAGAGCGTCCACCAGCTGTCGAGGATGTTCTTTGCGTTGCCAGTGATGATGAGGGCAAAGGCTGTCCCGGCCAGGCCCCAGATGACGGTGGATGCGCGAAGGACCCTCATTGATTCCTCCTCGCTCACCTCGCGCTTGCGGATCAGTCGCACCCAGATGTCCTTGAGGGTGACGGTAGCCGAGCTGTTGAGACTCGTATCGATCGTGCTCATGGCAGCTGCCGCGAGAGC
>JAHDFZ010000026.1:8552-21742 GCA_020627905.1 Verrucomicrobiota bacterium
GGTTAGCGATGAAGTGTGGGAAGATGGAATCCTCGAACTTACGATCCCCGGCCATTTCCTGAATGGCGGCCATTTCATCGGCTGCTACCTGATAGTAGCTGAAGAGCAGGGAGCCGATGAGGAAAAAGAGCAGTGATACCGGGAGGTAAAGGACAGCACCGATCCACAGAGATTTTTTGGCCGATTTTGCTGAGTCGGCAGTGTGGTAACGCTGGATGTAGTTCTGATCGATTCCGAAATTCGTCAGGTTAATAAAAATACCGTAGAGCAGGACGACCCAGACCGTTGAGTTCTGCCAGTCTGTTAGAGAAAAGCTGCCCAGTGAAAACTTGTCTGCGTTAGCGGCGATATCGAAAGCGGCTGATGCGCCCTCTGGATGCTGAAAGATCAGTAAGCCCACAACGAGGAAGGCACCGAGCGCCAGCACCACACTCTGGACAGCATCCGTCCAGATGACCGCCTCGATCCCGCCGATGAGAGTGTAAGCGGTCACGAGTATCCCAGCGACGATGATGATGGGGATCAATCCCCATCCGGTGACCTGTTGCAAACCGATCGCGACACCAAGCATAATGGTGGCGCTGCGCGCAATCTGAGTCAGAAGATAGCAGATGACGGCGTAGAGTCGTGCCCATAAGCCGAACCGCTTCTCCAGCAGCGAATATGCTGAGATTTCGTTCGAGTTGCGGTAGTAGCTAACGAAGTATTTAGCTGCGATCCAGACGGCGATGGGGATCGACACGGAAAAAAGAAACGCATTCCAATTACTGGCAAACGCCTTACCCGGCACTCCGATGAAGGTGTTTGAGGATAGGTAGGTGCCGAACAGGCTCAAGCCGATCACCCAGCCGGGTAGACGTCCGCCTGCTTTCATGAAGCCGTCAGAGGTTCCACTGCGGCGGGAGAACCATATACCCAGGCCCACGACGACGGCGATGTATGTGATGAGAACGGTAAGATCGAGCGTAGTCATGGGTTTTTCCTATTCGTATACACCTCTATACAGTAAAATCTGAGACGAAGAAAGCGCTTTCCTTGTTAGTCACTACACGCGATCACGGCGGCCCCACGTTCTGGTGGGCTGGAAATCAGAGATTAAGCACTGGTGGAGATGAGAAGCTCACTCCTTGTCCGAGTCCTGATTGGTCAGCAGGAAGCAGTAACCTACGCCACGGATTGTCTGAATGGCGTTGCCATGAGGCCCAAGCTTTTCCCGCAGCCGCTTGATGTGGGTGTCCAGCGTGCGTGTCTGAATGAGATCGCTGTAACCCCAGACTTTCTGCAGAAGGTCTCCGCGCTCCTGAGTAAGGCCAGGGGACTCCAGAAGCAGGAGCAGAAGCTTGAATTCTGTTATGGTCAGGTCGACTTCCTCGCCATCGAGCAGGAGTTTCAGGGCACTGCGGTCGAGGCAGAATGCTCCGTGCTCAAGCAGCTCATTGGTCGTAGCGGAGCTGGCGCGGCGCAGGAGGTTGCGCACGCGTAGCACGAGCTCTTTCGGAGAAAAGGGTTTCGGCAGATAATCATCCACGCCGGTCTCTAAACCATCCAGCTTATCCTCCAGTTTCCCTTTCGCGGTCAGCATGATGACAGGGATGTTTTCGGTTCTCGCGTCAGATTTGAGCTCCTTCAGAACACCATAGCCGTCGAGATCAGGCATCATCACATCGAGGATGATGAGATCCGGGCGACGTTCCTTTGCGAGCTCTACCCCAGTGAGCCCGTTGTCTGCCTCTACGAGATCGTAGGGTTCGCTGCGGGCGAGGTTCAAGGATACGAGGTCACGAATATCCTCTTCGTCGTCGATGATGAGAATGGTAGCCATGTCAATGCAGCCTACTTCTTGATGATGATCTGAAAATGCAAAAGTGCCCTATGGAAACGATCTTGTCACCTTGCGTCAGAAGGGAGGGGAACTTGGATTCTGGCAAATTATTCTAAAAAAGTCCTTTCAATTTTTTTAAATTTATCTAATAATTATGAAAGTTATAATTTTAAGAATATATGAATTCTCTTCCATCGTCCTCCGAGAAAATCCTTATTGTTGCCGGTGCCAGCCATCGGGGAGAGGAGTATCGGCGCGTTTTTCATGAGTCCGGCTACCAGACAGCTTTGGTGTGGAATCACGTTCAGTTCGTTGATTTCTGTCGGGTGCAATCGCCTGATGTCATCCTGCTGGACTCGCAGCTGGCTGATTGGCCTCTTTGGAATGCCGTGCAGGCGACGAAAGGCTTCGGCACGACAGCGAATGCTCGTTGCATCATCTTTGGTGAGCAGTTGGACTCTGCCACCTGTGAGAATGCTCAACGCGTCGGCGTAAACGAGTGGGTGGATGCCGGCGATGGTGCTATGGGCGTTCTGGCGAAAGTCTCGGAAAACCAGTCTTCAACAACTGCTGCTGAAGCGTCTGACCGCCCCATTGACTCGGATCGCACGCTGGAGCGTTTGCGTGTGCTGGCTCATGACATGGTGGAGACGGCGAATCGTCTGCGTCCTCGGGTTCCTGAATATGGTGCTGATGGCCCGGAGCTGTTCGGCTACATCGAGGGGTCCGGCCAGAAAATCGTCGAAAAGCTGCGCGGCGTGGCCACACTCTCTTTACACGAGCGCTCTCTGCGTCACGATTTTCGTAACCTCATCGGGTCGGTGACCGGCTTTTCTGAGCTACTCCTGATGGAGAACGGCCTCTCTCAGGAGTCTCATATCGGTCTGCGTCGGCTACGGGAATTCTCGCGCGAATTCGTCGGCCTGCTTGACGAGCAGAAATCGAGTGCTGGTTCCTATTAGGCTGAGTGGCCCAAGGTTAGGCGCCACTGCTGGCGCGAAGCGAGGCCGACGGGAGCGACTGGATACCTCCTGATAAGGTCGAAACGAGGGCGCAGGGCTTCCGTGTGGGAATGAATTCCCACCTCCCCAGCTCACATCATTCGTTCCGGGGAGTAGCGAATTGATTCGCGGACTGCATCTGGTTCGGGAGCACAGACCTGAGCAAAGCCACAGGGAGCTTCGAACCGAAACTGCCAAAAAGATGGATTAAGCTTGTGTCATTCCGATTCGTTCGCCTAGTCTACCTGATGCTGAGACGTTTCGCGTGCCTTTCTCTTTTCGTAGCTCTACCTGCCTTCGCTGACGAACCAGTGTGGGTGAAGCACACGGTCGCTGAGTTTCCTGATGGTTGTCAGACGGCGCTGGCAGGCGATTTCACCGGCGATGGTCAGGTGGATATTATCGCCAGTGCCAGCCGGAAAGTGTCACTCTACACGGCTCCTGACTGGCAGGAGACTGTTCTCACACGGTTCGTGGCTGCTCGCAGTGGACGTGCGATCCACAGCGCGGTGACAGATGTGGATGAGGACGGGGATCTCGACTGGATCGGCGGTGCTCCGTTCGGCATCCCGTTCTGGTTGGAGAATCCCGGTGATGGGTCAGGCGCATGGGCGAGGCGACCTATTGATGGTCTGATCGGTGGCATTCATTGCTTCCTTCTGGCAGATCTCGACGGGGACGGGCGCGAGGAGTTGGTCCTCAACCATTTCGAGCCGAAGGGTTCACAGCCGGGCTTGGGGAACTCCATTCTGGGGTATCACATCCCCAAGTCGGTTCAAAAAGCTGACCCCTGGCCCCGCTTCTTCATCGCCAGGGGCGATGCGCGAGGGGGGAGCCATTACTTCTCAGCAGCTGATCTGGATGGCGATGGCGACCCTGATCTTGCGGCTGGCGCGAAAGGGGACCCGTTTATCGGCGGCAACTGGTTTGCCTGGTGGGCGAATCCTGGCGGAAAAGCGAAGGGATGGGCGACAAAAGCCGATTCCGGTTGGCGAAAGAGCGTCATCAGCCTGGACGAGACAGGTGCGAGCAATATCGAGCCAGCAGACGTCGATCTGGATGGTGACATCGACCTGATCGGCTCGCGGGGGCATGGCTTAGGCATTGTGCTCTTTCGGGCCGAAAGGAACGGTGGCGCCGTTTCCTGGACGAAACAGGAAATCGATCCAGATCTGGATCACCCCCACAATTTGACGGTCGCTGATCTGGATGGAGATGGTGATATGGATGCAGCCGCCTGCGGCAGGCTCTGTCGGCGCGTGCGCTGGTATGAAAATGACGGGACGGGGTCCTTTTCCATTCGCGAAATTGGCGGGGATCAGGAGAGTTATGACACCCGAGCGATCGATATGGATGGCGACGGCGACCTCGATCTTGTCATGGCGGGTTCCAATGCAAAAAACGTCGTCTGGTATGAGAACCGCCTCTCTGGCCGGTAAACAGGCAGGACTCGCCTCCTCGTAGATTTGCTTGCCAGCGAGCACCCATTAGGTAGGGTCCGTTGAAGGCGAGGGCGCTGGTGTTCCCTCGTCTCTTTTGACTTATGAACATTATCATAGTCGGGGCCGGAGAGATCGGCGCCCACTTTGCCATCGCTCTGGCGGAAGAAAGCCACTCGATCACGGTGATCGAGTTCGACTCGGCTGTCGCTAACGATTTGCAGAACTACATTGATGCCCGCGTGCTGGTTGCTGACGGCACGGACGTCAGCGTCCTCGTCGATGCCGGGATCGTCGACTGTGACCTCTTCCTCTCGGTGACCAGCGATAAAAATGTCAATATGGTTTCAGCCTCCATCGCGAAGGAGCTGGGGGCTAAGAAGACAATCGCTCGGGTCAGTCCGGCGATTGAGCGGGACCAGCTGTTTCTGAACTGGCGGGCTCATTTCGCCATCGACTACATTTTCAGCCCGGAACGGTTAGCGGCTGTCGAGTTGGCCAAGTTTGTTCGTTCGCCGAACTCCTCCTTGGTCGAGGAGATCGCGGGAGGATTTGTCGAGCTGCAGGGAGCGACTGTATCGGCCAAAAGTAAGCACTTTGGGAAACCTCTCCGCGAGATCAGTTTTCCGGACCGCATTCGCATTGGCGTCATCATGCGCGGCGCGAAGAGCTTCATTCCGAAAGCCGAGGATATGCTGGTAGAGGGGGATCGAGTGTTTCTCTTCGGCGAGCCGAGGAAACTGGCCCCGACGATCCTGGAGATCGAGGGCGAGGCAAAGGATCAGGCCGAGAAGAATGTCGTCATCTTCGGCGGAGGCGAATACGGATTCTCCGTGGCGCAGATGCTGGAGGAGGAGAACTGCCGCGTGCGCATCTTTGAGCGCAGTCCGGAGCGATGCGAGGCGCTGGGGAATCAGCTGAGCGGCGTGACCGTCCTCAATGCTGATGCGACACGCCTTTCAGAAATGAAGGAGGAGTGCATAGGCTCCATCGATTTCTTTATCGGGGCGACCGCTACCGATGAGGATAACGTTATGACCTGCCTGCAGGCTCACAACCTGGGGGCGAAACGCTGCCTTTCCCTCATTCACCGATCCGATTATGCGGATACCATGAACAACTTCGGCGAGGCGCTCGGGATCATGGCGGCAGTCAGTCCGCGCGAAGCAACGCGGAAAGATCTCATGCGTTTCATCACCGCTGACCGCTTCCACCTGCTGCACGAGCTGGGCGGTGCTGAGCTGATCGAGGCGACCGTGACGGAAAAGGCTCCCGTGAATGGCAAGCAGGTCAAGGAAGTCCCGTGGCCGGATGACTGCGTCATCGTCGCCCGTCTGCATGCAGAGCACGGCTCTGTGCCGAAGGCGGATGAACTCATCCAGCAGGATGATGCCCTCTATGCCTTCGTTATGGGGCGGCGGGCGAGACGACGTTTCATTTCGCTGGTCACCGGCTAGCAGGTTCCAGACATGAACTTCGGCATCATTTTCAAAACACTGGGCGTCATCGCCATCCTCGTCTCTTTCGGGATGGCTGGATGTCTGGCTTTTGCCTGGATGGATTGGCATCGAGGCGCGTCCCTGGAAAGAGAATGGTCCGCCATCATCGCTCTCTCCAAGAGCACGGGGATCACTTTTGGAGTAGGGTTCATTCTTGCAGCCGCAGCCTGGCGCAGCCGCAATGAGATCTATCGTCGTGAGGGCTTGATCATCGTCGGGCTTTGCTGGCTGCTGGCCAGTGCCCTGGGTGCCCTGCCTTATGTATTCTCGGAGCCGAATCTCCGTTTCGTGCCGGCTCTCTTTGAATCTGTTTCCGGCTACACGACGACTGGCTCGACGGTGATGAGTGACATCGAGTCGTTCCCCAAGGCCATTCTCCTGTATCGGGCTCTCACCCAGTGGCTGGGGGGGATCGGGATCCTCGTTGTGTTCGTGGCCGTGCTGAGCTTTCTCGGTGTGGGAGGCAAGTCCATCGTGCAGGCAGAGTCGAGTCTCGACCTGAGCGATACCGGCCGCTCGAGGGTGCGTGACGTTGCGTTCCTCTTAGTGAAGGTGTATCTCGTCCTGACGGTAGCCTGTGTCGGCGGGCTGCTCTTGCTTGGCATGAAGCCGTTTGAGGCGATCTGTCATGGGTTCTGTGCCGTCTCCACCGGCGGATTCAGCCCGAAGAATTCCAGCGTAGGGCATTACGACAATGTCTGGATCGAGGCATGGATCGCCCTGTTTGTCTTCCTCTCTTCCATCGGGTTTATGCTCTACATCTACCTGATCGGGCGTAAGAAAGAACGTCTGAAGAATGAAGAGGAGGCCCGCTATTACGTGATGCTCCTGAGCGCGGCGACTCTCATCATCACCCTGGACCTGGCGCACTTCGATCCGGAGTTGAACTTCTGGCAGGCTCTCCGCATCGTCTATTTTAATATCCTCTCGGTTTGTTCGACCGCTGGATTCGGAGTGGGGGATTACGATCTCTGGCCTCTCTCATCAAAAATCCTCCTTGCCCTGCTCATGCTCATCGGTGGGTGCGCAGGTTCGACTGCGGGAGGGCTCAAGATGAATCGCGTTTTACTGTTTAAGAAAATCGCCATCCGTGAGTTCATCCAGACATATCGGCCATCGCGGGTGTTTCCTATACGACTTAATGGCCGGGCACCCGACTCCCGAGTGTTTGTGACGACGTCGTTTTACCTCGCTATGGCGCTGCTCATTGCTTTGTTTTCCTGCGTCGCTGTCGCTTATCTAGAGCCAAGTTTAGATCTTACATCGGTCATTGGATGTGTCTTGGGGACTGTTTTCAACATCGGGCCGGGATTTGGCGCGGTCGGGCCCACTGACAATTTCGGGCACCTCAACTCAGTCACGCTCGTCCTCCTGAGTTTTCTCATGGTCCTCGGGCGTCTGGAGTTTTTCGCTCTGCTCGTGCTCTTTCTGCCATCTCTCTGGAAGCGATACTGATCAGTGAGTGATATGGAGCAGCCTGCTGAGAGCGTCTGGTTCGAACAACCGATCGAGGAGTTTGTCTCCGCTGCCGGCTTACGACGACTGACGACAAAACAAACTGGTGCGCTGAAGAAGCTCGGTTTGCAGCGACCAATTGATTTTCTCGGTTTCCATCCCCGACGGCACGAGGATCGGCGGCAGTTTCACAGTTTCCCCAGCGGGCCCTCAGATGAAAGTGTGTGCCTGCATGTCAGAGTGATCAGCGCGAAAACAAGTTTTGGGCGGAAGGGAAAGTTCTCGAAAATCTTTCGAGCGCGCGTCGTTCCTGTTGGCGAGGATGAGAACTCGCTGCAGACTCTGACGCTGCAGTGGTTCGGCATGCCGTTCCTCAATAAGTCTATTCTCATTGATTCTGTCCTCATCGTTTACGGCCAGCCTACGCAGCGGGGTAACACCCTGTATCTGAACCATCCGGAGTATGAGATCTACGAAGAGGAGGAAACGGGATTAGCCGGCGTTCACGTCAACGGCATCATTCCTATTTATAAGCTTAGTGCGGGGATTCAGCAGAAAGCCCTGCGAAATCTCACGCACCAGATTCTTGGTCGCTTCACGGATGAAGAGATTGACACGCTAGCTCCCTTTCCGCTCCCACAGGGGAAGATGTCACGGTCTCTCGCAGTGCGAGCCTGTCACTATCCAGACAGCTGGGAAACTCTCGCGCAGGCACGGCGCTTTCTTGCCCTTGAGGAGTTTACGGTGCTTCAGATAGAGCTGATGCGGCTCAAGCAATTGCGTCAGGTCGTTGGAGCTGAAATGACTGAGGAGCGCCCCGCCATACGCAGGTATTTATGGGATGAGTTTCGAGAGACCCTGCCATTTACCCTGACGGGAGCACAGGAGCGTGTCATTGCGGAGATTGTCGCTGATCTCGAGGAGTCGGCTCCTATGTCAAGACTGCTGCAGGGAGATGTCGGTGCCGGGAAAACGATGGTCGCCCTTGCATCGATTCTTCACGTCGTTGAGGAAGGAAAGGACTGCGCTCTTCTCGCGCCAACTCAGATCCTGGCAGAGCAGCACTTCGAGAGTTTTTCCCGCTACCTGAAGCCCTTCGGACTTGATGTGCGTCTAGTGACCGGGACGAGAGATGAAGAGGCGAGAATGCCGCTTTTTGATTCGGCCTCTGAGAACCCCAAGCTTGGAAAAATTATTGTCGGCACCCATGCCATCCTGACGAGAGAAAACCTTTTCCCGAACGGCCTGCAGCTAACTGTCATCGACGAGCAGCATAAGTTCGGCGTAAAACAGCGGCAGACGCTCGTAAATAAGGGGAAAGCCGTCGACTTGCTCGTGATGACGGCGACGCCGATTCCCAGAACCCTGACCTTGGCATTCTATGGGGATCTGGATGTTTCCGTTCTCGACGAACTTCCGCCCGAGCGCGGGAAGCTTATCACGGGCATCCGCTCCACACGTCAAATTCAGGACGCCGCTGATTTTGTGAGGCGCGAGCTGGAGAAAGGACGTCAGGCTTACGTGGTCTGCCCTTTGATCGAGGATGACGAAGAGTCTGAAATTGCCTCCGTCAAAAAAGCCTATGAGCAATGGTGTGCGTTACTGATCCAGTATCGGGTCACCCTGATCCATGGCAAAATGTCTGCTGATGAAAAATATCAGGCCATGGAGGGATTTCGCAGTGGATCGGCTGATGTCCTTGTTGCAACATCCGTGATCGAAGTGGGCGTTGATGTTCCGAATGCTACCGTTATGCTAATACTTGATGCTCACCGCTTCGGCCTCGCGCAGCTCCATCAGCTGCGTGGCCGAGTCGGGCGTGGGCGCGAGACCAGCTTCTGTGCGCTGATGATCCCACCAGAGCAGAAAGAAGCGAGTGCGCGCTTGCGGATCCTGGCAGACTCCCGAGACGGGTTTGTGATTTCAGAAGAAGATCTTCGACAACGCGGTCCTGGAGAGGTGTTAGGCATTCGTCAGAGTGGCGTGTCGGACATTCATTTTGTGGAATACCTCAATGACTTCAAGCTGATCGAGCGGGCGAGGACTCTCGCTGGCGAGCTGCTGGCGGGCGAGCGAGATTCCTAGTGTTCAGCACTCAGCTGGCGAGGATCTGCTTGATGACATGCGCTTCTTCCGTGCCGGTAAGCCGTTGATCGAGTCCCTGAAAGCGGAAGGTCAGTGACTCGTGATCGATACCCAGCAGGTGCATCATCGTGGCGTGCAGGTCCCGAACCTGCGTGGGATCTTCCGCAATTTCATTGCCCAGTGCATTAGTGGCTCCGTGCGTGTATCCCGGTTTCACGCCTCCGCCCGCCATGAATACGGTGAAGGCGTCCTTCTGGTGGTCGCGGCCACATTTGTCTGGAGCCTCATTGCCCTGCAGCATCGGTGTGCGGCCGAACTCCGCTCCCCAGACGACGAGTGTTTGGTCGAGCAAACCTCTCTGCTTGAGGTCTTTAATGAGTGCCGCTATCGGCTGGTCCACGTCGCTACACAGATTTCTTAGTTTTTCGTCCTGGCCATTGTGAGTGTCCCAGTCACCTTTGAACAGTTCGACAAATCGGACGCCGCGCTCTACAAGTCGCCTTGCCTTTAGGCACTGCTCGGCGAAAGCTCCTGTGCCATACATCTCAATAGTTGCCTGGCTTTCATCACCAAGATCAACAAGCTCCGGGACAGATGTCTGCATGCGAAAGGCCATTTCGTATTGGCCGATGCGCGTTTGGATCTCAGGATCACCGACTGTCTCGTAGTTCTTCTGGTTCAATGCCTGGATACGATCAAGAGTCGCTCTTCGCTCTTTCATGGAGTAGCCAGAGGAATTGTTCAAATAGAGCACTGGATCGCCTTCGCTCCGAAACCTTACTCCCTGGTGGACAGAAGGGAGGAATCCGCTTTTCCATAAGTTGGATCCAGCGCCAGGTGCTGCGCCATCCATGAAAACGACATAGGCGGGTAAGTTCTCTGTCTCGCTACCTAGACCGTAAGTTGTCCAGGAACCGATAGATGGATTGCCCTGGCGGTTCAGTCCTGTGTGAAAGAAAAGTTGGGCGGGACCATGATTGAATTCGGTGGTGTGCATGGACTTCACGAAGCAAAGCTCATCAGCAACGGTTCGGAGGTTCGGAAGTAATTCCGATATTGTTGCCCCGCTTTGTCCGCAACGCTGAAACTGATAGGGGCTGCCAAGCAGTTTGGGCGTTCCGCGGAGAAAGGAGAACCGCTTCCCTTCGAATAGCTCCTTCGGGGCATACTGGCGATCATATTTCTGAAGTTCAGGCTTATGCTCAAATAAGTCCAGCTGAGAGGGGGCACCTGTCATGTGGAGAAAGATTACGCTTTTCGCTTTCGGGGCTACTTTCTGAAAAGACTTCGCCATGGCGGCGGAAGCGTCTTTCTGAAGAAGGGAGCCAAGGGCGAGGGAGCCGATACCCGCCCCGGTGCGGCCGAGAAAGCGACGACGTGTGCTGCTGTTTGTAAGATATTCAATCATGGTAGGTTGCCTTTTTGTGAGTAGGAATGCTAAGAACGGGTGATCGTCTCGTGGAGATTGAGTAGAATGGTTGCGAACTCGGTGAAAATCCGCTCATCAGATGAACCTTCGGTTTTCATCTCAGAGAATGTGTCTTTGAGGAAGTTTTTTTCCTGATCTGACGGAGCTCGGCTTAAGGCGGTGAGGAAGGCCCAATCGATTCTGCTATCCAGATCTTCGCCTCCTTCCTCGCGGATGCGGGCTCCGAAAGCTTTCGCCATCTCGATGAAGGCAGGGTCATTGAGGAGCGTCAGCGCCTGTAGGGGGGTGTTCGAGCGGTCGCGCTGAACGACGCACAGGCTGCGATCCGGGGCGTCGAAGTTGGCGAAGCTCGGGTAGTGGTTGTTCCGTCTCCACAGGGTGTAAACACCACGGCGATGCCTCTCCTGGCCCTCATTCGCCAGCCAGTATTTTTCGCTGGCACCGGCGGTAGCACCCCAAACGCTGGCGGGCTGGTAAGGGCGCACATTCGGTCCGAACTTCTGATCTACGAGCAGGCCGCTTATGTGGAGGGCTTGGTCACGGATTGTTTCCGCGTTGAGGCGGTGGCCGAGGTGACGCCAGACAAGTTGGTTGTTCGGATCGAGTGCATGTGCCTCTGCATTAACGGCACGAGATCGCTGATAGGTTTCTGACAGGAGGATACGCATGAGGGCTCTTTTCAGGGAGAATCCATCCTCGTGAACGAATTGATAGGACAGCCAGTCAAGCAGCTCCGGGTGAGTGGGCATCGCCCCCTGAGAACCGAATTCTTCAGGTGTTGTGACGAGCCCCTGTCCGAAAATTTCGATCCACATTCGGTTGACGAAGGTGCGACCCACCAGTGGGCTTTCCGGTGAGACGAGCCACTGTGCTAAGCCCAGGCGGTTTGACGGTGCATCTGCAGGGAACGGGTGCAGAGAATCAGGTGTGGCGGGCTGGACCTGGACTCCTTTTGTCAGGAAGTCTCCGCGCTTGGCCACAAAGGTCGGGCGCACTTCCGGCATCTCTACCATGACGCGCACTTTGTTTTGACGGAGTCGGTTGATTCGCGCCCTCATGATCGTCTCCTTCTGGAAGGTGGAGACAAAAGTCTGATCCTTGACCTTCAGAGCACGAACGACGTCTAACATGGCGCCTGCTCCGAGTTCGCCCGCATCCTTGGCGATCTGTTCGCGGATTTTCTTCGGCAGTTGATCAGGAATAGATGCATTTGAGAGAATTGTCCGATACTGATTTCGGAGATCGCAGAGGAGATCGCGCGCCCGCTTTTCCTCCACCTGTAAAAAAGCTCGGTCACCATCGCTCATGGGCACGGCAAGTTCCGGCCCGATGTGATCGAGCCCCGCCATTGTCATCTCCTGACCCTTTTGCTCCGACTCCATCGGCGTGTTGTTGAAGAAGGCGAACAGCTCATAGTATTCCTTCGCTGAGATGGGATCGTATTTGTGGTTGTGGCATTGAGCACAGGCGACAGTTAAGCCGAGCCAGATCGACCCAACGGTATTCGTGCGGTCGACGACGTATTTGAAGTGGTCTTCCTTCGGGTCCGTGCCGGCTTCCAGATTCAGCGTTGAGTTCCGGTTAAAGGCGGTCGCTACTTTTTGATCGATGGTGGGATTCTCCAGGAGATCGCCAGCCAGTTGCTCGATGCTGAACTGGTCAAACGGCATGTCCTCGTTGATGGCACGAATCACCCAGTCGCGGTAGGGCCACATATTTCGAGGCACGTCCTTCTGATAACCCTCGGAGTCGGCGTAGCGGGCAAGGTCCAGCCAGGGGATAGCCCATTTTTCACCGAAATTGGGAGAGGAGAGCAGCTTATCGACTTCCGCCTGGTAGGCCTGGGGCGAGGGGTCGGCTAGAAATGCTGTGAGTTGCTCAACAGTGGGAGGCAAACCGATGGTGTCGAGGTAAAGCCGACGGAGAAGATTTTCCGAGGATGCCTTTCCATTGGCAGGAATGCCCGCTTCGAGGAGCTGAGCCCCGATGAATTTGTCGATTTCATTCCCCGTTACCTCCGGAAGTGCCGGCACTTCAACATTCTCTGGCTTGACGAAAGACCAGTGAACGGGTGGTCTCCACCCATCATCAGGCCATACCGCGCCTTGGTTGATCCAGTCTTTTAGCAGCCGAACCTCTTCGGGGGAGACGCGTGCGCCTTTGGGCGGCATCTGCACGTCTTCGTCAGTGGACTCGATGACATGCATGAGCACGGAAGCATGAGTATCTTTCGGCACAATCAGCCGATCCCCTGCATCCGTAGGCAGCTGAGCGTGGTAGAACGTTTCGAGACCAACTCCACCTTTCAAGGTGCCGGAGTCGTGACAATCGAGGCAATAAGCTTCGAAGATCGGTGCGATGTCGCGGTCGAAGTCGACAACCGGGGCGGTCTCGGCATCGTTCGGGCTCCCCATGAGAGGAACTGCGAGGCCGAATAGGGCGGGTAAGGCAAAAGCAACT
>JAHDFZ010000026.1:21752-24371 GCA_020627905.1 Verrucomicrobiota bacterium
AAAGATACCCAGATCTCGGAAGCCTCTCCATACCCGAAAATACGGGGGGTAGCCCTTGCCGCCGAGCTGCGCTATGCTCATCCTATGATCAGCGGAGTTTATCAGTCGATGCTACAATGGCTTGGAGTGGTCTTCCTGGCCCTGACGGTGGCGGCCTGTTCCGATAGCACGATGAATCGGCTGAAGGGGCAGATTGTTTCGATTGAGAAGCAGTTGGAGTCTCTCCCTGTCCCTCTGTCAGGTCCAGCAGGGGGAACGCTCGGTTATGCTTCGAGCGTTGTTACGGAATCGGAATTGAACGACCCCAGTTATGATCGAACTCGGTGGGTCGGGCTGGACCTGGGGAGAGTCCGGGAGGTCGACGCGATCTTTGTGATCCCTGCCGTTATGGCTCAGCGGAACTTTCTGGAAGTTAACCACGGGTTCCCCCCCCCGTTGGGAGTTTCAGATAGCGGAGAAAGCAGACTTTTCCGATGCCCGAACCATCTCAAGTTCAAAGGATTTTCCATCGGGGCAGCCGGGGCGAAGCCCTCTGCATGTGTTAGATGAAAAGGTGACGTGCCGCTACATTCGGTTTGTAGCGCGCGAATTGGCCGCACGGGTTTTATGCATTTCGGAGATCTACGTTTTTGATGGTCAGGATAACGTAGGCTTGGGAGCGAAACCGATTGCGCTCGATGTCATCACGAATAATCCGAACTGGCGGCTCTCTTATGTCAATGATGGCTATTCCATCCTTGGTGACCCGCTGCGTTTTTACGACAATCGGCGCAATGGATTGAAGGTTTTGGCTGCTCAGTCACATCCTGATACACCCATTGTGATCGAGGCGACCTGGAAAAACGATTTTGCCGCCAATCGGCTGAATGTTTATCCGCTGACGGGCATCCAGAATCGGTCAGATATGAATCAAATCGGCCTTGGTTACCCCAGACACTTTGCTGTTGAAATCCGTGGTGTGGATTATGCGTGGGAGCGTGTGTTCGAACGGGGAAGGCTCGATGGTCTGCCCGTCCGAAACCCGAGGAATGTCGCTTTCTGTAAGCCTCTGAAGAATCAGATGATCAACGGTGTCCGACTGATCGCCTATGAACTTGATCGGGGAATCGAGAGGGAAGGAAGCCTCCTGGCTCTCGCTGAACTGGAGGTGATCGATCAGAAGGGTGTGAATCGCATGCCTGACTCCACTCTGAGCGTAAGCGGAGGTGATGACGTGCAGGAACGCCCTGATCTAAAGCGGTTAGTTGATGGGGTTTCTGATTTCGGGCCGCTCATGCCGCAACGAAAATGGCTGGAGCAGTTAGAGCTGCGCCGAGCGCTAACTCATCAGCTCTCATCTCTGCGTGGACAGGTCCAAGTGGAAGCCGCTCTTCGTGAGCAACGTAAAATCATGGCAGGGTGGATCGTGGCGGTGGTTTGTCTAACAGGTCTTTCATTGGGGATTTTTGTGATCCGTCGCGCCCGCTTGAAAAAAGTCAATCAGCTGCGGGATCAGATCGCCAATGACCTGCATGACGAGGTCGGCAGCACGCTTGGCTCCATAGCTCTGCAGACGGATGTCCTTTCCTCTCTGGTCGAAGACAGGGCTCAAAAAGGCCGTTTGACGAAGGTTGCTCAAGCCGCCAGAGAGGCCGGGGATACGATGCGGGACCTCGTGTGGGTGGTCGATCAGCGCAGTGATGATACAGCCTCTCTGGTTGAGCGCCTTCGAGAGTCGATCGAGTCCCTCACCCTGGATCTGCCTTATCGCTTTGAGGTAGAAGAAGGGTTTGCGAATCAGTCAATTTCTCCCGAACAAAAACGGCACCTACTGCTTTACACGAAGGAAGCGGTTCACAATGTGGTGAAGCATGCAGAAGCTGATTCTCTCGAGGTGCAGATCGGCAGGGATGAGCCTTCCAAAAAAGGGTGGCTTCTTTCAGTGACTGATGATGGGAAAGGTTTTGATTTTGACATCGAAGACGAGGAGCTGTTGGATCGATTGCGCTCGCGTGCGAAGAAGCTGGAAGGAGATTTAGAAGTCTCCTCCGAACCGGGGCAGGGGACCTCCCTATCGCTGCGGTTTCGCCTTGGTTGATTTTCGTGTCCCCTTCCGCTCCTACCTATGATCAAGTTAGATACAGAAAAACCGCAGAGCGTCTGGATTGTGGAAGACAATCGTGCCTATCGAGAATCGATAGAGTTTGCGATCGAAGTGGAGCAGGGGCTGGTCTGCACAGACGCCTTTCATAGCGCAGAAAAAGCGTTGGAAAGACTGAGCTCTGCGGTGGCACCCGACTTCATTCTTCTTGATATCGATCTGCCTGGTATCTCAGGGCTTGAGGCGATTCCACTCTTTCGCGAGGCTTCCTCCGAATCTCACATCATTGTGTTGACCCAGTTCGATGACCGTCCGCGTGTTTTCCAGGCGATTGGTGCCGGGGCATCCGGCTACCTGCTGAAGAGTTCTCCAGTGAGCGAGATACGCCGAGCCGTCATAGAGGTGCTGAATGGTGGCGCTCCGCTGAATTCCCGCATCGCCAAAATGATGCTGACGACGTTCACGAGAGTTCCGCCCGAGTCCGATTCCGAGAAGCTGACAGCACGGGAGCTGGAGGTGCTGAATCTCTTAGGTGAAGG
>JAHDFZ010000278.1 GCA_020627905.1 Verrucomicrobiota bacterium
AGGCCCACGCAGAAAAGAGCGACGAGGAATCCGACACCGAGCAGGCTCTGCGAAACGGTGTAGGTGATGAAAGCCAGGAGGAAAATCCGATAGATGAAGGCAGCGATGCCGTAGATACTGATCCACCAGGCTTCGCTAGTGCTATGGGCCGGGCTGGTAGCCTGACGAACACCAAAGGCGACTTTCTCGAAGAAAAATTTCAGCTGTTGCGTGGCCCGCTGATAGAGGTTGGGCACATCGATCAAGTCGCTGAAAATGTAGTAGCCATCGAAGCGAAGAAGAGGATTCGCATTGAAGAGAAGGGTGCTGACCGACGCGATGACGATGATGTTGTAGGTGATCGCTTTCACAAAAGGATCGCCTGTGCGCACCCAGATGAAGAGGGCGATCGCCGCCACAAAGAGCTCGATGGCCATGCCTGCTGAGCTGACGGCGATGCGCTTCCAGCGCGCCTGGAACCCCCAGCTTGCAGTAGCATCTACGTAGGGGAGAGGCATCAGCAGCATAAGCATGACGCCGCATTGCGTCACATCCCCGCCAAAACGCCGGCAGACGGCTGCGTGGCCGAACTCGTGGATGAGTTTCAACACGGCCATGCAGATGTAGAGGAGGAAAAGGTTCTGGGGAGCGAGGATGGAATTCCGATCATCAAACAGCTCCTTGCCATGGGCGATCGCTTCCCACCCAGCGTAAGCAATCACCCCTAGCCAGATGATGAGACTGAGGGGTGAGATGAGAAGCTTCAGCAGTGGATCGATGAATGCTAGCGCTCGGTTCGGGTTCCAGATCGGGATGTTGAGAAAGAGGAAGTTAAGGGCTTTGCCTCGGAGTTTCTTCTGTGCGGTTTTGCGCTGTCGTTCGAAGAGTTGCTCGGTGTCGGGTGCGAGCTGGGAGTGCAGTAGATTGGATCGGTGGAGCTGGGAGAGCACCTGGATGACTTCATCCTGCCCGGGTGCCTGCTCGGGGTAGAGTCGCACGACTTCCTGCCACACTTCCTCGACTGTTTTATCCAGGCTCAAGCGGCCAACGAACAGGTAAGCTTCTTCTGAAATGCGGAAAAATTCCTGGTTGAGCGGATCCTTAACGACATAGAAGCGGCGACCGCGGAAGAGCTGTTTGTGGATGTGGGCACTGGAGCTCAATCGCACTCGCTCTAGGGCAACTCGGTGCCACGACTCGCTGAACATGGGTCTCGCCTTAGCCATCACAAATAACCAGTCTCTCAGAGCCAGAAACGGAGGCGGAGAGCGTCGATCGCCCGATGAGTAAAAAGCCAGAGGAGGCTCCGCTCGCCATGATCGATTTTGGCGACACCAGTCATGCCAGGTCGCCACCATTCGTCGGGGGCGTCAGAGAAGTCAGCGTAGATCCTGAATACATTTCCCTCTTCCTGCGGTTGGGCTTTTGGTTCGATCTTTTCTACGGTAAACCCATAACGCAGATCCGGTCGGCTTGCGAAGCTTAGGCTGCCGGTGTCACCCGCGCTGATCCGATGGATGTCTTCCTGTGCGACCAGCAGCTCGGGATACAGACCGTCGAGAGAGCTGATGACTAACAGAGACTCTCCTTTGGTCACCGGCGCTCCGATCTGGTCCTGGAGTTTCTCTTCTACGACGACACCACGTGCCGGAGCCTGCAGGTTCGCCTGCGAGCGGATGAGCTCTGCGCGCTTGAGATCGCTCTGCGCTTCCTGCGCCTGTGCCACCGCGATGTGCAGGCCAGAGGGGTTTCCCTCAGCCCGGGCGAGCTGAGCCTCCGCTGTGAATCGCTCGATGGATGAACTCAACTCAGCGATTCGTAGCTCGGCCTCACGCGTGTCCATCTGCACGAGCAGGTCGCCCTCTTCCACAAGGTCTCCGGAGCGCACACTTGCTTCTTTGACATAGCCTTCGAAAGGGGCCGGGAGGTGAAAGGTTTCCTCCGCCTCCAGGCTGAAAGTGGAGTGGATGCGATAAGGCCACGGGAAGAGGGCGAGGAAGGCAATGGTGCCGGCCGCCAGTAGGACGATGACCTTAGCCAGAGTGTGCTCTGGTCCGAGCAGCCTGCGTGTGCCTTTTGCGCATTTCCTCGCGAGGCGAGCACCGAACCACTTGTCCTGCTCGTAGAGTTCTGTCAGGCGGCGGCCGGTGAGATCCAGCATGAGACGGAGAGAGCGGGCTTCCGTCAGGGTGAAGGGTTCTTCACGTTCGAGTGTTAGGATGCCGCATGGGATTGTTTTCCTGTCGCGGAGAGGGGCAGAGATCAGGGCTGTCGTCCCGGACGTCCGCGCGTATTGTTCGTGCCCGAGGAAGATGTGAAAGCGGCTGGCAGTGCTTTCGGGCCAGAGGATTTCATCATCCTGATCAAGCGACTCCTCCATGGCCGTGCAGAGATCGCGGATCTGTTCGCTCTGTTTATTGAGTTTCTCGGAATGACTGCTCGCCTTTACACGAACGTATTCCCCATGCGCCCAACCGAGCGAAGCCCGTTCAGCGAGGAAGGTAGCGGCAAGCTCGTTGCACAAGCGCATGGCTGCGGCGGGGAAACGCGTCTCCTCCTGCACGGCGAGAGTTAGCTCGATGGCGGATTGGAGAGGCGACGAAGCCGGTGCTTTGAGGGCGGGTTTCGATTTTTCAAAGCTGAGGTCTGCCCCATAGAGGAAAGGCGTCTGCCGCATCAAGCGCAGGTGCCGATCTGAGGGAAAAAGGAAGGAGTCGTCTCCGTATTGCAGCAGGGCGATGACTGCCTCCGACTGCTGTGAGCCGATGTCTACTGGTAGGCAGAAGATGCTGATGCCATCCGCAACGGTCTTCGCTTCAGGCGACGCACTGGAGTCTGCATCGGCGACATGGCTTTCGATCTGTTCGCGCAGGGCAAAGAAGCGCTGTTTCGTTTCCTCCGCGTCTGGCCAGAGGGACATCGGCTTCCATTCTGTGCGGTCACCGTCGATCTCGCGTGCCAGCAGAATGGCGGTCGCTGCGCGCAGCTGACGACAGAACAGCGAAAGGCATTCTGTCCAGAATTCAGTTTCCGGACCAGGAAAATTCCACAGAAGCTCCAGCTCAGTCTGCTCTTTTTCCTTGGGCTCCCTCATCCTCTATCAGCATGGATTGAAAAGCATCTTCCGTCTTGTGACAAGACTGAAAGCTCCGCAGCAGCGGTTTTGACAAATGAGGAATCAGTTTTTACACTGTCAGCCATGGGTCGGACTAACGAGGGAGTAAAAAGATGGAGAAAAGCATTTCGGCTTTGGAAGCTTGTGATCATGAGCCTGCTGTCCGGTCCCCTGATGAGTGGGGTTGGATCTCCTGAAGAGGTGACGAACTCCCTGGGGCAACGTTTCGTCTCCGTCCCGAACACCAAGGTCTTATTCAGTGTCTGGGAAACGAGGAACAGTGATTATCGCGCTTTTGCACGCAGCACTGGGCGCAAGTGGTCGGCAGCTGGGGCGAACTCCGGGTCGCTCTATCCGGTCGTCAATGTGTCATGGGAGGATGCTGCGTTTTTCTGCGCCTGGTTGACGGAGAAGGAGCGCAAGCTGGGGAAGATCGGCAAAGAGGACCGCTTTCGCCTGCCTACCTCTGCTGAATGGAGCATCGCCGTCGGGATGAAGCCAGTGGGGGCCTCGGATCCGCTATCAACGACGCTTGCAGCTCCCATTCACTTCCCCTGGGAGGGAGACTGGCCGCCGCCGAAAGGAGCGGGGAACTACCACCCCGAGCTGGGCGTCGATTCCTACAGCACCACCGCCCCCGTGGGTTCTTTTGCTCCGAATCAATTCGGGCTTTATGACATGGGTGGGAATGTCTGGGAATGGTGTCAGGATCCGTTCAAAAGTTCGATCGACTTCCGCGTGCTGCGCGGTGGCTCATGGCGCATGCGGACCGCTGGTGATCTGCTGAGCTCCTTTGAGATCGGCAACACCTCGCACTTACGGCTCTCCACCTACGGGTTCCGCGTTGTTCTGGAGCGCGGGAGCGATGGGGGCGCTCAGTAGACTTTCCTGTTTCCTCCCCACAAACCCCGTGGAACGGGCGTGGC
>JAHDFZ010000279.1 GCA_020627905.1 Verrucomicrobiota bacterium
ATGGCGTGCTGTGTTATCTTAAAGTGTTTATGAACTTAGCAAAAACACAAACCTTCCTGCTGATTGCCGGCTCTCTGGCGTTGCTGCCTGGCATCATGATGGCGAATCTCGAGAAACAGGAGATGATTATCGCATCGGTTACCAGAATTTTCGCACCCATCGAGAGTCGTTCTCATGCTGATGCCGTCACGATGTCGATGACTATCCATGCGCCTCCTCAATTCGCGGGCTTTGCCTTCACTATAGTAACTAATTCGCAGGACCGTGGCGAAGTTAGGTCGACATTTCCGATCGGCAGTATACAGATTCTTGAACTACCTCCCACAACGATTCGCGAGCTCGGAGAGCAGGTAGACGCTCGCCTTTCCGTCGAGAGATCTTTGGATGCCGGTGTTGATCCAATCATGATCTCTCAAGGATTCATAGTGCCGTCAGTGAGCATTTCAGACCTCCTGAGACAACCCTATGAATACAGACTGAAGCTCGAAGATCGAGCCACATTTCGGCGACATGCTGATTAAGACGAGACGGAGTGGAGACCAGTTACTATCGAAGTCTCGACTCGGTTAAGGTGCCCTGAAGTTTCGACGGTTCTCTCAAAAAATGAAAATACGATCTGCCTTCATCGCAGGGATTTGCTGTTTCCAACTAGGCTGCAACAGAAACCACGAGGCCGCGATTGACCAACTGCCTCCCCTATCTCCCCCGGAAGCCGAGAGTCTAATTCTCAGGATTGCCGAAGCTGGAGGTGAGGCTTCGCTAGAGAACGATGATACTTGGTCGTTTTCGTTACTGAACTCACCCGAGCGATGCCTACCTATTTCGAACGAGATCCCCGCGATTGAGAGCTTTTTCCTAACGACATTCGGACGAGAGTTGTCGGCAGAAGAGCTCCAGCTCATACGAATTAGACCAGAGACTCGAGAGTTTCGGATTCTCTACGGCAGCCTTTCCCCGGATGCCTTTGGCTTGCTCTCGGAGAAATTCCCGCGCCTCGAGCGGCTAGTCTTCTGGAGCCCATGTGGCTCGGATATTGCGAACCTACCTGATCTCCGTTGTCTCACGATGTTCATTTCGGACCCCGACAATTTCATCACAGTTGACGAGGCCAAGTGGATAAGGACTCAAGAATCCCTGACAGAGGTATTCATTGAGAGCGCGGAGGCGAAGGAGGTTTTTGATATCCTAACTGATTTACCGAGGATCGAGGAGTTGAGTGTTTATGTTATTCGGGACGATCGAGAAGAACTTTTCGAACTTCAGTGAAAACAGGAATGACGTTGGTAGACTTGCCAACTCAGACCTCAGCTGCTAGACGCGTGTCCCGCCCCTGCCTGCAGCCCTCCTCATTTCCCTTTACCTCCCGCTTTCAGCGATGTAAAACGGCGACATGGAACCAACCTACCAAAATGACCCTTTGTGGCAGAAGCTACACAGCTTCATCATTCATAAAGCGGGAGCTGAGCTGGCGTTTGTCGACCGTCTCGCCGCTGACAATGGGTGGAGCAGAGATCACGCACAACAAGTAGAGCGTGAATATCTGCGATTCCTCTTTCTCTCGCAGCGAGTCAGCCATGCCGTCACGCCATCAGATGCGGTCGACCAGGCCTGGCATCTACACCTCTGCTACACCCGATCCTACTGGGAGGAGCTGTGTGGGAAAATCCTCGACCGGCCGCTCCATCACGGGCCAACGAAGGGCGGCAAAAGCGAGGCCGATTCTTACAGGAGCCAGTATCAAAAAACGCTGGCAAGTTACGTGGAAACCTTCGGCGAGAAGCCTCCGAAAGAGATCTGGCCACCGGAGGTCCAACGCTTCGGGGCAGACTTTGTGCGACTCGACCGGAACAACGTCTTCGTCATCGAGCGCAAATCTATCGCCCGGCTGCTCTGGGGCGTTTCGGCCTTCCTGGGGGTGGCCGGTGCGATCCAGCTGATGAATTTCCAGAATATGGGTGTGGTGACCCTTTTTGCGGCGTTTGTCGTTCTCCTCGTGGGAGCGCTCATCAACGCCAAACGCACGGAGAAGAGGCAGGATAAACACATTCGCCCACGCAGCAGCCGACCCGGCGCTACGGGGTGCGGTGGTGGTGCCGGATGCGGGTCAAGCAGTGGTGCCTGGAGCTTCTTTTCAGGAGGAGATGGTGACAGCGGTGGATCGTCTGGATGTGGTTCCGGGTGTGGAGGCTGTGGCGGGGACTGAAGCCAGTGATCGCGAAATTCGAAGAATGTGGAACCCTGAATATGAGGCTTCCATTGACCTTTTCTCACATCTCGTGTAACCCGCTCTCCCATGAAGAAACTGATCGGAATAGGCACCGTTTTCTCGGGTGTAGCCGCGCTTTTGAGCGGAGTGGTCGAGCGGATCCTCAACTTCTTTGTCCTCGATCAGGTCGGGTGGGAAGGACCCTTTTATTGGGTCTGGGAGCTTGCCCTGACTTCTTTTACACTCTGGATCTGCCTGGCAGCTATTTTTGCGGGTATGGGCTTTCTGGTGAAAGATGAGGGAGGTTAGGCTTTGCGCAGCAGGTGAGCGGTGATCTGTCCCCCGTGCGTTTGCTTGTTGATTCTTACTCACTTGTATTCCAACAAAAATGTTTGCAAATCCAGATGCAGATTTCGAGCGCTTCGCAGCGGGTCTCGTGCGTTCTTACTGGAGCACAGTCAAGAGCGAGGCTTTCTCGATGCCACCGAATGAGCCTGTCGAAGAGTCTTTGGATGAACTCCTTTCTTCGGTTTCCTACAAGATCGAGCAATGCATCGACGGGAACTTTCAACTCCTGATGACTGGCGAAGCGGGCGATTGGTGGAGGTTTGGATTTACTCGTCGAGGCCGAGCCTGGGAGATGACGAGTGCTTCAGCGAAATCGGACAACACGAACTCTCCGCATGATCTTATGAACGGAGTTTACGCACCTCATTTCCGCCCGTTCCTGAGGCATGTCACCGACCAAGCTAATGACGGTAGTGAAGGTCACCAAGATGATCACCGAATCTCGCTATGAGTCGACTGGCCTTATTTGCGAACCTTTTTTCGACAGCCGTTTTGAGATCCATCGGCATGTTTCGATTCCAACCTATGAAAATGCGCGCCTCCATACTATACCTTCTCGCGTCCCTATCAGCCATAATCTACGGCGAGGTGCCGCAGGCAGTCGTTACACCAGCGAATGCTGTGCATCTTGACCATTCATTTGTTGTTAAGATCACACCAAACGATCTGATGCACGAGGAATTTCCCGTCTCTAGTGTTTACATCGGAGTAGATAGCGGACAGGCCGTTCCAGCTCCATCAGTAACTGTGAACATTTGGAAAGGCAACGAGTTCATCTCGAAGGTGCAGTGCGCATCAACTCCCTTGGAAAACCTGCCTTTCAACGAAAGGGAAGCGTTCTCAGGTCATTCAGTCTATGTCTTCTCGGTCAACGATGAATACCTCCATGATACCTGGGTTTCTTATTTCATAGATGGCCAGGGAAAATCCGAGTCGCGGGAGTGTATCATTCGCCTATCTGACCAACCAAAGGCGAATTGAGCAGGCGGAAGGCGCTAATACTCCAAAAACCATCGTCTAGATTGATTTAGCCGTGCCTCGCTTCTGCTGGTAGAGGGGTTATGGCATCTATTTCGGTTTGCTCGGTGACAAAGCTGGACGTCGGGGTCTGAGGAGACGATAGCCTTTTCCAACGGGAAGTGGGACATCCACGTGTTGTTTCTCCAGAGAATACCCGGTAACACGAATGCTGACGTCCGCGAAGGAACCACGTTGTCTTCGCTAGCTGTGCAATCCGTCAGTGCGCAGGAGTCATCCGCCCGGACTCTGCTATGCCGACGAGGCCTGTCCGTCACGGAGGTCAGCGTTCCCACGGAGATTGCTGCATGAGTTTGGAGCCCAGTCTGTTTTGCGGTTGAGGCTAGGTCTCCCCGTCACTAGCAACAGCGTTTCTCGGGAGTGGATGCCCCTCGAATTCAGTAGTTAAAGGAAGAGTCATGCCGGGAACGCTGACCTCCGTGACG
>JAHDFZ010000280.1 GCA_020627905.1 Verrucomicrobiota bacterium
AATTTCATCGGTTGGTGGCAATGTTCATGCCAGGCTGGGAGCTTTCGTTTTGTAGCCACAAGGGTCAGAACGTATAGCTCAGACCGAAGTAAAAGAGAGTGTCGAGAGAGCGGATAAAGTCCGGCGCAGCCACGGGTTGGCTGACGGAGATTTCTCCATTCAGTTTCCCGCCGCCGAAGCGGATACCCGCGCTGGCTCCATGAATGACGCCCTTGCGGTCGTCTGTGCGATCGGGGCCGTAAAGAGCTCCCAGATCATAGGCTACAAAGGCGTTGACCTGGTTGATCAGTCCCTGAGTAGGTTCGGCCAGTGATGTGAGGTTCCATGAAAGCTCGTTGCGCCAGAAAAATCCGGCCTGCCCAAGGAGGTTTTCCTCACGGAATCCTCGAACGGATCCCTGACCACCAATACCGATTTGCTGAGAAGCAAAAACGTTGTCAGGGGTGTAGTGGGTAAAGAAGCTCGAAGACCAGGTGATGGGTTTCGTCTCAGGCATCCATTCAGGAGTAAACTGGCGAAGATAGCTGATGTCTGCTGTCCAGATGTCGAAATCGCCATCCGGCTGTCCCGGATCGATCCGGTCCTCTGGCCCGAAGGCGTTGAAGAAAGGGAGACCGCGCTGGTAGTTGAAGGTAAAAAAGAGCTGCCCACCTTTCAGTGGCCGAGCGTGGGAGAATCCGATGTTTCCGATGGTGATGTTTCGGCTGCTAGCCAGCAGTTTATTGCCATTAAGGAAGTTCTCGGTAATCGAATGGTTCAAGCCGAATAGGAGGGTGCTTTTTGTGAACTGATCTCGATGAATCAGGTAGCTTCCGCCAAGTCCGAAGCTCCAGGTGTCGCCTTCTGAGGCGAAGTCAAAGCGCTCGACACGGGTCTCTGTCGAGTAGGTCGAGTAGCTGGCAGATGCGTCAAAAAGCCAGCGCCCATAGGGCACAGAGTAGCTGGCCCGGACGGACTCGGAGAAGCCGCCATCATTTTTCCCCGAGAGATCAACGGAGTAAGCAGCGCTGAATTGGTCATTAATGCGCAGCGGGTTGTCGATCTGCACGGTCGTGGAAGACTGGTATTCGCCAGTCGAGGGGATACCACCATTGTTCACCCCTTGAATAACACGCCAGCGTTTTCCCGGAGTGTTGTAAAGTTCGATGTAAGAGTCGCCCAGCTCATCACCTGGGCGGATGTCGAGGGTGGCCTGATTCGATGGCAGCCGATTGAGCTGGTCGATGCCCTGCTCCAAATCACGAAGATTGACGACTTTGCCACGCAGTTTGGGAAAAGCGGTTTTCACTGCGATGTTCCGCGGATCAATCGCTCCGGTAAAGTCGGTCAGCTCACCCTCAACGCAGGTGACGGTGAGAGAGCCTGAGGTGATGTCCTGAGGCGGCAGGTAGGCACGCGCCGCAATGTAGCCTCGATTGACATACTCATTGGTCAGCTGGCCGAGGATATTGTTCACCTCTTCGAGCCCGAGGCGCTCCCCTTCGTTCTCGGCGATCAGCTTGGCAATGAACTCATCCGGCAGCAGGGTGTTGTCCTCAATCGTGAGTTTGTCGATCTTGAGCTTGAACCCATCAGGATCCGTCTCCTGCAATTCCTGAAGATCGGGATTGGCCGCCGCGACCCCTCGTAGTTGATCGAGACGCTCCAATTGTTCGGCCGTATCTTCTGCAGCCTGCTGCTGCTCAAACCGAGCAGCCTCCTGCAACACCGCCTCTGGTGGTGGCGGTGTTTGCGCGGAAAGGGATTCCACCAGAAACATCCCGCCTACGACGAAGGCGGAGCAAAGTGAGTGGGAGAGGGTGCGAAGAATCGTATCGAGGTGGATTCCGGTCATGAGGGGGATATACCGGTGCCGCGGTGGCTTGTAATCTGGAAAGAATAAAAATTATAAGCCGCAGCGACTTTTGGCGGGGAAAGGGGCGGCAGTTTTGCGAAACTGCTGCGATTTGCGTCTCAGATCACTCTGAGTCGGCTTCCTTAGCAGCTTCGTCTTCTGGCTCTGGCGGTGCTTCCATCTTCAGCCCGGCCTTGATGGCAGCTTTGATGGTCGCCTCTGTGATGTCCGCACCGGGCTCGAAATGAAAGGCGTTCGACTTCAAAACGATGACGTCTTTTTTAATCTTTTTCGCCTCGGCCAAAGCGATGGGACGAAGTTTTTCGGTAAACTCCTCGACCATCTCTGTGCGCTTGGCGGCAATCTTCTGGAAAGCTTCCTGACGGGATTGTTTGAACTTTGCCTCCAGCAGCTGCAGCTCGCCAGCGAGCCGCTGACGCTGCTCCGTGTTCGGGTTGACGCCGACGAGACGAGTCATGCTCTCCATATCAGAGCGGATCTTCTGCTGCTGCTCGACAAGCTCGGGCTCCAGCTCTTCTGACATAGTGCGGAAAACGGCCTCGATATTGGCTTCAACATTGAGCTCTTTAGCGGCACGATCGATATCGAGAATCGCCTGAGCATTGGCCGTCGCAGAAATGCTGAACGCAGCTGCCGCAGAAAGAAGAAGTGTGATAATTTTTGATGTTTTCATTCGAGTATGTGGTTGGATGCGGGCGATCCTAAGCAGCGGCTATGCCAGTGCAAGTGATTTCTAAGTGACTAGCTAGTCAGCGAAAATATCTGGCTTGTCTATCTTTTGCAGAGGCAACGATTATTTCCTAATCACGAGACCGGAATCGATGAAAAGCTCCCTGACGAGGATGAATAACTTGCTGCACCAACCCGTTTCTGCTGCCTCGCTCGCAGTCGTGCGCATCGGATTCGCCCTGATGATTGCCGGGGGCGAGATCAAGTCCCTCCTGAAAGTCGGAGACATCAGCGTCGTCGATTTACGTTATCGCGAGGCTGACTTTCTGTTCCCCTACTGGGGATTTAGCTGGTTGCCTAGGCTCTACGACCCATGGCTTACAGGGGCAATTTTCTGTCTAATTGTTAGCGCGCTGGGCATGGCGCTCGGTGTATTCTACCGCTGGTGTGCGGCGCTGACATTCCTGCTCTATAGCTACTTCTTCCTGATAGAAGCCACCTTTTATAACAATCATTATTATCTGATCTGCTTGCTTGCCTTTCTGCTCATCTGGATGCCGGCAGATGCCCAGTGGACGCTAAGAAAAGACAGGAAGTCTGCAGCCGCTGAGCAAAAGGGCGTGAGCATCATCCCCTTCTGGCCGATCCTTGTGCTGCGAGCGCAGCTGTTTATCGTCTATTTTTACGGCGGCATTGCTAAGCTCCAAGGCGACTGGTTAGCGGGCATCCCGATGAGGGAGCCTGCTGGCAAACTACTGCGTGAGTGGGAATTTCTTGGTTCTCTAATCTCCGAGCGAACGGCTGCGTTGTTTCTGGCGTGGGGTGGACTTGCTTTTGACCTGTTGATCGGATTTATGCTGATGTGGAAGCCCACCAGATGGATCGCCCTGCTCCTGTGCCTCCTATTTCATTCGATCAATCACCAGCTTTTCAATATCGGTATCTTCCCCTACCTTGGGTTTTTCCTGTCCTTGGTGTTTCTTCCGCCAGATTGGCCACTGCGACTCAAGCGGGCTTTCATGCGAGAAAAGCGAAAGAATGAGGCTTCAACGCAGCAGGCTCTGAAGGCATCGAAAAAACGCCTCACTCTGAGCCTTGTGGGCATCTGGTTTCTGTGGCAGTCCGTTTTCCCGTTTCGTCATTTCTTGATTGAGGGGGATCCATCATGGACCCAGCAGGGACAGAACTTTGCCTGGCGGATGATGCTCGTCTCCAAAACGCCGGTGCATCTGGATTTTTTCGTCGAAGACGACGCTCTAGTGGAGACCTTGGAAGGCGGTCAGAGCATTATCCCCAAGGAGAAGTGGCCTTTCGCCGAACCCGGGGTGGTATATGCTCCAGTCGATGCCGAACGCTTCGATTGGGCACGCGCGCAGACGCTGACAGCAATCCTGGAACCTGTTCTCGGTCGACGTCTCTTCATCCCCGCAGATGCAAATAATCTAGAGATTCGAGA